>CAZKNR010000184.1:0-11471 GCA_964553925.1 uncultured Acidobacteriota bacterium
TCACCGAGTACCCAGAGAACCGTCTTGCCGCGCTCTTCATTCGCTCCCGGTTCGAGCGGCTCGGTCTGAAGCCCATGGGTCCGGAAGCGTCCTTCTTCCAACCCTACGTGCTCTCGAAGGCGAGTCTCGGCGAAACGAACGCGATCGAGCTCAAGTCGGCATCCGGCGCGGCTCTGACCTATCGCCTCAAGCAGGATTTCTTCCCTCAGAGCTTCAGCGCGAGCGGGAGCGCCGAAGGCGAAGTGGTTTTCACCGGCTACGGGATCCGCGCGGCGAAGCTCGGGCACGACGACTTCAAGGGCGACGCCCTGAGAGGCAAGATCGCCCTCGTCTTCGATCATGAGCCGGGAGAGAAGAATCCAGAGAGCGCCTTCGATGGAGTCGTTACCTCGGAGTATTCGCGCGATCTCAGAAAAGCGCTCTACGCGCAGCGAGCCGGGGCGCTCGCCATTCTCTACGTCGCCGACGTGCACAACCATCCCGGCGAAGTGAACTTCACGGAGCTCGCGGACCAGGCATGGCCCGAGACTCCTCGCCGCATGCCCCGCCTTTCCCTGGCGCGCTGGACGGATTCGGTGCGCATTCCCGCGATCGCGATCTCGCCGACCGTCGCCGCGGCCATCCTCGAGCCCACGGGCAAAACTCTCGACGAGCTGGCGCGTTTGGCCGAGGCGTCCGGCGGGGCGGCTCCAATTCCCGTCCCTTCGCTCCGGGTCGCCCTGAAGGCGAGCGTCGCCCAGGAGGGCATCACCGACCGGAACGTCGTCGCCGCTATCGAAGGAAGCGACCCGCGCTTGAAGGACGAATGGGTCCTGGTCTGCGCCCACTACGATCACGATGGCGCCGACGAGGCGCGGATCTTCAACGGCGCCGATGACGACGGCTCGGGAACGGTCGCGCTCCTGGCGATCGCCGAGGCCTACGCGGAGGCTGTGCTTCAAGGATCCCGCCCTCGAAGGAGCGTTCTGTTCGCTGCCTGGAATTCCGAGGAGCGAGGCCTTCTCGGCGCCTGGGCCTACGCCGAGAGCCCGCTGGTCCCGCTCGATAGAACGATCGCCGCACTCAACATGGACATGATCGGCCGCAACGAAGAGGTGCCGGTCGGCGGCGGAAGGCGCTTTCGCGGTCTCGAGGTCCAGACGGCGGAGTCGAATCGGAACCGGGTCAACATCCTCGGCCACACCTACAGCAGCGATCTCAAATCGAGGGTCGAGGAATCGAACCGCTCCGTCGAGCTCGAGCTCCTCATGCGCTACGACAACAACGAATCGAACCTTCTTCGGCGGAGCGATCAATGGCCGTTCTTGCAGAAAGGCATCCCCTCTCTCTTCTTCCACACCGGCCTTCACCCCGACTATCACACCGAGTTCGACCGGCCGGAGAAAATCGAGTACGAGAAGCTCGAGCGGATCGCTCGCCTCGTCCACCAGATGAGCTGGGATCTCGCTTCGGGCGACGGCCGGCCCGCGTTCGACCGGCCGGAGCGGGCGGCGGCGGCGCCGTAGCCGCCAGCAGAGTTTTCCGTCGAAAAGATTGTTTGACAATCCACTCTGCCTCCCGTACGGTGACTACGATAGCTCCCAAAATTGAGTTGACGTAGCCGAAGGCCCATCAAGGGGCTTGACTGTACTCATTGTTTCCATAATTTCGCCGCCGTACTCGCCCGGGCCGCTTTCATTAATGACGACGAAGGCGAGAGCTGTGAAAGGACGGACCCATGAGTGACAAAGATCCCCAGACCAAGAAACCCGCGGATCAACCGAACGTGAGTCAACCGAACCTGCCGCCGGCAGCAGTGGCCAAGCCCGCTGTTTCGACAAAGACCGCGGGAAAGGGAGTGATCGCAGTAGTCCTCGTCGCTCTCGTTCTCGTCGGGCTCGTTTTGACTGTTGTGGGTGGCGCTTTTTGGTATTGGATGAAGTTGAGGACGTCACCTCCAGTGGCGAGCGCTTCTCCCGAGGTCGATGAGGAGTTCGTAGTCGAAAGCGAGCCAGCGGAGGATACGCTGGCGGAAGCGGCACCGGAAGCGGATGTGGCGGCAGAGCCTGAACCCGCGACGACTCGTGACGCTCCTACGACCGGTATCCTCGAGATCCGCTCCGACGTTGCCGGCGCGGACGTCCTTTTGAACGGCAAGCGAGTCGGTACCACGCCGTACAAAGCCTCGGATCTCACTCGCGGAAAATACAGCGTGAAGGTGGAAAAAGCCGGCTACACGTCGTTCGAGAAACGGGTGGATCTCGGGTCCAAGCCACAGGTGGTGCGCGCCAAGCTCGTCGCCGCGCTCGCAACGCTTCGCGTCGAGGCGAACGTCACCGGGGCAAAGGTCTTGCTCGACGGCGAGGACCGTGGGACGACGCCCCTGGAGCTTTCGAACGTCTCTCCCGGCCGGCACGTGCTCTCGGTTGGGGCCGACGGCTACGAGACCAAGACCGAGACTCTCGAGGTCGAGAGCGGCAAGCGTGACATCAAGGTCGATCTGGTGTCAGAAGTCGCCACGTTGAACGAAGCGGTGGCGGTAAAACACAAGCACCGCATCGGCATCGGCTCGTGTGAAGGTGTTCTCCGGGCGAGCGGAGACACGCTCGAGTACGATTCCCCTCACAAGGACGCTTTCTCGGTTGCCTTATCCGAAGTGGAGAGCTTCTCTCTCGGAAAGGAAGACTTGAGCGTGAAAGTGCGCGGCGGCGGGAGCTACAAATTCACCGAGCGCAACGATAACCCGGCTGCGCTCGCGAGCTTTCACGAACGGGTTGCTCCCGGGCTCGCGAAAGCGAACTAGGCCCTGCACCTCTCGCAGATCTCTCGCAGGCATTGACGAATCCGAATCCTGGGCTTAGAATTTTTAGTTACATCCTCAAAACTTCATAAGCGGCACTAATCGACGAGCTCACCGCGTCGGGGTCACAGAGTTTCTCATCGAGCGCGGGAGCCGTCTCAATCGGAGGTCGATACGAAGAAGTCAACGGGCTCGGCGCCCGTTCGAGGTGCCCTCTTCGCGTTGGTCGTCGTCCACCTGGGCGCCGCCTCTTCCTTCGCTCGACAACCGTCCGGCGACGCTCCTATCTTCCGGCTCGAGTGGCTCTCCGACCTGGGAGCCGACGCGATCGCAACCCCTCGCGCCGGTGCCCCCACGAATAGGGCGCCGGTTGCCGCACAAGTGGCCGGCGCCGTGTACTTCCTCACTGCCGACGAGGAAGGACGGCTTAGAAAAGAAAAGCGCGTACTGGCGGATTTCTCGAGCGCCTATGGGTTTCTGACCGCGCCCGGCGGCGCCGTCGTCGCGGACGGCGTCGGCTCCGTGGGCATGTGGTCCTGGCTCGATGGACAGACGCCGCGACTCCTATGGAGTAAGGACGCCGGCGGGCGAGTCCTGTCCGTCGGCTGGGATGGCGGAAGCTCCCTTTGGGTCGCGACTCGAGACGATCGGCTGGTGGCTCTCTCGGCGACCGACGGAGGAGAGCTCTGGTCCACGGCGATCGACGGAAGGTCCGAGGGACCCGCCGTTCGGGAGGACGGCTCTATCTTCGTTGCCACGAAGGCCGGAGCGCTCGTTCAACTCGATGCGAGCTCCGGCAAGGCGAAGTGGAAGGCGGTCCTTCCCGGTCCCGCCCTGCACCCACCCGTCCTCTCGGGTCGGGATCCGCGACTCGTCGTCTGCGGGACCTGGAACGGTCATCTATCGGCCTTCGATGCCAAGACCGGCAAGGGGCTCTGGTCCATCGATCTGGGGTCTCGTCTGGCCGGTGCTCCGGTGGCGGGTGAAAGCTTCGTGGCCGCGGCGACCGAGGACGGGGCGGTACATCTGTACGGGCCCTTAGGTGAGCCGCGCTTTCGAGCCGAGAAAGCGGCGTCGGGCGCGACCGACCTCGTGGTCCAGAGCGGACCGGGCGGCGCGGTGCGGTTGATCGTGGTCTCGCAAATTCTGAAAGCTCTCGATCCCGAAACCGGCGAAGCCCTCGCCGACTACCCCGAGGAAGCGGTGAAGGAGATCAACCGTCGCTTTCTCGACGCCATGCTGGAAGGCGAGAGAGCCTATTCCGAGAGCGAGAAGACCGCCATTCTCGCGCGGGAGACGTTTCCCGTACAGGGAAGGCTCTTTGGCGAAGCGCGCCTTTTCGGCGACAGGCTCATTTTCGCGACCGAGGAAGGGTTCATCTACTCGTTCGACGCCTTGTCGCTCCGGCCTCTGTCTCGGTACCGCGCCGGACAGCGCGTGTCGGCGCGTCCCCTCTTGTCCGAGGGCACGCTGGTGGCGGCTGCGAGCGACGAGATCTTCGGGCTCGACCCCGACTCCGGCCGCACCCTATGGAGCCGAGACGTGGGCGCCGTGAGACAACTCGTCCCGGGACCGAGTCTCGCCGTGGTGGGCGAGGACCGCTTCGACGTCCTCGATCCGACGAGCGGCGCTCGGCAGTGGAGCGCGACGGGAGACTTCGAAGCCGTCCTGGCCATGGCGCCCACGGGCGCGGAGCGCGAGCCCTCGTGGGTGACCGTAGCCCGCTCGGGATCGATCCGAGCTTTCGACGGGGCTGGCAACGCCCTCGAGGGCTCTTTCGATCTCGGCCGAGAGATCGTGGCCGCCGCCGCGACCGGTGCTCAGAGCTTTGCCGTCGCGACCCGCGATGGCGGGGTTTCCGCTTTCGACTGGGGTACCGCTCTTCGTCCAAGCTGGGAGACTGCGCTCTCGGGACCCATCCAGAGCCTCGGCTATTCGAACGAGAAACTGATTCTCCACGCGGGAGAGAAGATCGTCGGTCTCGCGTCCAGAGACGGGAGCCCCTCCTGGGATCTATCCCTCGAAGCAGGAGAGACGTTCACCATGGAGTCGGACGCGATCTTTCTCCTCGGCTCGGGAACGCTTCGCGTCTTCGACGTCGCGACCGGGGAGCTTCGGCTGCAACATTCCGTCCCCTCCCCCGCCGTCGGCGCCGCCCTTCACCACGGCGTGCTGGTCTGGCTGGATTCTTCGGGCCGGGCGCATCGAGCGGCTTCCAGCAATGAAGGGGAGGACGAGTCCGTCGATCTCGACGTTTTGCTCTCACAAGCCACTTTCGTTTCCGATCGCTTTCTGGTGACGACAGAAGCGGGAGAGGTCGGCCTCGTCGAGCTCGTCGAGCCGCCACCCGTCGTCGTCGTTCCCCAGTGATTTCCAGAGGAGGAAGATGATGCATAGCAAAATCCTTTACGCCGCGGGGCTTCTCGCGGTTCTCGGCACGATCGCCTGCAGACCAATGATGTTCTGGCGCGATCCTTTGATCCACGGTCAGACGAAACTCCTGGGGGAGGCTTTGCCGCCAACCGCCGCGACCGACGTCCCGGTGACGCTGAATTTCATTCACCAGGAGGGGACGCTCGAAGGGACACTTGTCTCCGTCGAGACCGACCCCCTGGGCAAATACCGCTCGCCGAAGCTGGTCCCCGGCACCTACACCGTGGAGGCGATGGTTCCGGGGTACGTGATCGAGCGGAGCGTGGTGGTCGTCCGCAGCCACGAGTACAAGCGCGTCGATCTCAATCTCACCCGGATCGGTGAAGCGGATGGAAAGAATCTCTCCGAGGCCGACGACGACAACATCCACGCGCCCGGCGAGGTTCAGATCAGCCGTCCGAAGTTCTAACGCCTTCTGACGAAGGTCCCATCTCCCAGGGAGTAGCTCATGAAGAAATGGTTGCCGGTCGTTCTTGGTATCGTTCTCGCTCTCGTGCTGATGCTGGCGGGCCTCGGCTTTTTTGCCTACCAGCAGGGCTGGGTCGCGCCACCCACTCTCACCTTGACCCTTCACGCGTCAACGCCAGACGGCGAGCCCCTCTCGGGAGTTCGGGTTCTGGCCGCGGGCGCGGTCCAGGGCGAGACGGACGTCGAGGGAAATATCACCTTTCCATTCAAGAAGAGGACGGGTGAGGAGCTCACCGTCTCCGCCACCCTCGATCGTCCCGGCTTCGCCTTCGCTCCCTGGGAGCAGCTGGTCGTGGTCAGGAAGTGGGACCGAGCGGTTCCCACGACCCTGGCCTACAACCTGGAGGCATCGCTCACGCCCGTCGACGTCGTCTCGAGCATCCGCGTGGATGCGGACGGAGCGCCGGCGGCAGGCGCCGACGTCGAGATCGACGGAAACCCCCTGGGGACCACCGACGCGAGCGGAGCGCTCAGCGTTCCCCTCGGCGACCAGATCTCGAAGACAGGAAAAATCGCGGTGAAGCTCAAGGGCTACAAGCCGTGGAGCGAAGTCGCGACCCTGCGCGGCGCCGACGTCCTGAACGTGAGCCTCTCGAAGATCGGAGTGGTCTACGGAACGCTCCTCGCGGCATACGAGTCGATGGGACGCCTCGTTCCCATTTCCGGCGCCGAGGTCGTCATCGGAGGACGGCCCGTGGGATCGACGGATGACGCCGGCACCCTTCGCCTCTCTACCCCTCCGGGCGAGTTTACCGTCGAGGTAACCAAGGAGGGCTTCCTTCCGGAGCCTTCCATTGCCACCGTGAGCGGACGCTCTAGAGACGTCGTCGTCGCGCTTTACCCGAAAGACGCGCCCGCCTATCGAATCGCCGTCCTCCCCTCGAAGAACGGCAAGCCCGGCGACAGCGAGGTCGAATCGGCGCTCCCCGAAGTGGAGGACCGGCTCTCCGACTACCTTTTCTCCTACACCTGCTTCCGCCGCGTGGACTCGCGCGCGTTCTCGGAGGCGATGGCCTCGGCGGGTCTGTCGGAAGAGAAGATTCTGACGGAGGGTTGGGAGAAGACGCCGCTCTCGAAGCTCGCCGACGCGGTCGTGTTCTCGGAAGTGACGAATGACAACCGTCTCATCGTCTCCATCCAGGTCTTGTCGGCGAGCGGCCAGCGTTTGGGGGCCTTCGCCGAGATCGACAAGCGCGCCAAGGTGCGCTCCATCTGCGAGAACGCGGCGAAAAAGATCCTCGAGGTCTTTCCCTTCGAGGGTCACGTCGTCGCCATCGACGGGCGTCAAGTGGTCTCGAGCCTCGGCTCGGGGCAGGATCGCGGCCTCCAGAAGGGAAACGAGGTCACCTTCTTCCGGCTGAGCTCCCTAAATCCCACCCAGCTGAAAACCCTGGGCAAGGGCAGCGTCAAGTCGGTGACCGCGAATAGCTCCACCGTCGTGCCCACGGGGGAGCTTTCAGATCTCACGATGGGGGACAAGCTAGTGGTTCTTCCTCGCAACCGGGAGGCCGCTTTCAATGGGAGTCTCGCGCTCACGGTGATGGCTGGACGGGAAGGCTTCGAGCAGGCATTTCCCGACGTGAACGTCTATCGCGACGGCGCCTGGGTCGGCGTCACCTCCGAAAGCGGAGAGCTTCAGGTCCCCGTGGCTTCGGGCGGAAAGCACGACTTCTTGTTCGTGAGGAGTGGAATCGCTCCCCACCGGGAGGACGTGAAGGTTGCGGGAGCGAGAGCCCAGCAGATCGTGATCATGCCCAACAGCATCAGCCGGCTGCGGGTGGAGTCACAGCCCTCGGGCGCCGAGGTGACGCTCGACGGACGTCTGGTTGGAATGACGCCGCTCGACGTCGACGTACCCATGGGATTTCGGCGCATCAAGCTCAACGCCGGGGGAGAGTGGCGGGTGTTCGACAAAGTCCTCGAGTTGACGAAGGTGGAGGAGGACTACACCGGCTCCCGCCGCTTCGCGCTCGAAAGAGACGTCCTCGGCGCCAGCGACGCGTTACTGACCAAGGGCGACGTCGATGGCGCCATCGCCATTTTGTCCACGGTGGAGTCGGAGCACGCGGACTACTCCGCCGCCCGCAATCGGCTGGGTGGGATCTATCTCGACTCCAAGAAACAGCCGGCAAAGGCGGTCGCCGAATTCGAGAGAGTCTTGAGCCGCCCCGAGAACAAGGAGCTGGTCAACAAGCGCTTCACGGTGACGTTCCTGAACCTCGGGCGAGCCTACTACCTCACTGGTACCCCCGAGGGGAGTGAAAAGGCCATTCCCGTTCTCCTGACGGCGAG
Organism: uncultured Acidobacteriota bacterium; assembly: GCA_964553925.1. Taxonomy (GTDB): domain Bacteria; phylum Acidobacteriota; class Vicinamibacteria; order Marinacidobacterales; family SMYC01; genus DAISKN01. The sequence goes on from CAZKNR010000184.1 coordinate 7,973, forward strand.
AGACAACAAGCGGTTCTTCCCCAAGGAGCGGTACGATCGAGCGAGCCACGACACGCTCTACTTTCTCGCGCTCGCGTCGCACAAGCTCTATTACGCGCGGCCGAGCGAAAAACTCCTCTACGACACGGCGCAGCGCTGGAAGGACTACTTCGACTTTTTTCCCGAGGAGCTTCGAAACGACACCGAGATCCAGGAGGCGCGGGCAGGCGCGGAGCACTTCCAGGAGGAGCTCCAGCGAAAGCTCGGGGAGAGTCAATGAGGGTTTGGCTTCCGCTCCTGGTGCTCGGCTCGCAGTTCGAAGGTGGCGAGCCCGCTGCGCCACCGCTCGTGGTCATCGAGTCCCATCTCGCTCCGGTGAACCTTTCCGCGACTTCCGAGCGCAACGAGTGGAACCCGCGCTTTTCTCCTGATGGCCAATACCTGAGCTTCGAGCGGCGTGAAGGCGCGGCGCAAGCCATCCTCATCGTCGACACCGAGGCCCCCGAAGCTCCTCCGATACGGGTGAGCTCGATGAAACAGGAAGCGTCGAGCGTCGAGGCCGCGTTTCTCTCGCTCGGCGCGGATGACGAGTCGTTCAATACCCAGCTCTCGTTTTTCCCCAAGGGCCCCGACGGGTCTCGCTTCGTCTTCACCGGAAACGAGGGAAGCGGCATCTACCGGATCTACGAGGGTGGTATGGCGAGCGCTCCGGTGGCTCTGAGCTCGGAGTCCAAAGAGGATGGCCACCCCGCGGTCTCCCCCGATGGGAGGTGGCTCGTCTACGTCTCGGCTAGGAAGGGCGTGGGAAAGCTCTATCTCAGGGATCTCTCGACGGGTGAGGAACGGCCCATAACCGAAGGGGACGAAATGGATCTGTTCCCCGCGTGGTCGCCCGACGGGACGTCGCTCGCCTACACCTCGGGGGACAACGACAACCACGACGTCTTCGTCATCCGCGGCGTCACCGGACTGACGCCGGAGACGGTCCAGCTCACTTCCTGGAGCTTCGACGATCTGAGGCCCGCGTTCTCCGCCGACGGGAGCTCCATCGCGTTCTACTCGAGCTACAACCCCGCGGGCGAGGACAAGATCTGGTCCATCGTCGCCGCGCCCGCCGACGGCTCTGGCCCGAAGAAGGGCGCCGCTCTCGCTGCGCGAGCGTTCGCGATGAACGTCGTCAAGGACCCGGAAGTGGGGCCGGCGTGGCTCCCGGGGGGACAGTCCCTGGTCTACGCCCGCGACGCGAAGAAGGAGTTCAACCCCATCTACGTCGTGGACGCGGCGACGAAGGAAGAGCGTCGAATCGAGACCGGCACTCGTATGAACCACGACCTCGTCTGCTCCAGCCGAGGGGTCCTCGCGTTTCGCGCCCAGGTCGCGAGCTGGGACGACATCTTCCTCGCTCCGCTGGTGAGGCTGCCATGAGAATCGCGACCACGACTCTCGTTTGCGTCCTGCTGCTTTTGGAGCGTTTCACCACCGCCGCCGAGCCCGATCTCGCGGGCGCCCGGGAGCTCTTCCGCCAGAACCGATGGGCGGAGGCTCGCGAGGCCATCGCCTCGAAAATGGGCTCCCTTTCACCAGCCGACCGCGATCAGGCGCGCTTCCTCCTCGGGCTGTCCCACGTCCGTGAGGCCGAGCTCTACCGGGCGCTCTCGTTTCTCTCGACGGACGTCGGCCTCGAGTATATGAAAGAGCTCGCTCTCAGCAAGGAGCGGCGAGCCCTTCCCTGGCTCCCGCTGTTTCGCGGGTTCTACCAGCTCGACGCCGGACGTTATGAAGAGGCCGAGAGCGCTCTCTCGGAAGCGGCTCTTTCCAAGTCTCTCACCGCGGAGTGGAAGAACCTCGCGAGCGCGCGCCGCGACGTGGCTCGGAGCTTGAAAGGGAGACGTCCTTCGGCCATCGTCGAAGCTGAAGTAGCCGATGGGAAACGCGTCGACCTCGATGTCCCCGACGTCGAGGATGCTTCCGATCCCAAGAAGATCCTGCGCTTTTTCGATCCGCTTCGCCTCGAGACCCTCGAGCGTCGCGCGTGGAAAAGCGCTCTTTCGGAGCTTTCTCCGCTGGCGCAAGAGGGACGGGGGATGGCGAACAAGCTCGGCCGTTTCTACGCGGGCTACGCTCACTTCTTCCTGGGTGAGACCGCGGAGGCGGCGAGGGTTCTAGAGCCCATCGATCTCCCTGCTCTCGGTCCGGATTACCACGCGCGAGCTCGGGTCATCAAAGCGGCTTCTTCCGCGCCCGATGACCTCACCGCCCTCTGGGAATCCACGCGGAACTATCCGGAGGCGGTTCTCCTTTGGAACGAGCTGTCTCCAGGGGAGCCCGTCGCCTCGGCGCTCTCGGAGCGCCTGAAGGCTCTTCCGCAGTCGTTCGGCGAGTCGGCGGACGAGACGATGGTGGGCCGCTGGGGGCTCGCGGCGCTTTCGCGGGGCCCTTTGTGGCTCGATTCGAAGGAAGTGGTCGTCGTCCTTTCCCGGCATCGGAATCACGCCAACAAGAACAAGATCGAGTGGAACGACCCGCTGCTGCTCGTCGCCCTCTCGGCCGCCAACTATTCGAACAACGACTACCCTCAGGCGCTCGAGACTCTCTTCGAGCTCGCGAAGTCCTTCGAGGGTCTGAGGGGACTGCAATGGAATCTTCAAGGAGTCTACGCGGCGCGTCAGAAGGCTGCGGGAGACGCCCGCATCGCGAACTGAAACGATCCCAAATGCCAAAATTGGAGGTGTACATGAAACGAGCTATGGTCGCCGTTTTGCTGGCAGGTGCCGTCGTTCTCCCTGCCTTGGGAGCCGAAAACCGGCAGGACGGATTTCCCAACGGCGGAAGGCTGGTCTACGGAGAGTACGGCCGGCCCGCTACCCTGGACCCCATCACCAGTAACGACATGGTGGGGCTCCGGGTCACCGAGCTTTTGTTCAACGGGCTCGTGAGCTTCTCTCCCAAGAATGAAGTCGTGGCCGATCTGGCCGAGAGCTGGGAAGTTTCTCCCGACAACCGGGTCTATACCTTCAAGCTGCGGCGGGACATCCTGTGGCACGGCTCGTCGGGCGCCGCCGGCCGCCGGGTGACCGCCGACGACTTCGTGGGAACGCTTGATCTCATCCAGAACCCGCGGACCCTCACCCCCCTCAAGGCCCCCTACGAGCTGGTGGCGGACACGCGGCGAGTGAGCGAGGACACGGTTTCGATCACCCTCAAGCGCCCCATCGTCAACGGCCTCGGAAGGCTCTCCTTCAAGGTGGTCCCGACGTTCGCGCTCCTGAACCCCGACTTCTTCGCCCGCGACGATCCGTTCTCGCAGAAACCCGTTGGAACCGGACCCTACCGGCTTCGCGAGGTCACGGCCGAGGGCGACGTCGTCATGGATGCCAACCAGAGCTATCACCGCGGCCGGCCCCACATCGACGAGGTGGTTTTGAAGCCGTTCGCCGACCGAAACATCCTCACCCAGTCGCTTCTTTTCAACTCCACCGACATGATCGTGCAGTTGAACGCCCGCGATATCGCCCAGGTG
>CAZKNR010000185.1:0-20538 GCA_964553925.1 uncultured Acidobacteriota bacterium
CGTCCATGCCGCCGTCTTCGTCGCCTCAGTTTCCAGCGTTTTCTCGCAGGCGGAAGCGCCCCTTCCCGTGCGGAAGGTCGTTCTCTACAAGAACGGCGTCGGCTATTTCGAGCACCGAGGTCAGACCCGCGCCGAGGGGGCCGTCGCCATCGAGCTTCCGAGCTCCCAGCTCGACGACGTCTTGAAGTCGCTCACCGTAATCGATCTTGGCGGGGGCGGTCAGGTCGCCGGGGTCAGTTACACCACGCTCGCTCCCCTGGACCGCAGGCTCGACGAGATCGCGCTCGACCTTACGTCGGCACAAGGCCTCGCGCACTTCCTGAATCAGATCAAGGGCGCCCGGGTCGAAGTGCAGTCGGGCGGGGGAGTCGTGACCGGAAAACTGATGGGGGCGGAAGTGAAGAGGCGAGAGGTAGGCTCGACCGGAACCGTCGAGACGACGGAGGCGCTGGTCTTCACCGGTCAGAACCAAGTGCGAGCGCTCGAGCTGGGGTCGGCCGCGGCGATTCGCCTTCTTGATTCCGAGCTTTCATCGCAGGTCTCACGCTACCTGGATCTCCTTCGCACTGGACACGAGCGGGACGTGAGGCGTCTCGAGATCGAGACCCTCGGCGCGAGCCCGCGCTCGCTCCAGGTGAGCTACACGTCCGAGGCGCCCATCTGGAAGACGACCTATCGACTGGCTCTCGAGGAAGGGGAGAAACCCCTTCTCCAGGGCTGGGCCATCGTGGACAACGTGAGCGCCACGGACTGGAGCGGAGTCGAGCTTTCGCTCGTGGCGGGCGCGCCCGTGAGCTTCATTCAGAATCTCTCGCAGCCGATCTACTCGCGAAGGCCGACGGTTCCCCTTCCCGAAGGAGTCCAGGTAGCGCCGCAAACGCATGGCGCCGCGCTCGACGTTTCGGGAGAGGAAACGCGGATCTCGGGATCGGTCACCGATTCGAGCGGGACGGCTCTCCCCGGGGCGCTCGTCGAGGTTTTCGATCGCGACGGGGATTCCGCGGGCGAAGCGTACGCCGGCGAGGACGGTGAGTTCGAGATTTCGGTGGCCCCGGGCACGTACCGCGTCACCGCGAACCTGCCGGGTTTCATGATCCGGGAGTACCGTGAAGTAAGCGTGTCGCCTGGACGGACCCGGCAACTCGACTTCACTCTCGAGGTCTCTGGAGTGAGCGAAACCGTGACCGTAACCGGCGAATCTCCGATGGTCGAGACCGGAGCGCGGGCCAAAGGACGTGCGCGCGAATTCGCATACGGCGTCGCGGCAGAATCACCTTCCGCTGTGCCTATGACTCGAGCTCTCCGCGAGAGCCGTCTTCCGACCGCCCAGGCCAAAGCACTCGGCGACCAGTTCGAATATCGGCTTCCTCACCCCGTCACCATCGGCCGCAATCGCTCGGCGCTTCTCCCCATCGTTCAGACGGAGATTCCCGGGGAGAAGGTATCGATCTACAACGAGCGGAACGGCGACCCGCGGCCGCGTCTCGCGGTCTCGCTCGTGAACGAGACTGGCCTTACTCTCGACGCCGGGAGCTTCACCGTCCTCGACGGCGATGCGTTCGCGGGCGAGGGACTCACGGACGTCATTCGTCCCAGGGAGAAGCGGATTCTGAGCTACGGCCTCGATCTGCAACTCGACCTGTCGGTCCGCAGGGAGGGTGCGCCCGAGCGAGTCACGAGAGTCGCCATCGGCCGGGGAGTCGTGCGGCGGGACGTGAAGCTCCGGAGAAAGGCCACCTACGTCGTGCGCAACCAGGACGACGCCCGCCGCATCGTTCTGGTCGAGCACCCTCTCGACGCCGAGTGGAAGCTCGTCGAGACACCCGCCCCCGCCGAGACGACCGCGGGCGAGCATCGCTTTCGCGTGGAGGCCGCACCCGGCGTTACCACCGAGCTCGTCGTCCAGGAAGAGAGCGCCCGCGAGACCACCTACGCCCTCTCGAACGTGAGCCCGCAGCAGATCGAGTTGTGGCTCCAGGAGCGGACCATCGATTCTGAAATCGAGAAAGTCCTGCGCCAGGTCGTCGCCAAGCGCGACGAGCTGGAGGCGGCCCGCCGTGACGTTGCGGCGCGCGACTCCGAGCAAGCGTCGATCTTCAACGATCAGGGGAGGCTGCGCGAGAACCTGTCGAAGCTCGGCGACAGCTCCGAGGAGAAGGGCCTCCGCCGCCGGTACGTGGCTGAGCTCGAAAAGCAGGAGAACCGCCTCGAGGCGATTCGGGCTGAGCGGGGGACGCTGGAAGCCGACTGGAGAAGGCTCCAGGCGGAGCTGGATGCTCTGGTGAGAGACGTCGCGTTCGAGAAGAGCTTCTGAGCGGCTTCGACAAATTCAACGGGGGCGTTTACGCAGCGTCTCCTTGATCCCCGCGATCTCTTCCATGCGGGCCTTGAGCCGCTTCTCGAACCCTTCGTCCGTCGGCCGGTAGTAGCGGCGCCCCTGAAGGCTCTCGGGAAGACACTCCATGCCGGTCGTCTTCTCGTCGTGGTCGTGGGCGTAGTCGTATCCCTTCCCGTAGCCCCAGGATTTCATCGGGTGGGTGACCGCGTTCCGAAGATGGAGCGGAACCGGCTCGGTCACGTCCTTCAACGCGTCCTCCGCCGCCTTCGCGTACCCGAGATAAACCGAGTTCGACTTGGGGGCGAGGGCGAGATAAACGACGGCCTGCGCGAGTGCGAGCTTTCCCTCGGGAATGCCGACGAAGTGAAACGCCTCTTTGGCGGCGATCGTCACCGCGAGAGCCCCGGGCTCAGCGAGGCCGACGTCCTCGGACGCGAACCGCACGAGTCGCCGCGCGATGTAGAGCGGGTCCTCGCCCGCCTCGAGCATCCGCGCGAGCCAGTAGAGGCTCGCGTCCACGTCCGAATTCCGCAGCGACTTGTGGAGCGCGGAGATGATGTTGAAGTGCTCCTCGCCCGACTTGTCGTAGAGGAGCGCCTTCCTTTGCATTGCCTTTTCGATCGTCTCGAGCCCGACCGTTTCCCCCTCGGGGACGACGGAGGTCAGCGCTTCCAGCACGTTCAGCACGAATCGGGCGTCGCCGTTCGCCTGTCGCGCAAGCCACAGAAGGGCGTCGGCCTCGACCGCGAGCTTCGAGCCGAGGCCCCGCTCCTCGTCCTCGAGGGCGCGCTTCATCAGAGTCACCAGCTCTTCTGGCGTGAGCTGCCTCAGGATCACGACCCGGCAGCGGGAGAGAAGGGCGGAGTTGATCTCGAACGAAGGGTTTTCCGTGGTGGCGCCGATCAGAAACACGTTTCCGGACTCGACGTGGGGGAGAAACGCGTCCTGCTGCGCCTTGTTGAACCGGTGGATCTCGTCGACGAAGAGGATGGTGCGGCGGCCGTAGATTCTCCTCTCGTCCTCGGCCCGGCGCATGACGTCCTTGATCTCCTTGATGCCGGCGACGACGGCGCTGAAGGGCACGAAGTGGGATTGGGTGCGATGGGCGATGACCCGGGCGAGAGTCGTCTTTCCCGTTCCCGGCGGACCCCAGAGAATGAGAGAGCCGACTTCGTCCTTCTCGATCGCCGCCCGCAGAGCCGTTCCCGGCCCGACGATCTCCTCTTGTCCCACGATCTCGTCGAGGTCTCGCGGACGCATCCTCTCGGCCAGAGGCGCGCGCGCGCCCGCAGTCTCGCGGGAGGCCTCCGAGAACAGATTCTGCTGCGTCACCGGCCCAGCATATTGCGCTTTACGGCGGGCGTCGAGTCGCCTCGTAGAGGACGAGGGCTGCGGCCGTCGCGACGTTCAAAGATTCAACGTTGCCCCGCATGGGGACGGTCACCCGCAGGTCGGAACCTGTGACCATAGCGTCGTCGAGCCCGCTCGCCTCTTTTCCGAGCAGAATGGCGACGGGCGGCTTCCAGTCGGCCTCGCGGAAATCGACGCCCCCGCGGGGGACGAGAGCCGCGAGGCGAAACCCGCGCTCGCGCAAGAGAGCGACGTCGTCGATCTCGTAGAGGGGAACTCGAAGGAGGCTTCCCATCGAGCCGCGAAGCGCCTTTGGGCCGAGCGGATCCGCCGATCCCTTCAACAACACGAGAGCTCGCGCTCCCGCCGCTTCCGCGATCCGGGCGAGGGCGCCGAGGTTTCCCGGGTCCTGGACTCCGGCGGAAACCAGGACGACGCCGAGAGCCCCGAGCTCCGCGACGGAGCGTGCGGGCCTCTGCGCCACGGCGAGGATGCCCTCGGGCGACTCCAGGCTCGAGACGCTTCTGAAGAGCTTCTCCGTCGTTTCCACGACCTCGATTCCCCTCGCTTCGAGCGACTGGACTTCACCGGCCGCGCGACCGACCGAGACCAGAGCGCACTCGATCGCGATCCCGCTCTCGAGCGCCGCTTGAACGAGCTTCCGGCCCTCGAGGAGAAATCTCGGGTCGCGCCGACGTCCCCGGGCGAGCCGCCGGACGAGCTTGAGGAGGGGGTTGGCCGGGCTTTCGAGAAGTCTCACGTTGTCTCTTGAAATGGCGTGAGAGGGATAGGTATCATACTTTTCGCGGCGGGCTCCGCCGAGGCAAGAAAAGTATGTCCCTCGACATTCGCAAGAAGCTCAAAGAAGAGATCAAGGTCCTGGAGGAAGAGCTCCATATCGAGCTTCCGAGAGCGCTCAAGGTGGCTCGGGAGCACGGCGATCTTTCGGAGAACGCCGACTACGACGCCGCCAAGGAGCGCCAGGGATTCGTAAACGCTCGCCTGGGACAGCTCCGCAAGCGCCTCGCGGATCTCTCGATGGTGAACTTCGACCGCATTCCCAAAGGCAAGGTTTCGCTCGGGTCTCAGGTCACTCTCTACGATCACCAGAAAGAGAACGAGGTGATCTACAAGCTGGTGATGAGCGAGGAGGCCGACGCCGGAAAGGGCCACATCTCGACGACCTCCCCCATCGGGCGCGCGCTTCTCGGCAAACAAGAGGGCGACGAGGTCACGGCGCAGACCCCCTCGGGGGTGAAGGTCTTCGAGATCGTGAAGCTGCTGACGATCCACGATCTGATCGACTTGGACTAACGAGAGAAGACCAGCTCGTACAGTCGCCCTTCGTCGAACGTCTTCCTTAGCGCGAGCCGATCGGAGAAGCTGTCGACGCGTTCGAGCAAGGCTTTCCATCCCGCCTCGTCGTACCCGTTTCGGTGGAAGACCGCGTAGCGAACGGAGAGTTTCTCGAGCTCTGACAGGCCGTTCTCCGACGGGAAGGAAGCGAGCTGCCGAAAGAGCCGATCGTGCCGCTCCGGTGTGAACCCACTGTAACCGTTCACCATGGGAAGGAAGTGAACGGTTGCGTTGAGCATGTAGAGGGAGTGGCGGCTCGCCGCGGCGATGGTGTCGCGGGGATCGGGAATCGGGAAGGCGGCGACGGGGCCGGGCTCCATCTCGAGGAGCGCTCTATCCATGGGGGAGATGACGAACGGGTAAGGTCGCGCGTCCAGAGGAAACGCGGCGAGCTCCACGAGTAGAAGAAGAAGGACGGCGGGAAACGCGCGGCGAACGCGCTCCGCTCCCATCCCCGCGAGAACCGCGAGTGCGAGGACGGTAAGAACGGTGAGGCGCGAGGGCACGCGTATGAAGTCGAACCCGGGAACGAGGCGGTAGAGAGCGGTGTAGAGAAAGGCTCGCGGCCCGAGACTGGCCCACAGGGAACAGAACGCGAGAACGACGTAGAAGCCGCCTGATATGCCCATGCGGGGCTCGAGAAAGCTTCGGACTCTCTCGATGGATCGGCTCAGCGCCGGCAGGAGCGCGAAGGGAGCCCGCCGGAAGATGCCGAGGCGCAGGGCGAGAAGGAAGAGGCCGAGGAGCGCCGCTCGGCCCCCGCCCGCGGCCGACAAGCGCACGCCGCCCAGATTCCACCGGAGTCCGCCCGCGGCTTCGATGAGGAGCGACGTGACGAGAACGGAAACGATGGCGAAGTCCAGAGCTCCGAGCGCCAGGCTCGACGTCTCGCTCGCGGGAGACGCACGTCGCTCGGGTTTTCGCCCCGGGCGCCCCCGGAGAAAAGCCAGGAGCGCGAGAGCGAGAGGGACGAATCCTGGAAAGAGGTAGGCCTTCGCTCCTTGGAGGCCTCGGAGGCCGAGGGCGGACGCGGCCGCGCGGTGGACGTGGGTCGGAGACGCAAGGTAGCTCACGGCGTTGGGAGACCAGAAGACTGCCTCGTCGAGGCTGCGCTCGAGCGGAAGCTCCTGGCGCACTTGTAAATAAGGAAGAAGAAAAGGGAGGTTGAGAACGAGGGTGAGCCCGAGGGCGCAGACGCCGTCTTTCCACACCGAGCCCGCCGGCCGAAGCTCGCGAAAGATCCAGAGATAGGCCACGAGCCCCGCCGCCGCGAGAGCAAGAAACGCGGCACTCTGCCCTCCCGAAAGAGCCTGGAGCCAGAAGGCGAAGGCCGCCCCGAGGAGGTGCAAGCGCGTCCCGCCTCGAGCGTAGCGGTGGAGAAGCGCGAGGCACAGCGGAATCCATTGGACCGTCGCGAGGTGAAGCTGACCGATCCGGAAGAACCGCGGCGGGCTCAGAGCGAATATCGCGCCGACGAGAATCGAGCTCGTCGTCGAAAGCCCGAGCTGACGGCCCAGGGCATAGGCGAACCATCCCGAAAAGAATGAGGACAGAAGGAGCACGGCGTTCATCGCCAGAACGAGGTTCCCCGTTCCCCAGATGAGGGGGAGAGCGAGAAGCGCGCTTCCGATCTGGTGCTCGGAGTACGCGAGGGTGCGCGGCTCGGGATGAAAGATGTTGGCGTCGAAGATCGCGAGCGGCGCCGTCCGGAAGGCATGGGCGTCCCATCCGAGAGTCCAGAGGAAGAGCCGGGTGTCAGGGCCGAGATCGACCGCCGCCGAACCCATCCGGATGCTGAGGGGATAGGTGAAGACGAGGGTGACGGCGAGGAAGAAGGCCGCGGGCACGAATCGTCGCACGAGACGGAAACTAACACCGGCTTTTCACCGAAACAAATGGGGTATAATCCAAGAAATAGATCCATGGGAGTATCTCGCGTCCTATCAACCGTTTGTGTCGGTCTGTCCTTCTGCATCCCCGCGAGCGCCGAGCCGTCGCGTCTCATCTACAAAGTCGAGGTCGACGACATCATCCACGGTGTCTCCGCCCGTCACATCATCCGCACGATCGAGAAAGCCGCGGAAGACGACGCCGAGCTCGTCCTCATCGAGCTCGGGACTCCCGGCGGCCTCTACGAGTCGACCCGGGATATCATCGAGGCGATTCTCTCGAGCGAAAGACCGGTCGTGGTGTACGTCGCGCCTGCCGGAGCCCACGCGGCCTCGGCGGGATTTCTCATCACCCTCTCCGCGGATGTCGCCGCGATGGCCCCGGGAACCAACACCGGCGCCGCGACGCCGGTCTCTGGAACGGGACAGGAAATCGAAGAGACTCTGGCGAAGAAGATTCAATCCGACGCCGCTGCCTATACCCGATCGATCGCCGAACGGCGCGGACGGCCTCCGGAGCTCGCGGAAAAGGCGGTAACGGAAGCGAAGTCCTGGACGGCGCAGGAGGCGCTCGACGCCGGCCTCATCGATCACATCGCTAACAGCGAAGCCGAGCTTCTCTCGAAGCTCGATGGGGCGACCGTCCGCCGAATCGACGGGAGCGAGGTCGTGGTCGCGACCGCGGGGGCGAAGGTCGAGCTCCAGGAGATGTCGACGAAGGATCGCATCCTCTCCGTCGTCGCCAACCCCAATCTGGCCATTCTTCTCGGACTCATTGGCCTCGCGGGGCTCTACCTCGAGTTCTCGAATCCCGGCTTGCTGGTGCCGGGCATCGTCGGCGCCATAGCGCTTCTCCTCGCGGCCTTCGCCTTCGAGATTCTGCCAGTGACCGCCGTCGGGGTGTTGCTTCTCCTCGTCGGTTTCGGACTCCTGGTCGCGGAAGCCTTCACCCCGTCCTTCGGCGCGCTGGGGGCGGGTGGAGTGGTCTCGATCCTGTTCGGGGCGCTGATGCTCTTCGAAGAACAGCCGCTTCCGACCCCGGCGCTGGAGGTGAGCTTGTCGGTGATTCTCCCGGTCACGATCTTCTTCGCCGCCCTGGTCGTCATCCTGGGGCGCAAAATCGTCGAAGCGCAGCGCCACGTCCCGGTGACGGGGCAGGAGGGACTCCTCGGGACGATCGGCACCGTGAGGACCGAAATCGACGGCACGGGGAAGATATTCATCCATGGCGAGTACTGGAACGCGCGCGCGAAAGACCGCATCGCGGAGGGGGCGAAAGTCAAAGTCGTCGGAATCGAAGGACTGACGCTCGACGTGGAGCCAGTGGCAAACGGATCCTGATCGCTATTGCTGTAATTAAAGCCCATTCATAAAGAAGGAGCGTCTCATCATGTTCGGTGGTTTATCGGCAGGGACACTCGCGGTTCTGGTCATCGTCGCCATCTTCCTCCTGAACTGGCTCAAGGTCCTGAACGAGTACGAAAGGGGCGTCGTCTTCCGCCTCGGGAACCTTCTGCCGAAGCCCAAGGGGCCGGGACTGGTCCTGGTGATCTCGCCCATCGATCGCATGGTGAAAATGAGCTTGAGGCTCGTGGCTCTCGACGTTCCTCCTCAGGACATCATCACCCGCGACAACGTTTCGGTGAAGGTCAACGCCGTCGTTTTCTTCCGGGTGGTCGATCCCGTCAAGGCGGTGATCGAGGTCGAGAACTTCCTCCACGCGACCTCGCAGCTCGCCCAGACGACGCTCCGGAGCGTCCTCGGTCAGGCGGAGCTCGACGACCTCCTCGCCGAGCGCGATCGGCTGAACCTGCAGCTCCAGGATATCCTCGATCGCCACACCGGCCCCTGGGGCATCAAGGTGACGTCGGTCGAGGTGAAGCACGTCGATCTGCCGACGGAGATGCAGCGCGCTCTGGCGAAGCAGGCGGAAGCAGAACGCGAGAAAAGGGCCAAGGTGATCCACGCCGAGGGCGAGTTCCTGGCGTCGGCGCAGCTCGCGGCCGCGGCCAAGATCGTGGGCCAGCATCCCCTGGGAATACAGCTGCGGTACCTGCAGACGCTCAGCGAGATCGCTGCCGAGAAGAACTCCACCATCGTTTTCCCGCTTCCCATCGATCTGATCAGCCCGTTCCTCAACCATTTCAAAGGAGGTGCACCCGATGAGCGGGGAAAGTGAAGATCTGAGCATTCGGGGCTCGCTCTCCGAATCCAGCCTCCCGGAGCTCCTCGGCACCATCAGCCGGAGCAAGGAAACGGGAATCCTCAACTTTCACGACGCCGGCCGCTGGAAGGCGATTTATTTCAAAGAGGGCCGCATCATCTACGCGATGTCGAACGCTCAGGACGATCGCCTGGGAGAGTTTTTGATCAAGACGGGGAAAGCCACCGTGCGCCAGTTCCTCGAGGCGTCGAAGCTCATCTCGCCCGACAAGAAGCTCGGCGCCGTCCTGGTGGACCAGGGGATCATCACTCCCGACGATCTGTTCGTCGCCATTCACCGCCACGCGGAGGCAGTGGTCTACAGCCTCTTCGACTGGGCCCGGGGAGAGTACGAGTTCGTGATCAAGGACCTCTCCGCGGAGGGCCCGATGGTTCTGGACCTCGACTCCAGCAACGTGATCGTCGAAGGCATCCGGAGGCTCAAGGATTACACCAGGATCTATGCCGGCGTCGGTCCGCTCGAAACAGTGCTGCGGTCCTCGGAACATGCCGAAGGTCTTACTCACAAGTTGAGCCTCGACGAGGACGAATCGCAGGTCTTGTCTCTGGTGAACGGAAGGTTGAACCTCGAGCAGATTCTCACGATGAGCTATCTTCCGAATTTCGAGACGCTCCGGATCCTCTTCGGGCTTCTGTCCGCGGGAGTGCTCGATCGCGGCGGCACGGGAGAGTCGGAGAGGATGGGGATCGAGCTCGAGTACGAGCTCCAGGAGATCGTCGAGCACTACAACCGAAGCTTCGAGGCGGTGTGCGCGTCGCTCCGGTCGAAGGTCGTCGACGACGACGAGGCGCTCGTCTTTACCGAGCAGGTTCTCGGCGAGGTCGCGAAGCAGTTTCCGAAGCTCTTCGAGGACGTGGAGCTCGGAACCGCGGGCCGGGTCGACTTCGACCAGCTCCTCCAGAACCTCGGCGACAAGCCCCACGAAGCGAAAAAGGCGGTCCTCGTGGACGGGCTCAACGAGCTTACGTACGGGCTTCTGCTGGAGGTCGGACGAAGGTTCGGGAAGGCCGAGCAGGAGGCCGTCGCGACCACCATCTTGAGCCAGAGCCAGCCTGGAATTCCGGGCACATAAACCTGTTAACTTCAAGCAAAACTTGAGGTACAATACACGGATTCCAGTCCGCGCGAAATCAAGGAGTACGTGGGAGATGGCCGAGTACGACGACGGGGCTTATTACGAAGTCCAGTTGAACAACAAACAGTTGGTCTTCTTCTTCATGGCGGCGCTCGCCATCGCCGTGGTCGTGTTTCTGTGCGGCGTCATGGTGGGCCGGGGCGTCCGCGACGCGACGCTCGCCGTGGCCCAGAACGACATCGCGGCGGGAACGCTCCCGAAAGCCGCGCCGGCCCCGCGCGCCACGTCCGTTGCCGCGCGGCCCGCGCTCGATTACACCCCCCGCCTCGAGAGCGACGAGGTTCCGAAGCGTCTCGAGCCCATGCGCTCGACGAGCCCCGAGACCACGGCGAGCGTGACTCCTCGCGAGACCGCTCCGGCGCCTCGAGCTTCCGTTCCCGAGACCGCCTCGGCGCCGCCGCCCGCCGCTCGACGGGCATCGACCCTCGGCGCCGACAGCGGGGCGTTCACGATCCAGGTCGTCGCCCTCAAGACGGAGGACGCGGCGCAGTCCCTTCTTTCGCGACTCAAGGGCAAGAACTACCGCGCCTACCTCGAGGCCGGCTCCGACGCCGGGCTTCACCGGGTTCGCGTCGGGAGGTTTGCGACCCGCGCCGAGGCGGAAACGGTCGCCACCAAGCTGCGCGACGAAGAGAAATTCAGACCTTACATCACCCAGTAAATCGTAAGGCCAGTAATGCCGATAACGAAAGACGATCTCTTCAAGCGATACGAGGACCTCGGCCGCCGCGCCCGCGACGTTCGAGGTTATCTTTGACGAAGCTGCCCTCCGAAAATCCCTCTCCGAAGTAGAGCAGAAGCTCGCCGACCCCGGGGTGTGGTCGGATCCGACGAAAGGCGAGAAGCTCTCCCGCGAGCGGAGCCATCTGAAGGGGGAGATCGACATCATCGAGAAGCTCCAGCATTGCGAGGACGAGACCAGCACTCTCGTTCTGTGGGCCCGGGACGGGGAGAGCGTCGAGAGCGACCTCGAGATTCATCTGGACCGATGGGAGCACGAGGTCGGGCAGGCCGAGATCCAGAAGCTCCTCTCGGGAGAGCACGACCCGACGAACGCCATCGTGAGCATTCATCCCGGCGCCGGCGGCACCGAATCCCAGGATTGGGCGCAGATGCTCCTCCGCATGTACCTGCGCTGGGCGGAAACGCGCGGGTTCAAGAGCGACATGATCGACTGCCAGGAAGGGGAGGAAGCGGGCATCAAGAGCGCCACCTTCAACGTGATGGGGGAGTACGCTTACGGCTACCTGAGCTCCGAGGTGGGAGTTCACCGGCTGGTGCGAATTTCACCCTTCGACGCCGCGAAGCGCCGGCACACGTCCTTCGCCTCGGTCTTCGTATTTCCCGATATCGACGACGAGGTGAAGGTGGAAATCAACGAGAAAGACCTTCGGATCGATACCTTCCGTTCGAGCGGACGAGGCGGTCAGCACGTGAACGTGACCGACTCGGCGGTTCGAATCACCCATCTTCCCACGGGCATCGTGGCGCAGTGCCAGAACGAGCGCTCCCAGCACAAGAACAAGGACGTAGCGATGAAAGTGCTGCGCGCCCGCCTCTACGACCTCAGGCTCCGGGAGCAGCAGGAGCGATTCGACGCCATGCACGACGAGAAGAAAGAGATCGGGTTCGGAAGTCAGATCCGCTCGTACGTGTTTCAGCCGTACCGGCTGATCAAAGACCACCGGACGAAAACAGAGGTCGGAGACGTCGACCGGGTGATGAACGGCGACATCGAGCCGTTCATCAAGGCGTTTCTTCTGAACCGCCGAAAGAACGGCTGATCTACTTCGCCAGCGCTTCGTGCACCTTCCCGACGAGGCTTGGTCCCGGAGTCAACGTTTTGTCTCCCTCGTCCTTCCACTGCGCCGGACAGGCTTCCGCCGGCTTTTTCGCGAGGTAGAGGTTCGCCTTGAACTTCCGCATCAGCTCGTCGATGTTCCGGCCCATGTTGAAAAAGCTGACCTCGGAGTTGAGGAGCCGGCCTTCGGGATTGATGAGGAAAGTTCCGCGGAGCGCGAGACCCGCGTCTGCCACGTAGACCCCGAAGAGCCGGGAGACCTTACCCGAGGGGTCGGCGCCCATCAGATACTGCACGTTCTCGAGGCTCTTCTCGTTCTGTCTCCACGCGAGGTGCACGAACTGGGTATCGGTGCTGACGGTGACGAGCGTCGCGCCGAGCTTCTTGAAGCGATCTTGCTGCTCTGCCAGAGCAGCGAATTCGGTCGCTCAGACGAAGGTGAAGTCGGCGGGGTAGAAGAAGAGGATGGTCCACTTCCCCTGGGATTTGATCTCGTCGAGGCTGATTTTCCCGAAATCGTTCTTGACCGGGTCGTACACGGAAAGCTCGAAGTTCGGGACCTGGCCTCCGAGCTGGAGGGAATTCGAATCAGGGCTCGTCATGAAATAGCAGTCTCCTTTTCCGTACTATTGTTCGCCTTTGCCGGCCGAAGCGCAAGCCGGTACCATCCGAGAGGTGCGCATCCACCATATCGCCCTTCGCGTCCGGGACCTCGAGGCGGCGCGGGAGTTCTACTGCGGGCTTCTCGGGCTCCAGGAGATGAAGAGGGACGGTTCCCGCTCGGTCTGGCTTCGGGCCGGAGAGGTCGTTCTGATGTTGGAGCGAACGCTTCGGGGGACGGGCGCCGACGAAGGCTCCGGCCACGTGCTCGCCCTCGCGGCCGAGGATCTCGAGCTCTGGGAAGAGAAGCTCGCGGCCGCCGGAGTCCCGATCGACGATCGCACTCCGCACACACTCTTCGTGCGGGACCCCGACGGTCACCGGGTTGCGCTGAGCGTATATTCGTTCTAGCGGTTGAGCTCTTCCGCGAGGCGCTTCACTCGATCGTGGAGGTCCGGGGGTGCGCCGTAGAAGACCTCCGCGGTCTTTCCGTCGGGCCCGAAGACCATGAGCGTCGGGACCGCGAGCACGGGCCCGAACTTCGCGACGAGATCGTCCTGACCCATCACCGAGTCCGACGGCGCTCCTTCGATCTCACCGAGCATGCGCCGCACGTCTCCTTCTTCGGAGCTTACGGCGATTCCGACGACGGCGAGACGGTCGGGGTTGCTGCGTTCCATCTCTCCGAGGAACGCCAGGGTAGTGCGGCAGGGCGGGCACCAGGTCGCCCAGAACTCCACCAGCACCGTTCGCCCAAGGAGGCTCTCTCGCGAGATCGCAGCACCCGAGAGCGTCACCGCCTCGAACGAGGGGAGCTCGGAGACGGGGAGACGCGAACCGCCCGATGGCGCGTCGACACTCTCGATGCTTTCGCCCGCAAGTCGCCTCTGCACGAACGTCTCGAGATCGCGGACGAACTTCTTGCGGTTCGCGGCCTCGAGCCAGGGAACGTAGCGGCCCTTGGGTGTCCCCGGCCAGTCGACGAAATCCCAGGGATTCGCGATGAGGGCCTCGTCCACGAAGATCGCCGGGTACTGCTCGACGCCAAACCTTCCGGCGAGCTCCGAGTCCCCAAAATTCTCCTCGACGAACCGCACCCGCCCGGGATAGCGGCCCGCCACTTCCTGTGCCAGCAAACTTGCCGGCCCGGAGATGTTTCAGGTATAGGGCCAGCGAACCAGGGTGATGGTGACCGGGGTATCCGCAAGTGAGGCGGTGAGCGCGAGGGCCAGAAGCATCGGAGTCATCAATCCTCCAGAAGTTGAAAGTAGAAAGGAATGACCTCCTCCAGGAGAACGGCCGCCTCGCGGCGGTCCTTTTCCTCGGAGGAGGCGACCCGGTCGAGCGCCCGCTCCCAGAGGGACAGTGCGAGCGAGTGATCGAACGCCGGGTCGAAGAGCCGCGCGCGGTAGGGCGCGCGGTCGAGGTCCGGGGCGGGAATCGGGGCGCTCGGATGCGTCTGTATGATCCCGAGACGGAAACGAGCCTCGAGAAGCGAAGCGGCGGCGCCGAGGTCTCGATGGTCCGCGATGAGCTGCCTCGCCTCCTTGAGCGCCGAGTCGAGGCGGATGAAATTCTTGTGGTGGAGGGTCGAGGCGTCGGCGCGACCGTACGCCGAGACCGTGTCCTTGGAGAGCGCTGCTTCGACGTCGGCGAGCGGCCGGAATCTCGGCAGCGCCCCTTTGGGCTCATCTTCGATCCGGGCGCAAAAGGACGCGAGCTCCTCCGCGGCGTGGGCGCTTCCCAGGTAATAGAGCCCGCCCTCGATCCCCAGCTTCGCGTACATCCGCGAGGCGCGGTGGTGGGTCAGAACGCGAAACGTCGAAATCTCGCCCCAGCTCTGGACCAGGGCGCTCCGACCGGAGAATCCGGTCTTCTGGATGCGCGCGACTTCCTGTTCGAGAGTGCGGCCGTCGGCTTCCCATAGGGCGAGGAACGCCTTGGACTCCCGAACTTCGCCCTGATAGCGACTCAGAAACGCCGCGGACTCCAGGACATCCTGGGAGCTCGCGAGTCTCTCGAACGCGACGTAGACCTTTCCCTGAGTGAGGTCTTCCCGGATCGGACGGAGCCCGTCGAGAGCGAACGCGATCTCTTTCTCGGCAATCCCCTGCCTCTGGTCTTCGGGGATCAGTTCTTCGAGCCGCTTCACTTCGGACTCGATGGCCTGCGGCAGCGCTGGCAGGGCCAGCCAGGACGTCAGCAGAAATTCAATTCCTTGAAGTCTCACGCTATCGAGATTAGGCGTGAAACACCTTCGAGTCCTGAGAAAAAGGTGAAATTTCGTCTAGCCGAGCCAGGAAGCGCTCAGATACGCGAGACCGACGCCGCAAAGGACGAGACCCGCCCATCGAAGGGTCAGGACTTCAAAGTCCGGAGTCTGTCGAACCGCGAGACGGAAGACGCTCCGTGTCGAGAGGCCTATTACGAGCTGCACGAGAGCCAAACCCAGAAGATAGGCCGAAAGCGGGGTCATCTCCGCACCCACAATCGATTGTCCGTAAGCGTACCCGTGGAAGATCCCGGCGGCGGAGGCCAAAACCATGACGATCGGCAAGCTCCGTCGTCTCGCGACCAGGAGCGCGCCCATAAGAAGAACGGACAGCGAGATCATCGGTTGCGATGCCGGTAGATTCAAAGCCAAGAGATGGACACAAGTCCCGACGAGCGAGGCAGCGACGAAGGCGATGGGAATGAAGACCCCGCGACGATGAAGCGCGGCGATCAATCCCGCGGCCACGACGAAGGCCAGATGATCGAGGCCGAGCACCGGGTGGGCGAGTCCCGACAAGAGTCCTTCCCACGCATTCGAGGGGGTCGCCCCCCCCATCGCGTGGTGCGCGCTTGCCGGAGTCGCGAGCAGCACCGAACAGAGTGAGAGCGCACTCACGCCCGCGGCGTGGCGGTGTAAACGGTCCGAATCTCGTCGAGACTTCATGATTCCGTCCCTCCTGCCGTCTTCCGCAACAGTACCGGCTTGCCGTGCGGGGTATGGCGATAAGCGTCGGCCCACTCCTCTTTTCGCGTGAGGAGCTCGGCGTCGTCGGTCAAGTGCTTTCCGGTAACCAGGCGTTCGAGCGCCGCCAACCAATGCTCGTAGTAGTGGGACCCGTCATCGGGCTCTCCGCGATCGGCCGCCGCCTTCAGCTCGTCGGCGAGCGTGGCTGCCCACTCCTTCCAGGTGAAATAACCCTGTGCGGAGAGCCGCACCGCGAGCGCGAACGCCTGGGCTTGCCACGGCTCGGCGAAGACCGGACCGCCTTCGTCGCGCGGAAGCCGCGGCAGGTCCGAGAGGTGTTCGGAGCCGAGGGTCGCGTCAGACCCGCTCAAGGTAGTCATCCCAGATGTCGAGGTAAACCGAGTCGAGCGGGGAGGCGCTCTCCCCCCACAACTCGCGGGCGGAGAACTGTACGGAGTAGACGTGCTGACGTTTCTCACCCTGGAAGTGGGCGTTGGTGTCGGGGAAAATGTAAACGCCGTGGTCTCGCGCAACGATACCGGTCTTGCCTCGCGCGTACCGCGGAAGACGTGTGTGACCGATGGGATGGATATTGCGGGCGCGCACGCTCTCGCCCACCGCGAAGAGCGGCGGTACTCCAGATTCGTGGCTCGAAGCGATACCGCGATTGACCCAGCGGGAAGAGGTCGCGAGCGTGAGGGCCGGTGTCGCCCGGGTGGAGCCTGGAGCGGCCTTGCCGGTTGCCTTCTCCTCTTTGGTCACCAGACCATACTTCACGACACGCGCTTCGAGCGTGGTGAGCCACCGCTCGTAGTAGCTCATGCGCAAATAGTCGACGGGAGGCAGAAGCTCGATATCGTGCCGCCATGCGTCGAGGTTCCATTTTCGCAAGGCCGCCGTCGCCCGGTTCAAGGCCCAGACCCGTCCCTCCCAACGCGCGTGGAAAACAGGCTCGTTCTTCTCGTACTGAACGGGACCCATTCCCTGCTGGCCGCCCATGTCGTGCACGCCGTTCATGCGACGGCTCCGGACGGGGGAGCGACTCGGGCGACACCGACCATCGCATCCCGAGTGACGAGCGAGGTGAGCTCCTCTTCGGTCATGCCCTCGGTGCCGGCGGGACGCTCGGGGAGAACGATGTAGCGCAGCTCCGCGGTGCTATCCCAGACCCGCACCTCGACGTCTTCCGCGACCTCTGTTCCGAACTCGCGGAGGATGCCGCGGGGGTCGATGACCGCGCGAGAGCGGTACGGCGCGGACTTGTACCAGACGGGAGGGAGACCGAGAACCGGCCATGGATAACAGGAGCAGAGAGTGCAAACGATCAGGTTGTGAACGTTTTTTTGGTTCTCCACGACCACCATGTGCTCGCCTTGTCCGCTGGCATAGCCAAGCTCGGCGATCGCCGCCGGTGCATTTTCGAGCAGGCGTTTCTTGTACGCGGGATCGACCCAGGCGCGCGCCACGACCCGTGCTCCATTGCGCGGGCCGACCTTGTTCTCCATGGTGTCGACCAGCGCGTCGAGGGCCGCCGGATCCACAAGGCCTTTTTCGACCAGCAGAGACTCCAGGGCCTTCACGCGGAGCGTGAGATCCGAGGGGACATCCTGATGATCGTGTTCTTGCGCGTGCATAGTAGCCGGTGTCGCGGCTCCTGCGGCCAGGCCTTTCAGAAACCCTCGACGATCGACTCCACTTCCCTCGGAGTCGGCCATGTCCCCTCCTTGGGGGGAATCAGACTACTTCACCGGCGCTTGTTGTTTCAACTCTTCGAACCAGTTCAGCACGATATTTATTTCGGTGGGGGCGGCGGCTTGCGACTCGATCGGCTTCAGCATGAGGAACCACTGGCCGTCGGGGCTGACATCGTAATAAGGAGAGGTAACGACAGTTGGTAGGTAGGGCCCTTCGAAAAGCATCCGAGGTTTGTCTGCGGAAAAGCCCGATTCCGTTTCGATGTCAACTGCCATGAGTTTGCTCCCGCTGTGGTAAAAGAGCTCACCGCCTCTCGGGTTCCAGACCGGCTCCTGGCCGCCGTCAGTGGATATCTCCCATTTTCCGCCCGGACTGGGATAGGGCTGTACGTAAATCTCCCAGCGGCCCGATTCATCCGAGCAATAGGCCAGCCATTTCCCGTCGGGAGAAAACTTCGGCGCGGTCTCTTCGTAGGATGCCTTCAGGAAGGGCTGCGCCTTGCGATCCGCTAAATTCAACACCGAGACGTCGCGCCTGGTCGCCGGAGTCTGTTCCGTAAATGCTAGCAGTTGCCCATCTGGCGAAAACGAGGTTGGGGAATGTGGATAATCACTCGTAGTCAACCGTTCCACCGAACTGCTGCCGTCGGACGCCTGCCAAAACAGATTGACGAGTCCGTCCCGATTGGATCGAAAAGCGTGTACAGATCGGTTTCCGAAGGCATGAAGAGAACCCTAGCCTTGATGGAGCGAAGCGCTTTTTCGAAATCTCCTCCGAAGCCCGGGATGCCTCCGACGTTGTGTCTCTGCCACATCTTCGCCTGCCAGAGCACGTTGTTCGCGTCGCGCTGCAACCAGCCCGCTTCTGCCTGCCGGAGCCATGCCTCGATGCTGTCGTAGCCGAGCTCACGGTAGGTCTCACGGCGCCACTATTCCTGGGAAACTCCCCAGGATGCCCATTGTCGCGCCAGCGCCTTGAGGCCCACCTGGGGCGGCTTGTCGTAAGCGGCCGCCATTCCACGCGCTGTGCGCCATGAGCGCGCTCTTGGCTCCCTCGAGGCGCACGATTCCGAACGGATACTCCTTCGCGTTGCCGCAGATGGCGATTGCGGCCGCACCACCTCCGGGTAGCTCACTGCCCACTGAAGGGTCTGTTGAGCACCCATCGAAAACCCGGTCACCGCTCGGAGGCGCCGGACCCCGAGCTCCTCGCCGAGGAGCTGGTGCGTCGCCCTCACGTTGTCGTGGATCGCGATCTCGGGAAAGTCCGGTCCAGCAGCCTGTAGGGCTTCCAGATGGGATCGTCCCCACTCAAGGGCTGAGCAGGCAAGACTTTACGGAGTCGGATCTCCTTCGCCTCCTCCGACTCCAATTAAGTTCCTTCGTTGATCCGAGGGCCGCCCGGACCAACGGAGGCGCGAAGGCGCCGGAGCACGGTAGAATGGATGCACTATGGCCACGCCGATGAGTATCACTCATCCTCACATCGTAAAGGAGCCCGACTACTGCGGCGGCAAAGCCGCGATCGACGATACCGGTGTGCGCGTGATGAACGTCGTGTTCCTCCACAAGGGGGGCGAGACGGAGGCTGGGATCCTGGCGGCCTATCCCGACACTCGAACGTGCCCAGGTCTACGCTGCCCTCACCTATTACTACGATCACCCCGAGGAGATTGAGGCGGAGCTTCGCGCCGACGAAACCGCTGCCGATCGCTATGAGCAGGAGCGTGCCGTCGATCTCGCTCGGCCGCGTACTGCCAAGTAGTGGCGGGGCGCTTCCCCCTCTACACGGACGCCGACGTCCAAGGACCGGCCATCCATGCGCTCAAGAGTGCGGGCTGGGACGTCGTGCGAGCGATCGAGGCGTTTCCTGAAAGGACGGTCGATCCGGTCCATTTCGAGCGCGCCGTGGAACTGGGACGCGTGCTCGTAACGAACGATGAGGGCCAGAGGCAGCGCGCGAGGGCCTGGTACCAGGAGGGGCGAGCTTTTCCGGGCGTCATCTGGTGGCCGCAGGTGGACTAAGTGGGGAAGACGCCAGGCGACTTTCTACAAGCTTTCGAGAGATTGGCTGAGCAGGAAGACCCGTTCTCTCCCTATCCGATCCTCTACCTCATCGCGAAACGTCGATAGCCGTCACACTCCTCACCACTCCGGCACCCATTTCTCGCAAGGGAATGGGTCTGCTTCGAGCTTTTCGCCCGTGACCGAGGATAGGGTCGAGGACGGCGAGCGGGTTGGTCTGATCGTGAAGCTTCGCCAGGAGTTCCCCACCATTCCCTTTGTCGTCTTCGCCATGGCTTCCCTCATTCAATCGTGCCCTTCCCATCTTCGCTCGCCGCTCCCGGGGATGGGCCGCTCTGCATGTAACGAGTCTCGACCGGCCGCTCGAGAAGGTGGGTCGCGCGGGCGCTTACCTTCCCTCGAGAAAGTCGGCGATGGTATGGTTCAGGAACTCGGCGTCTCCCGGGCCTCTGCCCGCCCCGGCGCCGTGGCCCCAGATCGACGGTATCGGCACGAGCTTGGCGCCGGGAATGAGCCGGGCTTCGTACTTGGAGTCGGCAACAGGAAAGTAGAGGTCGGTTTCCGATGGCATGAAGAGCACCCTGGCCTTCATAGAGCGGAGCGCTTTTTCGAAATCGCCGCCGAAGCCCGGAGTGTCACCGACGTTGTGTCTCTGCCACATCCTTGCCTGCCAAAGCACGTTGTTCGCGTCGCGCTTGAGCCAGCCAGCCTCTGCCTGAATGAGCCATGCCTCGATGCTGTCGTAGCCCAGCTCGCGGTACGTCTCACGGCGCCACCATTCCTGTGAAACTCCCCAGGAGGCCCAGTGCCGCGCCAGGGCCTTGAGGCCCACCTCGGGCGGTTTGTCGTAGCGGCCGCCATTCCACGCGCTGTCCGCCGTGAGCGCACTCTTGGCTCCTTCCAGACGCACGATTCCGAACGGATACTCCTTGGCGTTGCCGCAAATGGCGACCACGGCCTCGACCATCTCCGGGTAGCTCACGGCCCACTGAAGGGCCTGCTGGGCACCCATCGAAAATCCGATCACCGCTCGCAGGCGCCGGACGCCGAGCTCCTCGCTGAGGAGCCGGTGCGTCGCCCTCACGTTGTCGCGGATCGCGATCTCGGGAAAGTCCGGTCCCGCGTATGGCGGCGGCGTGTTGCTCGGCGAGGACGAGAATCCGTTCG
>CAZKNR010000186.1:0-2515 GCA_964553925.1 uncultured Acidobacteriota bacterium
TTCCCGGTATAGGGCAGAAGCTCGGAGATCCAGGAGCCGCTCTCCCCGTATTGCGCGAACTGAAAGACCGAGGGTGCGATGGGAAAGCGCGACTGCCCCGAGGTCATCGTCGTCAGACGCTGACCCTTACGCACCGATTCCGGCAGGTCCTTGTCGTACCAGTCCTTCATCTTCGGCTTGTGGTCGAAGAGATCCATCTGCGGCGGTGCCCCCATCATGTGAAGGTAGATGCAGCGTTTCGCTTTCGGGGCAAAGTGCGGGAGAGACGGCAAGCCGCCAAAGGATTCGCCTTGTCGAGGGATGCCGAAGCCGTCCTCGGCAAAGAGGTTGGCTAGCGCGATGCCGCCGATGCCCTTGGCCAACTTACCGAAGAACTGCCGCCGGGTTTCCGCGAGGATGGCGCCCTTTAATGGATGCATCGTCACTTGTTCAATACCTCGTCCAGGTTCATGAGCTGGCTCGTGAGCATCGTCCAGGCGGCGGACTCGACCGCCGGCAGCGCTTCATCAGCGGGCGAGTCGCCGACGGCGAGGAGCGTCCGGGCCGCGTCGGGGCTCGCGCCGTACAACTCGAGGAACGCTTCGTAGGACCTTTTCGCCACCGCCCGTTCGCGTTCGTCGAGTTCGCGAGCCAGGAGGCGGGTAGTCACGTAGTCGAGCCGCGCCTCGAACCCATCGCCCGCCTCGCGCATCGCCTTCTGGGCAAGGGTGCGTGACGCCTCGACGAACTGCGTGTCGTTCATCGTGACCAGCGCTTGGAGCGGGGTGTTCGTGCGCTCACGCTCGACCGTGGCATGCTCCCGCGTCGGCGCATTGAAGATGTCCATCGATGCAGGCGGTGCCGATCGTTTCCAAAAGGTGTAGAGGCTCCGCCGATAAAGCTTGTCTCCGGAATCCTGCCTGTAGACCCGGGTATTGCTCTGGGGCATGGCCACCATCTCCCAGACACCTTCCGGCTGATAGGGCTTCACGCTCGGGCCGCCGATCTTTCGGACGAGGAGACCACTCGCCGAAAGCGCGTAGTCGCGGATCATCTCGCCGTCCATCCTGAAGCGGGGCCCTCGCGAGAGAAGGCGGTTGTCGGGATCCCGCTCGAGTGTCGCCTTCGTCACCTGCGCCGACTGGCGATACGTGGACGAGGTGACGAGCAGGCGGAAGAACCGCTTCGTGTCCCAGCCCGATTGACGGAACTCGCTCGCGAGCCAGTCGAGGAGCTCGGGATGTGACGGCGGCTCGCCCTGCGCCCCGAAATCCTCGCCCGTCTTCACCAGACCGGTCCCGAACACCTGTTGCCAGTACCGGTTGACGACCACCCGGCTGGTCAACGGATTGGCATCGTCGACGAGCCAGCGCGCGAGCCCCATCCGGTTGCGCGGCCACGATTCGGACATGGGAGGGAGAGCCGCGGGTGTCCCGGCAAGGACGCGCTCGCGGGGCTGGTCGTACATTCCGCGGAACAAAACGTGCGCTTCGGGCTCCGTATCGGGTCGTTCCCGCATGACGTGCGAGATGCCACTCCGGCGCCGGATCTCCCGCCACTCTCGATCGATTTCGTTCTCGAGCGCCATCAGTCGGCGAAGCTCCCCGTCCTCGACGGCGAGGTAGTAGAGACGAAGCGCTTCGCGCTCGCGGGCGTCGAGCTCCCCTTGGGCCTTGTCTCGGGCGCGCTGAAGGACAGGCCACTGTGAGACGACCTTGGCCTCCTCTGCCGTGATCCGCCGGTTGAAGACTCGCAGATCCGCGATGCCGCCACCCGAAAAGTACCGAGCCTGAGGGCCGTCGGGGAGGCCGCTTACGACCCCGTGCCCCAGGTAGAGAGGCCGCTTCGTCGCGATGCTGCCTTCGACCGACGCGAAGAACTCGCTCCCTTCCACCTCGATGAAGTCGCCATTGCGGTAGACAGTGAGGCCGGCACGCTCGCCGGAACCGTCGTACGTCACCACGATGTGCATCCACTCGCCCGCGGGCAGCCGCTTGGTGTTGATCGGAAACACGGTGACGCTCCGCTCCTCTCCTTCTGCCGGCTTGTCGCCGGTCATGCGAAAGGTGAGGAGCCGCCCCCCGATGCCCATCGACCATCCCCGCGAGTCGTCATCGGGGTCGTCCTGACTGGCCACGACGAAGTCGCCTTCGTCTTCGGGGTGATACACCCAGAGCGATATGGAAAAGGGCGTATCGCTATCGAGCGGGAGCGAGGGGAGCTCGGCCCACGAACGCTCCCCGAACCTCAAAGCGGGCTGCCCGCTCGGTCCGTCACCGATCGCCGCTCCGTCATGGAGGATGACCGCCGTCTGCTTTCCCTCGACCTCGACCGAAGGTTCGGAGTCGAGCCTCAGAGTCATCAGCGCCGCCGACGCCTCGAGCGGGTTCGTAAACGATCGATACTGCCCGCTTGAAAGCCAGGCCGCAAACCCCTCGTCGTCGGAGGCCGCGCGGTCTTCGATCTTCGCGTCCGTCTCTGACGCGAGCTTACGGAGCTCCTGCCAGCGATCGCGATCGTCGTCCCTCGGCACCAC
>CAZKNR010000187.1:0-8980 GCA_964553925.1 uncultured Acidobacteriota bacterium
GCCTCGCCGAAGGATCTGCGAGTGCGCTACCCCGCGGCCATTCACGCCTATCTGACCTACCAGGCGAGCCACAGCCCGTTGTTCGCGGTCAAAGGCCGCGGAATCGACGGCGTTCCCGAGAAGATCTGGTACCGCTTCCACGACGGCTGCTGCGATTTCTTCGTGATGGACGTCCGCACCGAGCGTCTGTTCGGCGAGGACGGCGAGAACCTCCGCATCGTGAGCGCGGCTCAAATGGAGGCACTGAAGAGCTGGCTCGTCGACGGCTCTTCTAGAGTGAAGCTCGTCGCCACCTCGGTTCCCGTGTTCCCCGAGGTCCGCGGAAAAATCCAGGACCACTGGAGCGGATTTCCATTGGACCGCGCGGAACTTCTGCGCTTCATTGCCGAGAACCGGTGCGAGCGCGTGGTATTCCTCTCGGGAGACGTGCACGCCTCGGTTTCCGCCGAGCTTCGAGCGGGCGGAGGGTCCGGGACGAAGCTCGTCTCCATCGTCTCGTCGCCGTTCTTCTGGCCCTATCCCGGAGGACCCGCGGGACTCTTTCGGCTCGAAGGAACGATCCGGGCGGGCGACCTTAGCTTCGAGCTTGCCGAGGCCGGGCCGGTGCAATCGGCCGACAACTTCACCCGGGTCACGGTTCATCCCGACCGGGTCGAGGCCGAGGTGTTCTCGCGGAAGGGGCTTCCGCTAGGGCCTCCGAAGGTACATCGATTCTGATGCCGCGGAGTTTTCTGTCCCGCGCGTCGCGCGCCCGCGTTCTCGCGGAGCGGCGGCCCGAGGCGCGGGAGGCGCTCCGCTTCTACGCCGCGATCGCCGCCTTTCAGCACGAGGTGGATCCGAAAGCCCCCTTCGGCTCGCTTTCCCGGCTCGTGGCGCTGGTTGCGGCCGAGGGGCCCGACCCCTTGCGCGCCGCGGGGCGAGACCTCGACGAGGAAGTCTGCCGCCTCGCCCTCGAGGACACGGCATCGCCGCGGAGCTTCTTTGCTCGGGTGCTGTTCCAGGCCGCGAGCGAGCCCCCTCGAGGCTCGGATCCTCGCGGCTGTCCCCGCTGCGGGCATCCACCGCAGGCGGGTTGCCTCCGCTCCCAGGGCGACGGCACGGCGCTCACCCTCGTATGCTCGCTCTGCTTCGACGAATGGCCAGCTTCCCGCGATCGCTGCAGCGGATGCGGGGGAGACGTCTCATTCCACGAGGCAGCGGAGCTTCCTCAGATCCGGGTTCGAACCTGCGAGACCTGCCGGCGCTACCTCCACATCGTTCGTCTCGATGTGGAACCGGAAGCCATCCCCGAAGTCGACGAGATCGAAGCGCTCTCACTGGACGTCTGGGCGAGCGAGCGGGGCTACGAGAAGATCTTCCCGAACCTGGTGGGAATCTAACTCTTCTTCTGCTTCTGAATTATGAAGTCGACTTCGATGCTCGTGAGGACGTTGATGGGCTCGCCCTTGACTCTCGCGGGGTCGAACTGCCATTTGCGGATGGCTTCCGCCGCCGCCTCGTCGAGCTCGTCGTCGAGGCTCTGGTCCACGCGCACCGGTCCGATGGATCCGTCCTTGCGGATGATGACCTTGAGGATCACTCGTCCCTCGATTCCGCGGTCGAAGGCGTTCTTCGTGTAGAGCGGAGGAGTTTCCTTCACCACCCTAGGGGGCACGAGAAGCTCGGAGCTGACGTCGACCGGCTTTTCCGCCACCGTCACTCGGGCGAGACTCGGCCGGCTGGCGATACGGAGGATCTGGGCGAGATAGGTGCGGTTGTCCTCTTCCGCCCAGTCGAGCGCGGTCCGGCCGCGAGCGTCCTTCGGTTTCACGCCGGCGCCCGCCATGAGGAGCTGCCGTGCGGCCTCGACGTTTCCGCGCTTCACCGCGACGATGAGAGCGGTCTCGTCGTCCCGGTTCGCGAGGTCGAGCGCGGCCCCGGCCTTCAGGACGAGCAGCACGAGGTGCTGGTTCTCCGAGCGCGCCGCGTACATGAGCGCGGTCCAGCCCTCGGCGTCCTGGGAGTCGGGATTGACTTCCGAGTTCTCGAGGAGCTTCTCCGCGAGCGCGTAATGTCCGCCGCGGACTTCCTTCCGGAGCTCCTCGTCGAGATCGACGCTCTGGCCGGAGATCGCGATGCCGAAGAACAAGAGGAGAGCTTTCATGATGCCATCATGTTAGCAAGAAACCTTACTCCAATCGTAACGCCCGCACACGGGCAGCGAGCCGCCTTCGGTCGCGCTCGGAAGCCTTCGAGAGCGAAGACCAGTGGAGCGAGAGACGCTCGACCTTGCCGCCTTCGTCCTCGGGGCTTGCGGGCGGAAGCGGGAAGGCCGCCTCCTGCCAGCCCGGGGCGAGCTCTCTCGCTCCGAGATTCTGTCCGTTGAGGCGAGCCTCGACTGCGACCGTGAGCCCCTCGAGTGGCGCGACCTCGAGGATCGCGAGTCGCACGCCGGAGGGTCGGCGAAAGAGGATCGTCGAGCGCTCGCGGTTCACCCACCGGAACGAGGCGTCCCCCTCGCGCTCCGCGGGCAGGAAACCGCTCTCGAAGTGCTGCCTGGAGACGGGAGCTCCTGCCTCGAGGACTCGCGGGTCCGGCGGCAGCTCCTCCCGGCGCGTCTCGAGAACGATCACGCTCTCGTCCTCGTACCACCTCTCGACGGGAAGCACCTGCTCCAGGTACGAGACGACGCCGCGCTTCTCGTAGCCGCGGTCGATGACGAAGTAACCGAGACCGAGAAAACGCGCCACCATCGGGGCGCTCTCCCGGTCCCGCTCGATGAGCTCGGGCGAGAGCTCGATCTTTCCCTTCCGCAGATCGATGAGCGGACGCACCAGCGGAAGACCGAGGTAGTACTCACTTTTCTCCCGGGGGACCCGCGCCGCGGTGCCGATTACGATCGGCTTGCCGTGAAACGTCTGGTGGTACATCGTCTCGGCCGGCGCCTGCTCGATCCCGGGGATCTCGACGACCGTGCCGCTCTCCCGCTTCGCGAGCTCGCGGTAGAGCGGAGAGGCGCCCGCTTCGAACCGCGGCGCCGGAAGCGCCACGTACTCGAAGATGAGGACCGCTCCCGCGGACAGGGTGAGCAGCCACTCCCGGCGCCGGCCTTTCGTCACCTGCGACCACACGAGGGCAAGGAGAACGGCGAGCGAGAGCATGGTCATGACGGAAAAGCGTGACGGCGCGCGCAGCTCGTCGAGAACGGGTGTCATTGTGAAGAAAGCGAACGGAAGCGGGACCCCCGTGTCGAATCCTCCCGCCCGGAGCGTCGTCCCGAGACTCAGCACGAAGAAAGCCGCGGCCGAGGCGAGCCAGAAGGAGACACCCTCGATGCGTCGCCGGAGCGCGAGCGCGGCGAGGGCCGCGGCGAGGACCAGATAGCCCGCGAAGACGGTGGTCTCGGTGAGGTTCGGATCGAATGCATGCCCCGCGATCGATCCGAGAAAACTCTGCCGCGGGGACGGCGTGAAGTACGCGAACAGATCGGCCACGTACCGCTCGGCGCCCGGGTAGGGCTCGTACGACCAGCTCGTCCGATCGACGTACGCCTGGTGGAGCATCGGGAAGAGCAGGATCGCGGTGACGACTCCGGCGGCGACGGCCCTCGGGGCGATTCGCGGGCGCAGCGCGAGAAAGAAGAGCGTGAAGCAGAAGAGAAAGGCGAGGTAGGTGGACGCGGTATACCCGCTCGCGGCGGCGAAAGCTCCCGCGGCGAGAACCCAGGGAATGGAAAGACGCTCCTTCGCCGAAAGCTTCCAGAGGGCGAGCACGTAAAGAGGAATCCACTCCGTTCCCAGGAGATCGTAGTGTCCCGCGAGTCTCGCGAGCCGATAGGGGCAAAAAGCGAAAGCGACTCCCGCGAGAAAAGAGCCCGCGACTCCCGCCCCCACGGCGCGGGCGAGGGCGTAAGTCGCGAGGGCCGACGCCGGGAACGTCCAGAGGACCACGAGATTCGCCGCCGCCACCTCCCCGGCGACGAAGCTCAAGGGAGCGTACTCCACTCCCTGGAGGAAGCCGAGCGTATGGAACGCGAGGCCGATCCCGAGGGGATGGAAGATGGCGTCCGTCTCGAAGGGGCTCGTCCCCCGGGAGAGCGCCGTCTTCGTCCACCAGTAGTTCCAGAGATAGCCCTTGGCGTCGCCTCGAGCGTCGCCCGCGTGGTGCGTCCCGAGCTCGAAGGCCAGGGGATAGGTGAAGAGGCAGGTGAGAGCGGCGTACCCAAGGGCGAGAAGACAAGCCCTCGAGGCTCGTCTTCTCATTAATGTCATTGACGCCGCTTTCTTCGGAAGTACTCCACTTGATACTTCCGGACCGCGCTCGCGTGCTCGGAATAGGTACGGGAGAAGTGGTGGGAGCCGTCGTTTCTCGAAACGAAGTAGAGAAAGGACGTCTCCTTTGGCTCGAGAACCGCGCGAATCGACGCTTCGCCCGGAGACGCGATCGGCCCCGGAGGAAGACCGGGGAAGCGATAGGTGTTGTACGGGGAGTCGAGATCGAGGTCCGTCTTTCTCAGGTTCCCGTCGAACCGGCCTCCGAGCTCGAGAGCGTAGAGGATGGTGGGATCGGACTGGAGCGGCATGCCGATGCGGAGCCGGTTCCAGAAGATCGATGCGATGAGGGGCCTTTCTTCGGCAAGCCCGGTCTCCTTCTCGATGATCGACGCGAGCGTCACCACCTCGCGCGGAGTGAGGCCGAGCTTCCCCGCCGCGGCGCGCAGCTTCTCGTCGAAGACCTTCCTGAACTGACCGACCAGATTCCGGGCGAGCTCGTCCGGAGCGGCGACCCGGGGGAAGCGATAGGTGGTGGGGTAGAGATAACCCTCGAGGCTGGACGCCTCGGAGTCGAGATCCGCGACGAGGGCACGATCTTCGAACGCGTCCTTTATGGCGCTTCCCTCCGCGAGGCCCTTTGCCGCGAGGAGGTCCGCGGTCTCGAGGAGGGTCAATCCCTCCGGAATGGTGACGGCGAAGGTAAACGTGTCCCCCGAAAGGAGCTTCTCGAGGACGCCGAACGTGGAGAGCGGCTCCGCGAACCGGTACTCGCCTGCTTGCACCGTCTTGCCGTCGCCGCGGAAACGGAGGGCCAGGAGGAACAGCCTGCGGTCGCGGATGATTCCCCGCTCTTCCAGGGCGTCTCCGACCCGCATACCGGTGGCGCCTCGCTCCACCGTGAAGAACACCTCCTCTTCGTCGTATCCCCGGAACGGCTCGCGGGCGATGGTGTAGGCGCGATAGCCGACAATCCCGGCGCCCGCGGCGGAAAGTGTCAGAAGAAGGACGAGAAACTTCAAAAAGCGCATGAGGCGCTATGGGCCGGTGCCTTCCGTCGTGGCCACCGTCGGCTGGGTGACGCGCTTCGCGTCGAGGTAGCTCTGAAGGATGAGCGCTGCGGCGACCCGGTCGACGGCTCCGCGCCGCTTGGCCCGCGAGACGTCTGCCTCGATCATCGCGCGCTCGGCAGAGACGGTCGAAAGCCTCTCGTCCCAGGTCGCGATCGGAATTGCGGTCGACGCGCGGAGGGCCTCGACAAAACGGCCCACCTTCTCGGCCTGGGGCCCGGAAGAGCCGTCGAGCTTCCACGGCATCCCTACCAGAATCTCGGAAACCTCTTCGCGGCGCGCGAGCTCGAGGAGGTGCGCGATGTCCTTCTTGTTACCCCGTCGCTCGAGCGTCTCGCGGGGAGAGGCGATGAGGGCAGTCTCATCCGAGACCGCGATGCCGATTCGCTTGTCTCCCACGTCCAGTCCCATGGCGCGCATGATTCTCGAGAGGAGTATAGACCCGGGCTTGCACCGATGCCACGCGACCGCCCATACTGTTTCGAACGTTGATCTCCTACAGGTCCTGCTGGCTCTTCGTTCTTGCGGGGCTATCCCTGTCCTTCGGGCAGGAGCCCGCGCCCCCGGGAAACGTCGTAGAGCGCCTCTCCACGGAGGAAGAAAAGCTCGAGCTCCTGAACGAGCGGCTCTCCGGCCTTCGCCACGAGCTCGAGACTCTCGACCGCCGCGAAACGTCGCTCCTGGGGGAGCTCCATCGGCTCGACCTTTCGATCCGGGTCGCGGGCGACGAGCTCGAGATCCTGAAGCTCGGCCTCGAACGAGGCTATCGGGCGATGGACGAGAACCTGAAGCGGATCGAGGTCCTGGAAAGATCGATCGACGAGCTACAGCCGTACCTGCAGAGCCGCGCGCGGAGCCTCTACATGCTAGGAAGGCTGAGCTACGTGAGGCTCCTGCTGTCCGTCGAGAAGCCTTCGGAGCTGACTCGGGCCTACCGTTACATCTCGCGCCTCGCGCGCGAGGACGCGGAGAAGATGCGGCTTTTTCTAGAAGACCAGACGCTCTTGCAGGAGGCCAAGGCGGAGCTCGTGGTGCAGACCGAGGGAATGCTCCAGATGAGGAAAGATCTCGAGGGCACCGCGAGGACTCTCGACAACCGCCGCGCGAGCCGGAAGGCGCTTTTGGAAGAGGTCTACGCGCGCCAGGAGATGGCGGGGAGCCTCGCTTCTGAGCTCCAAGTCGCGAAAGAGGAGCTCGGAAAGCTCGTCGAGTCTCTCCTTCTGGGCGAGGCCAGCCCGGTCGAGAAGGTCGATCTTCCCATGAGGATGTTCGAAGGGGAGATCGGATGGCCGCTCGAAGGCGATCTCGGCGCCAGGTTCGGTACAGAGCTTCACCCGCGGTTCAAGACGGTGACGGTTCGAAACGGCATCGACATCGAAGCTCCCGCGGGAACGAGCGTCTCGGCGGTCTACGAGGGGCAGGTGGTTTACGCGTCCTGGTTCCAGGGGTATGGGAAGCTCCTCATCCTGAAGCACCCGGGGAACGTACACAGCCTCTATGGGTATCTCTCCGATTTCCAGGTGGAGGTTTCTGACCGGGTCGTCCGCGGCGCTCCGATCGCCTGGGTGGGAGATACGGGCTCCCTCGAGGGACCGCGTCTCTACTTCGAGATTCGGGTACAGGGCCGGCCCGAAGACCCGGAGAAGTGGCTCGATCCCGCGAGACGGCTCGCGGGGCCTGAAGGTTCGAATTGACCAGGGGCCGTCCCCACGTCAAAATGAATAACCAGCATCTCCCAGGAGGTTCCGCGCGCCTATGAAATCCAGAAGCCTGCGATTCAAGCACCTGCTCCTCGCGTTCTCCGTCCCCGTCGTGCTCTACGCCATACTCGGCAGCTTTCTCGGGAGGGCCCTCGCCCGCGACAGCGCCTATCGCTATCTCTCGGTGTTCCAGGACGTGGTGACGCTGGTGATGAACAACTACCTCAGCGCGCCGGAGATGGATCAGGTGATGGAAGGCGCGATCCGGGGAATGCTGGAGGCGCTCGACCCCGACAGCTGCTATCTCGACGCTGAAGAGTACCTGGCGTTCAAAGATCCGGAAACTCACAAGAAGGCGGACATCGGAGTGGAGCTCACGAAGCGGTACTACCTGCAAGTGGTGAGCGTTCTTCCGGGCTCACCCGCGGAGAAGGCGGGAGTCGAGCCCGGGGACCTCCTCAAATCGGTCGGAGGCACGAACACGAGGGAAGTCAACGTCATCGCCGGAGAAACGATGCTGCGCGGCGGCGTGGGAACGAAGGTTTCACTGGAAGTGATTCGAGACCGCCAGCCCGATCCCGTCACCATCGAGGTCGAAAGGCGCGATATCCTGGCGTCTCCCGTCACTTTCGAGAGGCTCGAGAGCGGCGCCGGCTACATCAAGATCGCCGCCTTCCGCCCGGGGACCGATACCGACGTGCGGCGCGCGGTCGAGATACTCAAGGCCCAGGGCGCCGAGAAGCTCGTGGTCGACGTCCGCAACAGTTTCGGGCGTCTCGCGGAGGAGGGCGCCAAAGTAGCGGAGCTCTTCGTCTCCGGCGGAGTGGCGGCGCGGCTCCAGTCCAGGAAGGGCGAGACCACCGACTTACGCCTTGCGCCCGATCGCGTCGCCTTTTCCGGTGACGTGGTCCTCCTCGTCAACGGCGGAAGCTCCGGGGCCGCGGAGATCGTGGCCAGCGCCTTTCGCACGGCGAAGCGCGGCGAGATCCTCGGGGTTCCCACTTCGGGCCGGAGCGCGGTGCAAAGAGCGATCTCGCTCGGAGACGGCACGGCCGTCGTTCTTTCCGTCGCTCAGTATTGGACCCCCGACGGAAAGCCGCTTCTCGGTGAAGGCCTCGAGCCTACGGTCACCGTCGAGCGAACGCTCGAGGACGAGGAGAAGGGCATCGACCCCGTCCTCAACAAGGCGATCGAAGTCCTGGGGGATGCAGCGAAGCTGAAGAAAGCCGCCTGAACCTGGTGTAAGAAGGGGGATAGGGAGACCGGAGGGGATAGGGAGATAGGAATCATCCTCCCACTCCTCCTATCTCCCCATCCCCCTTTCTTATTGAACCTGGAATGGGATGTCTTGGGTGATGGTCTTCTTCGTCACGTG
Organism: uncultured Acidobacteriota bacterium; assembly: GCA_964553925.1. Taxonomy (GTDB): domain Bacteria; phylum Acidobacteriota; class Vicinamibacteria; order Marinacidobacterales; family SMYC01; genus DAISKN01. The sequence goes on from CAZKNR010000187.1 coordinate 8,396, forward strand.
GTCCGTAACTTTGACCGTCACCTTGTAGTTCCCCGGCTCCTTGAAATTCGGGATACTCAGGGGAATGTCGAAGATGGTGAGCGCCATTTCCGCCGCCTGCAGCATGAAGGGCTCTTCCTTGGTGGCCCCGCGTCCTTCCCCTTCCCTGGAGAACACGAGATGCACGGTGAGGTTCGGCTTGTCGCCCTCGATTCCGTAGTTGTAGGCGTAGAAGACGCCTGCGAGCTGATCCTTGGTCGTATAGACCATCTCGCGCTTCGGAGTGAAGTGGTAACCGCCGAGAAGGAAAGCCCGTCCGGGTGAGCCCATGGCTTCCCCGATCTGCTTTCCTTCGGCGAACATGAGGATGGAGGAGAGCTGCAGCTCGGTCGCGCTCAGATCCGGCACCGCGAGATCGACGATCTTGGTCCCGGTCGTCGTCCCAGCCTCGTCCATGATACCGAGGTAGAGCTTGTAGGAACCGGGCTGAACCTGAAGCGGCATTTCCCATACCTGGCGTCCGGACGCATCCTTCGCGATCTCGGCGCTCTCCTCGAACTGATAGACGGTGATGCCGTCGCTGTTCGCGACGGATCCGAACACCAT
>CAZKNR010000188.1:0-1805 GCA_964553925.1 uncultured Acidobacteriota bacterium
GAACCAGTCGTAGACCGGCTTCAACAGATTCAGCGCTTCGCGGCGCTTGCCTTGGGCTTGCCACAGCCGTGCGAGCGCCGTCGAAGTGCGTAGTTCCCAGGACTTCGCCTGCTGCTGGCGCGCCCAGTCGAGTGAGGCGAGGTAGTTCTTCTCGGCGCCTGCGAGATCGCTCTTGAGCGAGAGTATCCAGCCCTTGAGGCGCAGGATCTCGGCGTAGTGGATGCGCTCTTCCCAGCCGGGGCGCTCGATCTGGGCGATCTGCTCGTCGATCAGCTCCAGGGCGCCGTTCACATCGCCGGCGAGCGCTATGCCTTCGGCGAGGACCGATTTCCGATAGGGGCTGCTGATCTTCCCTCCGGTTCCGTCCCAGATTGCAAGGCTCTCCTTGAGTGGCGGGATCCCTTCCTCGAACCTGCCCTCGCGGATCAGCGCCACGCCATGGCGCATGGGCACCAGGCAGGCCCAGAGAAACGTCATGCTGTTTTCGCGTCCGAGCCGCGCGGACGCGTCAGCGCGTTCGCGGATCACGGTCGGCTCGCGCAGAAAGTCGAAAAGGTCTGCACCTTCGAGCAGCGACCACCCAACGTCGAAGGGATGCCCGCGCCGGCGGGCATGGGCATCGGTCTCTTGCAGCGTGCGCCTGGCTCGATCAGGATGGCCCTGCATCCAGGCCGCGTGCGAGGCGTAAATGCCAACGATCGTCTTCGGATCTTGGTTGAAGATGTCGGCCAAGTACCGGTGCTTCTGCTCGTCATACAAGGCCAGCAACTGCTCCCCGTGGTCGCCCGCCTGGATCAAATCGCCGAGCCAGAAATACGAAATGACGGCAGCCATATGGGCTCTGATCAGCGGGTCCGTTCCGCCGCTAGCTGTCGCAGCATCCAGCATCTGTTTCGCCCATGATATCGATTCGAGCGTCCGGCCCTGGGTCAAGACGTTGATATGAAGCCCCGCGAGCGCGCCCGCCAGCGCCTCAGGCTCTCCAGACGACTGGGCCAGAGGGAGCGCTGGATGAAGGACGTTCCAAACCTCTTGCGCAGCCCACCCCTTGAGCGCCATCCAGCCTGTTCCCAGGACAAGGCGCAGGCCAAGTTCCATCGCGTCGCGCGCTGGACTTGCGTGCAGCTTCGCGACGAGCTCAAGCCCCTGGCTGAGATGCGAGATCGCCTCCTGAGGTGCAGTGCGCCGCAATGCCAGCTCGCCGGCGCTGTGCCAAAGCGGAATGGCGGCCTCGGCGAGCGTTGCGGCGGTAAGGTGATGTGCCAGCACTTCGGGCTCGCTGGTCTTGATATTCGGGAAGCGCTCCTCGATCACGCGTGCGATCTTGTTGTGCAGCACCTGACGCCGGCTCTTGAGCAGCGAGTCGTAGGCCGCGTCCTGCACCAACGCGTGCTTGAAGGTGTAGGTCGCCTCCGGTGGGGTGCCACGGCGGAACGCTAGGCCCGACTCGGTCAGCCGCGCGAGTGTGTCGTCGAGTTGGGCTTGCGGCATCGGAGCGACCGCCGAGATCAGCTCGTGGCTGAACTCCCGCCCGATGGCTGCCCCGATCTGCGCGATCTCCTTGACGGGCATGAACCGGTCCAGCCGCGCCATCAGCGAGTCTCTCAAGGTGGCCGGAATGGTAACGCTGCGGGCGGAGCCCGCGTATTCGTAACGATCGCCGGCATCTTTGAGCTCTCCCGATTCGAGGATGGACTTGGTGAGCTCCTCGACGAACAGCGGTACGCCGTCGGTCTTGGTGAGGATCTGCTCCAGCAGGTCGGCAGGCAGTGCCTTGCCTCCGGCCACCCGTGAGACCATCGCGC
>CAZKNR010000189.1:0-3620 GCA_964553925.1 uncultured Acidobacteriota bacterium
TCAACCGTCCGACATCGAGTCCGTCGTGGTCGATGGCCAGTTCGTGATGCGCGACCGTAAGATTCTCACGGTGGACGAGACCAGCCTCATCGCCGAAGCCGACAAAGTTGGGCGGCGGATCTGGAGTCAGGTAGAGGCAGCCACCCCAGTTACGGTTCCGCGCCTACCGCGCTCGTAGCGTCCCGGAACTGCGCCAAGGGCCCGGCTGACGTCAGGTCGTTCCGAGTCTCGGACACCTCGAGGAAACGGTCAATTAGGTTTCGTGAATATCAGACGTCGACTGGACACCCGATTTTGTATGATCGAGAGGAGTGGACACCGGCGAGGCCGAAACGCTGTGCTCCTGCCTATTTCCCCGGCGCTCTCGAAGCGATCTCGCTGAGCGCGTTCAGAACGATGTGAATCGGCGGGGCCACGGAGGGTTGCTCCTGGAAAACCATAAGGAAGCGCTCCCCGTCGGCTGAGACGTCGTAGTTGGGATAGAAACGATGCCCGCGCATATACCGGCCCTGGAGCTCGAGGACCGGCCGCGGCGAGCCGGCGGAAAATCCCGGCCGGGTCTCGACAGTCACGGACATCAACGTGTCGCGCTGGATGTAGAAAAGCTCGCGGCCGCTCCGCGCCCACATCGGCTCGATGCCGCTTTCGGTCGAGACCTGCCACTTTCCGCCGGGGCCGGGGAACGAGGTAACGTAAACTTCATCGCGTCCCGATTCGTCCGAGGTGTAAGCGAGTAAGCGCCCGTCCGGTGAAAACATCGGCGCGCGCTCGTTAAAGGGGCTCCTCAGGAATTGGAATGGCTCGGGTGGTTTCGCTCCGTCCTGTGGCAGAATCCAGACGTCGTCGTCGGCAGCGCTGCGCGCGTAAAGGGCCAGGACCCGACCGTCGGGCGCCCAGGAGCCGACATGCGCGGTGGATCGCTCGAGGTCGGCCATCTTTTCTTCCACGCCGCTGCCGTCGGCCGACTTTCTGAGGATTTGCGCGAGAGTTCGCCTGAAGGTTACGTGCTTTCCGTCGGGTGTCCAGACGGGCGTCTCTTCTTCAACCGCGTCGAACGTGAGACGGGTGAGAGTGCTCCGGTCGAGGTCATAAACCCAGACGTCGGGGTTGCCTTCGCGGTTGGCGATGGCGAGCTTGCTCCCGTCAGGCGAAAGTCGAGGCTGCTCGAAGAGATGGGGTGGGGCGGGCAACTGGCGCATGCCGCCGCGCCGATCGACCCAGGCGAGGGAGTTCGACTCCGGCGCGACACCGTGGTAATAGGCGAGCGTCCCTGTGTCCGAGACGGCGAACTGGGCCGGACCTGGTACGCCTGGGGCGGATAGCTCCACGTCTCCCGCGACCGTTACGGGTGACCCCGTCACTTCGAACCGCCGCGGATCGAACGGAACGGCTACCAGGCTCCCCTCGAGCGTCGAATAAACCAGATGGCCGGTGGGAAGGTAACGGGCGTTTCGGCCAGAATCCACGACGACCCGTCGCTTTCCGGTCTCGAGAGAGTGTACGGCAATCGAAAGCCCCGTTTTCTGGCTGGTGAAGAGGATCTCTTTTCCACCTGGCAGGACCTGCGGCCAGAGATGGGCGCCCTCATCCTTTTCCAAGGTCGTCACGGGCTGCGGGTTTCCGCCGGCGGCCGGAACGCGCATCAAGCCGCCCGCGGATGAGAACACGATGGTGTCGTCCTCGTCCCACCACGCCCCGTTCTGGAATGCCGCCTCGCAAATGAGTTGGGGCGGCCCGCCGGCGAGCGACACTTTCATCAGATTCGTCCCGGCTGAGAACCCGACCCACTGGCCGTCCGGGGAGAAGAACGGTTGTGTGGCAAGATCGGTTCCCGGAATGGGCCTGGCGTCGATTTGATCCATCTCCCGGACGTAAAGTGAATTGACGCCGCCGCTGGTAGGTACCCGAAAGACCAGACGCTTTCCGTCGAGCGAGAGCGCGAGGCGCGGGCTGTTCCGGCCTACCGTCACCAATCCTGCCCCGGAGAACACCGGCATCGCAATGCTGAAGCGTGTCACCGGATGTCGCTCAGCGGGCCGCACGGATAACCGCCAGGTCACACCCCATCCCAGAGCCACACCCAGGGCGGCCGTGGCCGCCATCCCCATCGGGCCGAAGCGCCACGTGCTCGGGCTTCGAGCCGTGACCGGACCCGCGGCGACTCGATCGCTCCCCCCGGCAATCCACCTCAACTCCTCCCCCAGATCCTTTGCGGTTTGCCACCGCTCCTCCGGTGGTTTGGCCAGACACCTCCGCACCACGCGCTCGAGCGACGGCGGCACGAGCGGCTGAAGCCCGCTCATCGACGGCGGCTCCGCCGTCATGATGGCCGAGATCAAGCTCGCCTGGCTTCGCCCTTCGAACGCTTTCCGTCCGGTAGTCATCTCGTAGAGCACCGCGCCGAACGCGAAGAGATCCGTGCGCGGGTCGGCGTCCTTGCCTTCGAGCTGCTCGGGCGCCATGTACTGAAAAGTGCCCAGGATCGCCCCTTCCACGGTGAGCGGCTTGGCCTCGGTTGGCAGAGCGGATTCGGCCGCCGCGACCGCTTTGCTTTCTCCATGGCGCCACTTCGCGAGCCCGAAATCGAGGAGCGTCGAGCCGGAGCGGGTCAGCATGACGTTCGCCGGCTTCAAGTCCCGGTGCGTCACTCCCTGCCGGTGCGCGGCGTCGAGCGCATCGGCGATCTCGGTCGCATACTTCAGCGTTTGATCGAGCGGCAGAGGTCCCCGCGCCAACCGCTCCGCCAGAGTCTCACCGTCGAGGTACTCCATGACCAGGAAGTCGATGACGCCGCGGGCCGTCTCTTGCCGGCCGACGTCGTACAGGGTGCAGATATGGGGATGGTTGAGCTGGGACACGGCCCGGGCCTCGCGCTCGAACCGCTCCCGCGCTTCAGGTCGATTCGAGAGATCCTCGGGCAGAACCTTGATCGCGACAGTCCTCTCGAGCCGGGTGTCCCGCGCACGGTAAACCTCTCCCATCCCGCCGGCGCCGAGAGGGTCCAGGATTTCGTAGGGGCCGATGCGAGCGCCGCGCTCCAGGACCATGGGTGAGGCGTATCATATCCGAAGATCGAAGAGCACTCCGCTTATGCTACGTTTGGCGTTGTGAGCACAGCGCATCCCGCTCTGAATGAATCGCTCGATCAGGTCGGCGAGTGTCTTACGCCGGAAGTGGCTAAGCGTATCCTTCAGCTTCGCGCACCCATGTCGGCGCAAACGCGGATTGAAGATCTCGCGCAAATCCACGGAAGGGGAAAGGTACATCAATAAAAGATGTTCCAGAGTAGCGACGGGAGCCGTGGTACCAAAGACCGAGGCTTCGGACGCCTCGGCGAGCACGGTGACTTTGATGAGTCGGAGCGCAAGGACTAAGGACATGAAGGCCATTAACGTCAGCGAGCTCAAGGCTCACTTGAGCAAGTATCTGCGGCTGGCCTCGCGCGGTGCGCGCATCGTCGTGAAGGATCGCGAGGAGCTGATAGCGCAGCTTGGCCCGCCGCAGGGTGAGGCGCTCTCGTGGCGCGACCGGCTCGCGCGTGAAGGCCGCCTCCGGCTCGGTACGCAGGACTGGGCAAAGCTCACGGTTTCCAAGCTCGATCGGCGCGTGGATATCCCGGC
>CAZKNR010000190.1:0-15870 GCA_964553925.1 uncultured Acidobacteriota bacterium
CCGTCCGCGACGCGGAGCAGAAGCGATTCCACATGGGCGCCGAACGTTCCCTCGACGTGGTGGTTTTTTCCGTGCACGTCGGCCGCGACCATTCCTCCAATCGTCACGAACTCCGTTCCCGGGCTTACCGGAGGAAACCAGTTTCGTCGAAGAAACACCCTCAGCAGATCGCGCAGCGAGAGCCCCGCCTCGGCGCGCAAGGAGCCCGTGGTCTCGTCGAACGCGAGGATTCGATCTCCGAGAACGGTCGAGGCGACCTCGAGGCGTCCGGGAGGCGGAAGGGAGGAGTCTCCGTATGAGCGGCCGAGACCTCGGGTTAGGACAGCGTTCTCTGTGAGTTTCCGCAGATCCTCGGAGAGGATTTCGCGTCCGGGTACGGGAATGCGGCCCCACCCGGACAGCTGGGGGGTTTCGGGTCGGGGCATCGAGTCGATGTCGAAATCTATCACGAACCCGTGGTAATCTCCGTACCCGAGATGTCGATACGCTCTCTCGGTCTTTTTCTGCTGACTTTCACGGGGGCTGTTCTCGTGCGTTTTTCACCGGCAGGCGCCCAGGATCCGTCGAAAGAGAACCCTATCCGCGCCCTCCTCGGGTCGGGAAAGGCCGTGTTCGGCGCGTTCTCCGGGGAGAAGACGAAGGAGAATGCGGCAAAATTATCCGGAGACAATCAGCTGGACTTCGTCTTCTACGATATGGAGACGGGACCCTTCGACGTCGCCGGGATGCGCGATTTCATGACGTCGCTCGGATCGCGGCCGATCGCGACCCGGCTTCCTCCAATCCGTGAAGGCTACGAAGCCGCTCGCGAGCACGCGAAACTCCTCCTCGAAGCCGGGGTCAGCGTCGTCGTCTTTCCCCACGTCGAGGACCGGACTCAGGCAAAGCTCGCGGTGAGCTCGATGGCAAGCGGCCCGAATAGCGCGCCGAGCATTCTCATCATCGAAGACCGCGTCGGAGTCGGCAACGCGAGAGACATCGTCTCGACTCCCGGCGTCGACATCGTCTTTCCCGGACCCGGGGACTTGAGGCGAGCCTACGACGATGATGCCGTCGCCATCGAGAGCGCGATCCAGTCCGTGCTCTCGGCCTGCAAAGAGTTTGGCGTCGTCTGCGGAATCACCGCGGGTCCTTCGGACATCGGGAAACGCTTGAAGGAAGGCTTCCGGGTCTTCATCGTCACCAACCCCGACGCTCTCCCCATTGGACGGCGGGCGGCCTCGCGGTAAATCAAAAGACGGAGTAAATCCCATGGCAACTGCATCACTAGCGTCGAAAGACGAGCTTCTCGCGCGGGACCTGGCTCACCTCATCCACCCCCTCCATTCTCCCTCCCTCCACAAGAACGCTCACGTCTGGGTGCGCGGGGAGGGGGCCCGGCTCTTCGACGCCGATGGGAAGGAGTACATCGACGGGCTCTCGGGGCTCTGGAACGTGAACGTGGGCCACGGCCGGAAGGAGCTGGCGCAAGCGGCCTACGATCAGATGGCGACCCTCGGGTATTGTTCCGGATACACCGGAAGCTCCAATCTCTCCGCGATCGAGCTCGCGGAGCGGCTCTCGTCGTGGACCTATCCGAAAATCAATAAATTCTTCTTCACCTCGGGCGGCGGCGAGTCCAGCGACAGCAGCTTCAAGACCGCGCGCTACTACTGGCGGCTCAAAGGCAAGGCGGAAAAGACGAAGGTCATCTCCCGCCAGTGGGGCTACCACGGCGTCACTCTTGCGGCGATGAGCGCGACCGGTATCTCCTCGTATTGGCCGATGTTCGAGCCCCGCGTTCCGGGGTTCTTACACATTCCCTCGCCCTACCCCTACCGGTACGAGGCGCCCGCGGGTGTTTCTCAGGGGATCGCGGCGGCGAACGAGCTGGAGAAAGCGATCCTGAAGGAGGGGCCCGACACGGTGGCGATGTTTCTCGCCGAGCCGGTTCAGGGCGCGGGCGGCGTCATCCCGCCCCAGGACGACTACTTCCCCCGCATTCGGGAGATCTGCACGAAGTACGACGTATTGTTCGTTTCCGACGAAGTCATCACCGGATTCGGACGGACGGGCACGAAGTTCGGCCTCGAGCACTGGGGAGTCGAGCCCGACATGATCCAGTTCGCGAAGGGCATCACCTCCGGGTACTTCCCTTTGGGAGGCATCGGCCTCTCGGACGAGATCGCGAAGACCATCGACGCCGCCGACCCCGTCTGGATGCACGCCTACACCTACAGCTCCCACCCGGTCGGTTGCCGGGTGGCCCTCGCGAACTTGGACATCATCGAGCGCGAGGGTCTGGTCGGTGAGGCGAAGCGGAAGGGGAAGAAGCTTCTCGACGGCCTCGCTGGAGCGCTCGCCGCGCATCCCCACGTGGGCGACGTCCGCGGCCTCGGAATGATGTGCGCGGTCGAGATCGTCAAGGACAAGGCGACCAAGGAAGAGTTTCCCGCTTCTGACAAAGTGGGGTTCCGGGTGCACGAGGAGACCCAGAAGCGCGGCCTCTACTCCCGCCACCGGGGAGACGTCTTTCTCCTGGCGCCGCCTCTCGTCACCACGGACGCCGAGATCGACCGGATTCTCCAGATTATGGGAGAAGCGGTTCCCGCGGTGCTGGGGCGGTGAAAGTACCCGAGCGTCGCCGCACTATGTTAGCCTGGGGAGAAGGAATCGGAGGACGAACATGAACCGGAACCGGGCAACTGGAAATGCGGAAGTCGATCTCAACCGCGAGGCAGAACCGGCCACAGAGCCGCTTCACAAGGTTCTTCTCGACATCGCCGAGGACGCGCGCACGCTGAAGAACCGCTATCCGAAGGAAACGCTCGTCCCCGGAGGCGGGGAGTAACCGCAGAATCACACTGGGCACACCCCTCGTGCTCTTCGGCCGCCTTATCGGTCAAGAGACCGAATACGCCATCCGTTTCGCACCGGAGCGCCGGCACCCGGGCAACGACGTCATCTATGACGCGCTCGCGGGCGCCATCTCGGCTCGGGTAAAGACTGAGCCTGGATTCTACCCGGAACGACCCCAGATTTTTACGGACAACGGGGGTGCCTTCCACTACGAGTATCTTCCTTATTACGCTGAGGGCGGGCTCATCGAGGGGGCGACCCCCGAGTGCCGCGGACCAGCGCAGCTCCTGCTCTACCAGAAGGCCCAGGAGGCTTTGCTCTCTCGTTCGATCTCGGACGCCGAGAGAACGCTCCGTTCCGCGGGATTCCCGGGAAAGCTCGGCCTTCTCAAGAATTGTCGCGACGCCGAGGATCACGTCTACGGCGCGCAGGAGAGCTTTCAGACGACGATCGCGAACGGCTTCGGGCTCGCGCTCTACCGTCTCGGGCTCGCCTTGCTTCTCCCGCTTCTCGCGGTCACGGTGGTTTTCGGGTGGGTGGTGTTCATCGCCCTCGCCGTGGTGGTGCTGGGCGCGGCGCTTCTCTCGACCGTCGCCATGGCCCTCCCCCCGTTTCGCCAATTTCGTGAATTGCAAGAGCGGAGCTTCTTCGTCCGCCTGTTCTCGCGCGGAGACCGAAGCCTTCAAAACGCGCTCGGGAGGTTCCTCTACGCTATCAGCTACCTGGTGACGCTCCCCTTCATCGCATCGTTCTCGTCGCTCCTGCGCCTCCTGGCGTTCCGTCGAGTTCGCCGACTGGCGACGGCGTTTCTCGTCTCCCGGCCGGTCGTCTCGGGAGCGGGTTCGGTCACCGCCGAAGGCGAGCTCGTGCTTTCCGAAAAAGCGCCCGCCATCCGGCGGCTCCTGCGATTCTCGATCAGCCCGAACGACCGCTCGATCTTCGACGTCGGAAATCTCATGAAGCCGGCCCTCGCCGCGGCTCATCTTCACATAGCACCCCTGCTCGCGCTCTTCCGGCGCGAACAGCGGCTCCAGCTCGGTCTCGCGGACTCCTCGATGCTTCAGGAGGCGGAGTTCCTGAAGGCGGGCTCGACCGCGCTCGTGCTCGAGATGGTCGAAGCCGGAGCGCTCGGCGATGCTCCGCGTCTGGAGCGCCCCATCCAAGCGCTCCACGCGTTCGTCTCCGACCCGACTCTCGAGACCGAGGTCGCGACCGATCGGGGTCCCATGACCGCTCTCCAGATTCAGCGGTTCTACCTCGAGAGGGCGAGAGCCTTCGTGCGCGACCAGAAAGCCACTTCGATGGAGGCGCTTCAGGTCACCGAGCTCTGGCGGGAGATCCTCGGTGGGCTCGAGCGAAGAGATCTCTCCGCGCTTGTGGGAAGGATCGACTGGGTCACCAAGCGGTACCTGCTCGAAACCTGCGGCGACCCCCGAGACCCCGCGCTCCTCAAGACGATCGATCTGCGCTATCACGAGCTCGTGGAGGGCTATGCCGCGAGACTCGAGCGAAGCGGATGCGCGCGGCGTCTCGTGCAGGAGGCGGAGATCGAGCGCGCCACGCGTTTTCCTCCGGAGGGAACGCCGGCGTTCACCCGGGGACGGTTCATCCGTACTCGCGAGCAAAGCCTCGCTCCCGTCCGCATCTCCTGGGAGTCGGCGCGAATCGGCGGGCGGCTTCACGGAACCGTCGTCCGTTTTCCCGGAGACGGGAAAGCCTGAGGGGCCGCGTCATGCCGGGAAACAGCTTCGGACAGATTTTCCGGATCACCACCGCGGGGGAGAGCCACGGGCCGTCGTACGTTGTGATCGTCGATGGCGTGCCGCCGGGGCTCGAGCTTTCTGAAGCGGATTTGAAGCCGGACCTCGACCGGAGGCGCCCGGGACAGTCGAAGGTTACGACGCAAAGGGACGAGAGCGACGAGGCTTCGATTCTCTCAGGAGTATTCGAAGGCCGGACGACGGGAACCCCGATCGCCATCGCCATCGAGAACCGGGACCAGCGTTCGAAAGACTACAGCGAGATTCGCGAGAAGTACCGGCCCGGCCACGCCGACTTCACCTTCGACGCGAAGTTCGGATTCCGCGACTACCGGGGCGGGGGCCGCTCGAGCGCGCGCGAGACCGCCGTGCGGGTCGCGGCGGGCGCCATCGCGAAGAAGCTCCTCCGGGTGCGCTACGGAACTTCGATCGTGGGATACGTGAAACAGATCGGAAGTGTCGCGGCCGAGATTTTCGATCCAGCCTCGGTGACGCTCGAAGAGGTCGAGGCCAATATCGTGCGCTGCCCCGACGCCGCCGCCGCGGGCCGCATGATCGACCTCATCGAGCGGGTGAGGCACGAGGGGGACTCGATCGGGGGCATCGCGGAAATCGTCGCCACCGGCGTTCCCGCGGGATGGGGAGAGCCGGTCTTCGACAAGCTCAAAGCCGATCTGGGGAAGGCGATGCTGAGCCTGCCCGCGGTCATGGGCGTCGAGTACGGGGCCGGTTTCGGCGTCGCGACCATGAAGGGAAGTGAATCGAACGACGCGATCGAGATGCGGGACGGGCGGGTCTCGACCCGCTCCAACCGCCACGGGGGCATGCTGGGCGGAATCTCCTCGGGGATGCCCATCGTCCTTCGCTGCGCCGTCAAGCCGACGTCGAGCATCCCTCGCGAGCAGGAGACGGTGACCCGAGGAGGCGAGGCAACCACGATCGCGGTCAAGGGACGCCACGACCCCTGCCTCCTCCCACGGTTCGTGCCGATGGCGGAAGCGATGATGGCGTTGACCCTCGCGGACCACGCGCTCCGGCACGAAGCGGGGAAGCCTTAGAGAAGAAATCCAAATGCAAGGGGGTAGGGGGACATGAGGAGATAGGGGGATAAATTCGCCTATCGGTCGTGCTCCCTCCTCCTCCTCCAATCTTCATATTCACCTTCCCGGTTTGGTGGAGGTTCTTGTCTGGCGAGCCATTTTTGTCGTTCGTCCCTACCTCCATGCGAAGCGGGGCTCGCCGAAGCGATCGACGCGTGTGTTTCGTCCGTAGAGCAGGACCTCCCGCATCTGGTAAACCAGCGCCGCCGTGGGTGCGTAGACGACGGTCTTCGGATCCTCGAGCGGAAGGGTGAGGAGCGGCCGGTCCGGGTCGGGACCGTCGACGATTCGGGGCGACAGAGAGTGGATGGCGCGGAGAGGGATGAGATAGGCCGCTTCCACTTCTTTCGGGTTGGGCGCGAGCGCCGCCACAGGAGGCCCCCATACGACGAGCGGGGTGATTCGGAATCCGGAGCGGGTCTCGAAGTCGTCGAGAGAGCCAAGGAGGTTCTCTGGCCCGATCTCGAGCCCGACCTCTTCGGAGAGCTCACGAAACGCTGCGCCTGCGGCGGTCTCGCCGGGATCGATGCGGCCGCCGGGAAGAGCCCATTGGCCCCCGTGATGACGAAGCCCTGACGTCCGGCGGGTGAGAATGAACGCGGCCTCGCCGTCCGCGGCTCCCACGATGACACAGGCCACCGCCGCGGGCCTGAGGCCGAGGGTGGCCAGGTCTCTTCTTGGAAACCGTTCGAGGCTGGCTTGGAATCGGTCGCGGAGCTCCGTCGTGTGTGGGAAGGTTTGCACTTGGCGATTATGGTAGCATCCCCGGTTGGAGGGGCTCTATCCGGGAGCCAGGAGGTTTTTCAGTGAAGAGATTCTTTGCGATTCTGATTGTCCTCGCGTTCGTCTGGGCCCCGAGTCTGGGGCTCGCTCACCCGCACTTCAACAAGACCATTACTTGCGCGCTTCCGGGAGGGGCCGAAGCGACCCTCGCGTACAACACCACTCCCGCCAACGTGACCCACGCGGAGACGGCCAAGGTCGGAGAGTTCATCACCCCGCGCCGTCCTTCGTTGAAACTGTCGGCGGACGTCACCGCCGGGGGCGTCACTCTCCCCGCTGGCGAGTACACCATCGGAGTCGTCAAGAACGGTCCCAACGACTTCGTCATGGCTCTCTACAAGGGCGGCCTCGCCCGCGGCGCCACGCCCGACGCGGCGAACGTGATCAAGCTCGAATCCGCGTATTCCGCCAGCGCGGGAAGCGCCGACCACATGCTCATCGACATCACTCCCGGTAAGGGAAAGTTCGAGGGCAAGGCGGTCTTGACGCTTCATTTCGGCACGTTGTTCCTCGAGGGCGCGCTTTCCTGACGATCGTGAGCGGCGGCCGGAGTCTCCGGCCGCCGCTCGTCTTCCTCTCGTCGGCTCTCGTCGGCTCTCGTCGGCTCTCGTCGGCTCTCGTCGGCTCTCGCCGGCGCTCGTCGGCTCTCGCCGGCGCTCGCGGGCCCTCCAGTTCTCGTTTACAATTGATCTTTCAAGGAGGGTCTCCATGCAAACCGCACAATCCCTGAACATGCCCGGTACGCCGGTAGCCGCGCTCGACACCGATCGCCGCGCCACGTTCCTCACGAGGACCTACACCCATCTCCTTTTCGCCATCCTGGCGTTCATCGGGATCGAGACGTTTCTGTTCTCGAGCGGCCTCGCCGCGCCCATCGCGTCCGCCCTTCTGAGCGTGCCCTGGGTCGCCGTCATGGGCGGATTCATGGTCGTGGGCTGGCTCGCGTCGCATATGGCGATGAGCACCGCGTCGGTGGCTGGACAGTACCTCGGCCTTTCCGGGTTCGTCGTCGCCGAGTCCATCATCTTCGTTCCGCTGCTCTTCATCGCCAACTACCAGGCGCCCGGAACCATCCAGAGCGCCGCCACCGTCACCCTGATGGGGTTCGTCGGACTCACCGCGGTCGCGTTCTCGACCCGCAAGGACTTCAGCTTCCTCGGGGCCTTGCTCCGGTGGGCGGGAGTTCTCGCCATCGTTCTCATCGTCGCGAGCTTCGCCTTCGGATTCCAGCTCGGGACGTTCTTCTCCGTCGCGATGGTGGCCTTCGCCGGCGCCGCCGTCCTCTACGACACTTCGAACGTGCTCCACCACTACCCGGAGGATCGGTACGTGGGGGCGGCTCTCGCGCTCTTCGCGTCCATCGCCCTCATGTTCTGGTACGTGCTGCGTATCTTCTTGGGCGCTCGTCGCTGAGTTGGGCTGAGTTGGGCTGAGTTGGGCTGAGCTGGACTTACCAGATCGGGTTGGGTCGGTAGCGAGGGGACGCCCAGGGGCCCGTCGTTTCATTCTCGTCCTCCCGGGAGAGTCCTTGCGTCCTCTCCAAGTAGTCGAGAATTGCTTTGCGAACGGCGGGCTCGAGGCGGGCGAGGCCCTGCGTCTCCTGCATCCAGGTGAGCGTCGCGTCCCAGCTCTTGCGGCTCATGTGGGCAGCGACGATGAGCTCCGTGGTGTGACACCCGGTGCAGGCGGCGAGAACGATCTCCCGTCCCGGCCCCGGGGCCAGCTCATCCGTGGAGCTCTGGAGAGCTGCCGTTAGCGTGAGGACGAGGGCGCCGGGAAGCGTCACGGTCAGACGACCCGCACCGCGATGCGATGCATGGCGTTGTTGAGGTAGCCTCCGGGATTCCATCCGGGGACGACCATCGGCTGCTGGCGGCCGGCATGGTCGGTAGCGCGCGCCCAGACTTCGTAATGTCCGACGGTGGGAAACCGCATCTCGGTCGTCCAGCGCTGCCAGGCGAAAGGGTTGCGCGGGGGCCGGAGCGCGGTCTCGGTCCAGGTCGCCCCGAAATCGAGCGAGACGTGCACCGACCGAACGGCGCCGTCGCCGCACCAGGCGTGGCCGCGGAGCGGAAGCGCTTCACTGACTCGATGTTCGATGCCCGTCGCCGGCCGGGTGATAATCGACTTCACCGGCATCGCTTCGATGATCTCCATGTCGCCGTCGGGAACGTCTCCGCCCGGCTCGACCGGGTAGCGGGGCACGCGGTAGGAGTGCCCCCCCATCTTCTCACCGTCGTGGACACGGTCGCGCACCCAGAGCCGAGTCAGCCATTTCCCCGACACGGACGCGGGCCAGCCGGGGGCGACGAGTCTCAGTGGAAAGCCGTGCTGCGCCGGTAACGGCTCGCCGTTCATCTCCCACGCGAGGAGGGTGAAGTCGTCCATCGCCTTTTGGATCGGAACGCCCCTCGAGATCGGGATCGCGTTCGGATCGCCGCTCAGGTGAACGTCCTCGCCGTAGTACGCGACGTAGACGGCGCTCGGCTTGACCCCGGCGCTCGCGAGGACGTCTTTCAAGCGAACCCCGGTGTACATCGCGCAGCCGACGGATCCCATCTTCCACTGGAGGCCGCTTGCCGGGGGGCGGAATCCCGCCCGTCCGTTTCCCGCGCACTCAAGCTGGAGCTGCAGGGTCTGGTTCGGATATCGCGACTTCAGATCGGTGAGGTCGAGCTTCAGGGGAGCTCCCACTTCGCCGTCGACGGTGAGCTTGAAGCCCGTCAGATCGCGCTTCGCGGCTCGCTCGGGGACGACGCCGTTGTTCCGGATGTAATGCCGGGAATTCGGCGTGACCTCGTCGTCGAGAAGGCCTATCGGAGTCTCGGCGTTGATGGGCCGATCGCTCAAGACGATGAGACCCTCTTTCCCTTCAATGGTGAAGGGTTTCTCGCTCTGAGCGAGCGCAACCGGGAGGACGCCTTTGGGCCTGAGGCGGCCGAACGGCATCGTTTCCGAGAGAAACCAGGCCAGAGGCGCCGAGCCGATGATGCGGAGGACGCGCCTTCGACCCCCCCCGTTGAAGTCGAGGCCGAGAAGTGCATCGGCCCGCTCGGGATCGTCGGCGTAGAGCTCTTCGAGACCGCGCGTCCGTTTCGTCACGGCTCAGTACCGGTAGTGGTCCTTTTTATAGGGTCCATCGACGGGGACTCCGATGTACTCCGCCTGCTCCGGGCTGAGCTTCGTGAGCTTCGCCCCGAGCTTTTCCAGGTGGAGCCGGGCCACTTCCTCGTCGAGCTCCTTGGGAAGCGTATAGACCTTCGTCTCGTACTTCCCGGCGTTCGCGAAGAGCTCGATCTGGGCCGCTACCTGGTTGCTGAAGCTTCCGCTCATCACGAAGCTCGGGTGTCCGGTGGCGTTTCCGAGATTGAGGAGCCGGCCTTCGGAGAGAACGATGATGGAATGCCCGTCTTCGAACTTCCACTCGTCTACCTGGGGCTTGATGCGGATCCGCTCGATTCCCGAAAGCCGCGCGAGCCCCGCGATGTCGATCTCGCTGTCGAAATGCCCGATGTTCCCGACGATGGCGTTGTGCTTCATCCTCTTCATGTGAGAGGCGGTGATGATGCCGAGGTTGCCTGTCGCGGTCACGAAGATGTCGGCCTTCCCGACCACGTCGTCGAGGAGCACCACCTCGAAGCCGTCCATGCAGGCCTGGAGAGCGCAGATGGGATCGATTTCGGTCACCACCACCCGGCAGCGCTGGGCGGAGAGCGCCTGGGCGCAGCCCTTCCCGACGTCGCCATAGCCGCAGAGGACCGCGAGCTTTCCCGACAGCATGACGTCCGTCGCCCGCAGGATTCCGTCCACGAGCGAATGCCGGCAGCCGTAGATGTTGTCGAACTTGCTCTTGGTGACGGAGTCGTTCACGTTGAAAGCGGGGAAGAGAAGAGTGCCTTTCTTCTCCATGTGGTACAGGCGGTGGACGCCGGTCGTCGTCTCTTCGCTGACGCCGCGGATGTTCGGGGCGATGGCGCTCCAGAAGCCCTTTCGCTCCTCGAGCAGCTGGCCGAGAAGAGTGAGCACCACGTGGAACTCCTCGCTGTCGGCGGTCTCGGGCGAAGGGGCTTTCCCGGCTTTCTCGAACTCGACCCCCTTGTGCACCAGAAGGGTCGCGTCTCCTCCATCGTCGAGGAGCATGTTGGGCCCCTTTCCGTCGGGCCAGAGAAACGCCTGCATCGTGCACCACCAGTACTCGGGGAGGCTCTCGCCCTTCCAGGCGAAGACCGCGGGTCCCTTGGGGTTCGAAGGCGTCCCGTCCGGACCGACGACGACCGCGGACGCCGCATGGTCCTGGGTAGAGAAGATGTTGCAGCTCACCCACCGGACCTCGGCTCCGAGCTCTTGCAGAGTCTCGATGAGGACCGCCGTCTGGATGGTCATGTGGAGCGAGCCTACGATGCGCGCTCCCTTCAAGGGCTGCGAGGCGCGATACTTCTGTCGAAACGCCATGAGGCCGGGCATCTCGTGCTCGGCAAGCTGAATTTCTTTTCGACCGAGGGTGACCGCCTCGGTAGAGAGGTCCTTCACTTTGTAGCGAAGCTCGGAAAACAGGGGCAAACCGGTGTTCATGAAGGTTGCTGTTGCGGTGACGCTCTTGGTCAAGACTTACTCCTTAAACGAGGGAAAACGCTTAATATTAGGCTGGCGCCCCCGCGCCGTCAAACCGCGGCGTTATGATGAGCCCAATGACGACCAACGAATCGAACCCGCTGCTGCGGCCGGCAACGACCCTTCCGGCATTCGACCAGATCGGTCCCGAGCACGTCGTCCCCGGAATCCGCGCGCTCGTGAAAGAGGTCGAAGGCATGCTCGAGGCTCTCGAGCGCGACGTAAATCCCGGGTGGGAAACGCTCGTCGATCCCATCGAGCGGATGCAGGACCGGCTCGGTTTCGGATTCGGGATCGTCGATCACTTGATGAGCGTCCGCAACAGTCCGCCGCTCCGGGAGGCCTACGACGAGGTAGAGCCCGAGGTGGTGAAGCTTCTCACGAGGATCGGGCAGAGCCAGCCGATCTATCGAGGCCTCGTCGCGATGCGCGCCCTCCCCGCGGGAAATCTGGATCCCGTGCAAACGCGAGTCGTCGAAAAGCTGATCCAGGAGGCCGAGCTTTCGGGGGTCGGGCTCGAGGGGGCGGCGCGGGAGAGGTTCCAGCAGATCCGCCTCGAGCTCGCCGAGCTCTCGACTCGTTTCGGAAACCAGCTCCTCGATGCCACCAAGGCCTTCGCTCTGGACTTGACGACGAGCGAGGAGGTCGAGGGACTTCCCGCGAGTTTTCTCGAGATGGCGGCGCAGGCGGCGCGCGCGGCGGGAAACGAGACCGCGACCCCGGCCACGGGACCGTGGCGCGTGACGCTCGACGGCCCGAGCTACGTGGGCTTCATGAAGCACGCGAGGCGGCGCGACCTGCGCGAGACTCTGTATCGCGCGCACATTCGCCGCGCGAGCGAGGGGAGCCTCGACAATCGGCCGCTCATCGACAAAATCCTGCGCCTCAGGCTGGAAGAGGCGAAGCTCCTCGGGTTCGAGACCTATGCCGATCTTTCGCTTTCACGAAAGATGGCGGCGACCGTCAAAAGCGCGGAAGGCCTTCTCGAGGAGCTCCTCTCCGCCTCCTACGGAGCCGCGCTACGCGATCTCGAGGAAGTGCGCGCGTTCATGACCGGGCGCGGCGCCGCCGAGGACGCCGCGGAGATTCGCCACTGGGACGTGCCCTACTGGAGTGAGCGCTTGCGCGAGGCGCGCTACGACTACAGCGAGGAGCAGATCCGTAAGTTCTTTCCCTTGCCCCGGGCTCTCGACGGGCTCTTCGCTCTGGCGAAGCGGCTGTTCGCGGTCGAGGTGACCCCCGCCGACGGAGAGGTGCCCGTCTGGCATCCGGACGTGCGGTTTTTCAAGGTGCGGAGTCTCGACGGAGAGGAGATCGCGGCGTTCTATCTCGACCCCTACTCTCGGCCGGCGGAAAAGAAGGGCGGGGCGTGGATGAACGAGGTGGTGGGGAGGACCCGGCTCTTCGCTCCTCCTGGCAGGAGCGCGCGGCTCCCGGTGGCGTATCTCATCTGCAACGGCTCGTCGCCAATGGCCCCGATGGCCCCGATGGCCCCTATGGAAGGCGTCGACGGGAACCCCTCGCTCATGACATTTCGCGAGATCGAGACGCTGTTCCACGAGTTCGGCCACACGCTCCAGCACATGCTCACAGAGGTCGACAGCGGACTCGCGTCGGGCATTCGAAACGTCGAGTGGGATGCCGTCGAGCTTCCGAGCCAGTTCATGGAGAACTGGTGCTACCACCGGGAAACTCTCGTCGGCCTCTCGGAGCACGTGGAGACGAAAGCGCCTCTTCCCGATGAGCTCTTCGAGAAGATTCGCGCCTCGCGCACGTTCCAGGCGGGGCTTCAGACTCTCCGCCAGATCAACTTCGGGTTTCTCGACCTCGAGCTCCATCACCGCTTCACCCCGGACGGCGCTGAGACGCCCTTCGACGTGCAGCGCAAGGTCGCCTCTCGCACCACGGTGATTCCGCCGATTCCCGAGGATCGATTCCTCTGCGCCTTTTCGCACATCTTCCAGGGGGGCTACGCCGCGGGCTATTACTCCTACAAGTGGGCGGAGGTGCTGTCGGCCGATGCCTTCGCCGCTTTCGAGGAGGCCGGGCTCGAACGGAGCGAGGCCGTGGCCGAGACCGGCCGCCGTTTTCGCGAAACGGTCCTCGCTCTCGGCGGAAGCGAGTCCCCGATTGCGGTATTCAAAAAGTTCCGCGGACGGGCGCCTACGACCGCAGCGCTTCTCCGGCACTCCGGCCTGGCGGCCCTTGCGCATTGACCGCGGTCTTCTCGCGAGCGCTCTCGAGCGCCGAAGGCCGCTCCTCGAGAGGCTGAAGGCGGAGGAGACCGACTGCTATCGGCTCTTTCACGGGATCGCCGAGGGTTCGCCCGGACTCGCGATCGATCGCTACGGACCGATCCTGCTTCTTTCGACCTGGCGAGAGCCTCTCGAGGAGGGTGACGTCGAGAGGACTCACGCCGAAGTCGCCGAAGGGGCGCTCGGAGCGAAGCTCCATCCGGTGTGGAACCACCGGGGGAAGGAGCGCGGATCTCCGTTCGAGCGGTTTCACGATCCTGAGATTCCCGAAGCTCCTGTGGGGCGCGAGCTCGGTCTTCGCTACGACGTGAGACCGCGCCACCACGGGCTCGACCCGCTCCTCTTTCTCGATCTTCGCTCGGGTCGGCGGCGGCTGCTCGCGAACGCCCGGGGGAAATCCGTCCTGAACCTCTTCGCCTACACCTGTTCGGCGGGGCTCGTGGCGTCGGCGGGCGGCGCCGCCGAGGTCTGGAACGTGGACTTCTCCGAGACCGCGCTCGGGACCGGTGAGAAGAACCTCGGGCTGAACGCGATTGCCGCGTCAACAACGAGATTCATCACCGAAGACGCGATCGCGGTTTCGCGCCAGCTCGCGGGGCTTCCCGTCTCGAGCTACCGGGGCCGTGGAATGGCCCGAAGGGAAAGGCGGTTCGCCCGGTTCGAGCCGCGCTCCTTCGACCTCGTGATCCTCGATCCCCCGAGATGGTCCAAAGGAGCTTTCGGCGCCGTGGACGTCGTCCGGGATTACGCGACTCTCCTCAAGCCGGCGCTCCTCGCGACGGTTGAAGGGGGAAGTATCCTCGCGACGAACCACGCGCCCGAGGTCGCTCGCGATTCCTTCCTTCGAGTCCTAGAGAGAACGGCGCGCAAGTGCGGCCGTTCCATCCGGGACCTCGAATGGCTGCCTCCGGAAGAAGATTTCCCGTCGTTCGACGCCGCTCCGCCGTTGAAAGCGGCGTGGATACGGGTCTAACAGTTCCAGTTCAGGGGAGGCGCGCTCGGTTGTATAATCTGAACATGAACATCGTACTGCAGATGACAGAGGACGAGGAAGCCAGAGCGCTCCCCATCCTCCTCCGCCATTCGCCTGGAATGTTGTTGCCGAATCGGACCTACATGGTCAGTCGGGCTGCAGTGAAGCAGCTCCGGCAGGCCGGGGTACAGTTCATCGCGTTGAGCACGGACTCGAGCGCCCCGAGTTTCGCGGAGGTGGCCTCGGGTGAAAGAATATGACCTCCACATTCCTCTGTATTACAACGATGGCCGACCCATCGAGGCAAAGAAGTTTCAGGACCTTCAACAAGGTCTCTTAGACCAATTCCGTGGGCTTACGTTCTTTCCGCAACCCAATAAGGGGTTTTGGAAAATGGCGGGGGTAACGTACCGCGACGAGATCGTTGTGTACCGAGTAATCGCCGCCGATACGAGCCAGGCGCGACGCTTCTTCTCCGATCTGAAGGAGCGCCTCAAGAAAGAGCTGGACCAACACGACATTCTAATTGTGGAGCGAGATATCGAAACGATCTGAAACGACTCGACCAGCTCGTGGCCCGCGAAAATTGGGGAACTCCTCAGGATCTGGACTCCCGCTTTTTTGGCGGGATAGGGGCTTGGCAAAACCAGCCAGGAGGCGAGTCCCGCCAAATACCTCGCCAAAATGGCGGGATTCCGGGGCGCGTCGCGCTATCTCGCGGAGCTGGACTACGGCAGAGATACGATGGACAAGTACCGGCGCCAGGTTCGCGTCTCCGAGACTGCGCTCGCCTATGTCGCCAAGGCACGGCCCACAGTTGAACCGCCGCTTTCGCTGGAGGGTTGGGCGCCTTTGGAATGACGAGCGGGGAGAGTCTACCTAGCAGTCCCCCTCCATGCGTATCGTCGCCAGGGGATCGATCCCGACGGCCTTTTGCGCGGGGACGAGCGAGACCGCTCCCGAGACGAGCACCAGGAAGAGCGAGACCATTCCGAAGGTGAGCGGGTCGTGAGGCTCGATCTCGAAGAGCTGTTCCGAGAGAAGTCCCGCGAGCGCGAGGGCCGGCGGAAGCCCGAGGGCGAGTCCTGCGAAAAGAAGGCCGAAGCCCTGCCGAAGGACCATTCGTTCCACGTCGCGAGGCGCGGCTCCGAGAGCAAGGCGGATTCCGATCTCCCGCGAGCGGCGCTCGACACCGAGCGCGAGCGAGCCGCCGAGGCCGACGGCGGTAATGGCGAGGGCGAGGGCGGCGAAAGCGGAGAGGAGCGTCGCGAGAAGCCGGGGCGCCTCGACCGACTCCCGTCGAGCCTCCTCGAGAGTGCTTACGTAAGCCACCGCTTGCGCCGGGTCGATCTCATGGACCGCCTCCTCGATCGCTTCCGTCAGCGCGCGGGGGTCTCTTTCCGTGCGAACCACGAGATCCGTCACCCGCAGCGGGACCTGCGCGAGCGGGAAATAGACGGAAGGCTCGGCTTCGATCGCGAGCCCGTACTGGCGAACGTCGCCCACGACGCCGACGATCGAGTACCGCTTTCCCGCCCAGGAGATGGTGC
>CAZKNR010000191.1:0-20346 GCA_964553925.1 uncultured Acidobacteriota bacterium
ACCTCGCTGCACCAGGTGTTGTAGCGCCACCAAAAACCCAGAAACCAGCTCGTTTTCGCTTTGATCGCGGCCAAGAGATGGAGAGCGCCTCGGTCGGTAGGATCGATGCGAATGGCCCATATCGCGTGCTCGCGGGCAGCCTCGACGTCTCCTCTTCGGAGAAGAACTGCGCCCATGAGGACGAGGGCGTCCCGGTTCGCCGGGGAGAGGGTCAGGGCTTCCCGGGCGAGCCGCTCGGCCTCGTCGACGGCCCCGGTCTGGAGTCGATGACGACCGAGGGCGACGAGGTTCTCGGGGTCGGCCGGATCGAGCTCGAGCGCGTGCTGGAGCTCGCTCTCCGCTTCCTCCCGGCGGCCCACTGCCAGGAACAGATTCCCCAGACGCCGGTGATGGGCGGACTCGTCGGGCTCGAGCTCGAGAACGGTGCGGAAGCTTTCTTCCGCCCTCCGGAAGTCCCGCCGGGCGAAGCTCACCTGTCCCATCGCCAGATGCGAGAGCGGCGAGAGAGGAGCGCCCGCGAGCGAAAGCTTCGCCTCTGTTTCCGCCGCCGACAGACGGCGCCCGTCCACGAGACAAACAGCGAGAAGAGCGTGCGCTTCCGAGTCGTTGGGCTCGGAGCTCAGCACCCGCCGAAGACTCTCGATCGCGCGGCGGTTGTTTCCCTGAGAGAGCGCAGCCATCGCCTCCGCCCACAACTGTCGGGTTCCGGCGTCGGACATCGCGTCTATCGCAACCAGAGATGGACGAGGGGCGCGGCCGCGAGGAGCTTTGGAGCCGCGGCTCGGCTCAGGAGATAGGCGGCAAAGATCACGAGCATGCCCTGTCGAACGGTGCCGCCATAGTACTCGTAGACTTCGAACGTGCTGGACTGAAGAGCGTGGAGCCAATACGTCACGCCGAGCTTCAGCGCGGTGAGCGTGAGCAGAGCGTAGGGGATGCCGCGCTCTGGGATGCGGCCCGTGCCCGCGAGCCCGACGATGGAAAGAAGAAGGAGCCCCGAGACGACGAAGCCTCCGATCGCGATCGATAGCTCCCGCCGGCGAGTCGGGCTTCCTACCGCGAAACCGTTGACCACGAACCAGGGCCAAGAGAGCCAGGCCCCGCCGAACATCACTCCCAGAAACGGCCAGAAGGGCCTCACCGCCAGGTGGGCAAGTCCGGAGGGTTTGGGCTCGTCGGCGATGCGATACCCGGTGGATCTCATTTTCCGTGCTTCTGGAGAAACGCGAGCACCTCGTCGTAGTGGCCGGATTCGTTGGCGTACCGAGCGTAGTTTCTCGCCGTGCCGAGCCACTCCGTGGTCGTCGACTTGATTTCCCCGAGCGCGGCCCGGAGGTGCTCGCTTCGGATCGGCACTTCCCGACCCGAGTCGAGGGACGCCTCGATAGCCTCATCGGTTCCTGTCTCGACAAGGTTCATGAGGTCGGCGCCGTAAAAGCCGCTCGAGTGCTTTGCCAGAAAGGCGGTGTCGAGGTCTCCCTCCGTCGGACGGGAACCGAGGAGTATCGTCAAGATGCGCTCACGCGCCTCGCGGTCCGGCGGCGGAACGAAGAGCACACGGTCGAACCGTCCCGGCCTCCGGAAGGCGGGGTCGATGTCCCAGGGCACGTTGGTCGCGCCGAGCACGAGGACGCCAGCGTTGTTGCGGGAGAAACCGTCGAGCTCGGAGAGGAACTGACTCACGAGCTTCGAGGAGCTCGCTTCCCGATGGTATTGCCGCTTTCCCCCGAGCGCCTCGAGCTCGTCGAAGAACAGGACCGAGGGTTTCGACTGCCGCGCCTTCTCGAAGATCGCGTGGAGCTTCCTCTCGGATTCGCCGATGTACATGTCGAGGATGTCCGAGATCGCCACGTTCAGGAACTGGGCGTTGCACTCCCCCGCCGTCGCCCGGGCGAGGAGCGTCTTTCCGCAGCCCGGAGGGCCGTAGAGGAGGATCCCTCCTCCCACCCGCTTCTTGAATCGTTCGAAGAGGCTCGGCTTCTGGAACGGAAGGATGATGCGCTTGCGGATGGCGGTCTTGATCTCCTCGAGCCCTCCGACGTCATCGAACGTCACTTTCTCGAGCTCGGGCGCCAGAAGCCTCGTCGTCTCGGTCTCGTCCGTGTCGTCGTTCGAGATCACCCGCAGCTTCGATCCCTTGACCGTGTCGACGGCGAAGGTCCGCACCTTGCTCGCGAAAGCGGCGGCGAGCTTTCCGTCTTCGACCGTGGGATTCGCGGCGAGGGCGGCCTCGTAACACTTTCGCCCCTCTTCGCGCCGCTCCAGCAGGAGGAGCGCCCGGGCGCGAACGATGAGGGCGTCCGCCCCCTGGTCGATCGCAAATTCGAGCGCGCGCTCGGCGTCGCCCGCGGCGAGGAAGAGGCGGGCGGCGAGGGTGGCGTTTCCGGGATCGCCGAAGGAGGCGGCGCTCCTCTCGCGGAGGAGCGAGAGCCCCTTCTCGGGCTCCTCACGGTCGAGGTAGGCGTTCAAGAGCACGGCGAGGAGCGGCTCGTTCTCGGGAGAGGAACGAAAGGCCTCCTCGAGAGAGCTCAGCGTGCGCTCGTCCATCTTGTTTTCATTCTAAGTCATTCCTATGGTGCTCGCGATGAACCCGCCGTCGGCCCGGATTTCGAGGGTCCGGTCGTTCGTCCGGCGGTCGGAGAGCGGTTCCCTTCCGGTTTTTCGCGTCTGGCGTCGAACCACCAAAGGCGACTACTGGGTCCTCGATCCGGAGAGCCGGACACTCATCGCGCTCTGTCGCGACGTGCCGCGACAAGACCGTTGATTCACGTGCGCAACCCTGCTGGCACTCGGGCGGATCCTCCCGCAGCGCCGAGCGCCGTACGAGCCCTTAGATTCTTCTTAGTTCATCGAGCAGGCGCCCGGTCCGCGGGGATCGCCGCAGGTGCCGCAAGCCCCCGGTCCTTCCGCGCGAGCTGGACGTCGCGAGCTTCCTGTAACCGCGGCGAACGTCGAGAGCAGCTTCTCGAGCTTGCCGCTCTGGCAGGAGGGACAGAAGGGGCGCTCGCGTCCGCGAACCAGGGTCTCGAACTCGTTGTCGCACTCTTTGCAGCGGTATTCGAATAGGGGCATGGGTTCGTTCTCTCGACGGCGGTTTTCTATCGCCGACAGGATAGCTCCTGCAAGGCCTATGATTCCAGTCTGAACCCGCTCGAGATCAGTGCATGAAAAGCACCGCCGTCAATGGGCCGACGTTGAATGCCAGCGGGAAGCGGATCTCCATAACCAGCTGCGCCCACATCTGACTGAGAACGAACAACCCGACGCTCAGTACCACGATCCTCGCGACGCGCTCTCGACCGACCACCACGGTTTATGACTCCTCGAATGAAGTTGGGGCCCGGGAGGTCCTTGTCGAATGAAAGATAACTGGGACCTCAAGGGGAGGATTATCGACGTGCTTCGAAGGGCTGTCTAGAGTGAGGATTTCCCTAGTTGGTGATTCCCCACGTTTCCACGTCGATCAGGGCGGGAATTGGTGCGTTCCCCCCCGGCCAACTATACTATGTGGTTTGGTAGACATGAGAGCGCGCTCCGGCGATGATGGCGCGGGTCCGAAGCCCTCGACCAAGGGGGGGCGTCTCGTCGAAACCGCGTTTCGGCGCAAGGCGCTCGCCCTCGCCGCCTTCCTGATCGTCGCGGCGACGGTCCTCAACTCGCTCTTCGGCGAGCGCGGCATCTTCGGCCTTTGGAAGGCGCGAGAGGAGCACGAGGAGCTTCGCCGGGAGGTCGAGACGCTCGAAGCCGAGAACGACCGCCTGTCGGCGCAAATCCACGCATTGCGGAGCGACCCTCTCGTGGTGGAGCGCCTCGCGCGGGAGACGCTCGGGATGGCGCGCGCCGGGGAGATCGTCCTCACCATTCGTCACCCCGAGCCGCGCTGAGCCTCCGAAGAGCCTCGCGAAGATTCTCCCAAAGATTCTCCCAAAGACTCTCCCAAGGACTCTCGATGGCCCGAGAGGACCGCCGCCAGCTCGCCGCCCCAGAGCAAGAGCACAGCGGACAGGTTCACCCAGACGAGAAAGAGGACCACCGTCGTCAGAGCGCCGTAGGTCCGGGTGTAGCTCGCCATGTGGCTCACGTAGTAGGTGAATCCGACCTTCAAAGCTTCCCATAGCGTGCCCGCGATGCTCGCCGCGGTGAAGGCTGCCGACACCGGCACCTTCCGGGCGGGGACGATCCAGTAGACGAGGAAGAAGGCCGCAATGGCGATGACCCAGGGAACAAGGTACCGGCTTACGAATCCGTTCACCGTTTGGTAGAGGGGCGCGCCGCGAAGTGCTGCGAGCGCGGTCGAATCGATGAAACGGTCCACCGTGGACAGTATGCCTCCAAGGACCATCGCGGCGACCAGAAGGACACTCAGAAGCCCCACCACACCGAAGGCGAGGAGTTTCCTGAGCGCCCAGTTTCTTGGCTGCTCGACCTCGAACACATGATCCAGGCTTGCTTCGATCTTGTTGAAGACCGTACTGGCGCTCCAAAGCGCGATCGGGAGGTAGAAGAGCCCCGACCAGATCCCTTGCTGCAGAGACCGCACCTCTGTCATCACCTGCGGCGGCAGCGCGTAGAGCACGTTCCGAAGGAGGAGCTCCGTCCCCCGCTCCGCTTCCTCGAGCGAGCCGAGCAGCAAGGCACCTACCGCCACTAGAATCACAGCGAGCGGAAGAAACGACAGCATGGCGAAGTAGGCGATTACCGCCGCCCGGTCGAAGCATTCATCGCGGTGGAAATTTGAAACCGCGCGAAGAACGTGTCTTATCCATTCCTTGGGGGCCTTGAGCTTGAGCCGTTCCATCGCCGCCGGGTATTGTAAACTCGGGCGGTTCTTTACCGGGAAGCCCGCGTGGACAGAAAGCAGCCGTCGTCCCTCGACTACGAGTCCCTTCTCCACGAGCTCGCGCTCAAGAACTGGCGGAGCTCGCTTCTCGAGGGCGATTTTTCGCGTGCCATCCAGAACGCGGGACAGCTCGCCCGGGCGCGCGACCGCTTCTGGCGATGGCAGGGATCGCTCGACCTCGCGGTGACGCATCTCTGTCAGGGACGAAGCGAGAGCGCCCGAGAGGCCCTCGATACGGCGAACGCGTGCTTTCGAGAATTTCCGAGCCTGCGGGCACCCGCGTTCGAGATCGAGGCTCATTACTGGCTCGAGACCGGAAGGCCTCAGCGGGCACTCGAAGTCGCTGGTTCTGCGTCGATCGAGACTCCGCTTCTCTCGTACTTCCGCGGCCTCGCGCACGCGTGCCTCGCCGATCTCGACGCCGCGGCAGCCGTCACCAAGAGCCTCGCCGGTTTCGGAACTCCCCTCGAGCTTGCGCTATCCCGGCACGTCGCAGCGGTGAGCCATCCGGCCTCCGCGGTCGAAACTCTCATGGAAGCCGCAGCGAGCCTCCCTCGCCGTAAAGGAGACCCATCGACCGCGGGAATCCTCGTCCGCGCAGCACTCGCCTCGGCGCTCTTCGAAAGAGGAGAGCTGAAATCCGCTCTCGGCGTCTTCGACGAGGTGCTGCGCGAGGAGGAGGCGGTGCTCTACTGGCCCATTCCGTTCATCCGCGCGCTCTTTTTCCGTGGGCGGATCCATGCCCTTCGGGGAGACGAGCCGGGCGCGCGCGCCAACGGGGAGAGGTTCCTATCCTTTTGGGGGACGGGCGACCTGGACCGCGAGCGGGTCGGCGAGGCCCGTCACTGGGTGAAGGCGTAAGCGAGCTTCAGCACCTCGCCGCGCCTTCGAACGACGATTCGAATCTCATCCTGGTCGGCGAGGCGGGCTATGAGCTCCCAGAGAGCGTCGACCCTGACGAGCGGCTCCCCATTGATGCTGACGAGGATGTCTCCGGGGAGAAGACCCGATTCCGAGAGAAGTGTGCCGTCAGGAAGACGGGAGACGCTGAGCCCTCTGACTTCGCCGTCTTCGACGCGCGGAGTAAGATCGGTCTCACGCAGGATGACGGGGATCTCCTTCTCCAGTCGTGCGCGGGCGACTTCGCGCGGAAACGCGCGCCGAATCCACACCGAATCCTCGCCCTCCTTCGCGGGCTGCGCTTCCGCAGGTTCGGCCGGAGATCGCGCTCCCCCGAGGAACAGGCGAAGCTCGGAATCCGGCCCCTGCAAGCGAACGAAGCCTTTCGCGACCTCGACGAGGACGTAACCGTGGAGCTCCTGGCCCACGCGGAGGATTTGGGCGCGGCCCGCTACGGCTCGGCGCACGAGGGCCACGGAATCCGCCGGGCTCTCGGCGACGATGACCCCGTCGAGAACGAGCTCTTCGCCCTTCTCGGCCGCGGGCACCAGCAGGGAAATCGAGAAGACGGCAGAAGCTGAGGAAAGAAGGGCTGTCATGGGAGCTTACAGCACAGCATAGGCGGTGCGTAAAGCCCGGTCAAGCGCGTGAGCACTCATAGTGGAAGCGGCTCGGTGAGCCTGCGGCTTGTGCTATAGTGCCGGAGTCCGCTGTAAGTCTTTTCTATCAAGGTAGTTCATGGCTTCCGATCCTCATGTGCCGAGGTCGCGACTGCCGGAGCCGAAGCGGGGCCTGACGCGGTTCCTCCTGAGGACGCGCGCTGGACAGATCCTGAGCGTCCTCGCTCTCACCCGGCTTCTGGGAGCGATCTATTCCTCATCGCCATCGTGGCCGGCGTGGCTGACCTCGGTCGCAACCGTCGGCCTCTGGGGGTACGCCATCGGCTTTCTGATCTGGCGCATCTCCCGGCTGAGAACGAAGCTTCTCTGGCGCATTCGGCGCAAGCTGGTGATCTCCTATCTGTTGATCGGGCTCGTCCCGACGCTCCTCATCCTGTTTTTCTTTCTCCTGAGCGCGTTCTTCATCGTGGGACAGGTGAGCTCCTACGTGCTGAACACCGAGATCCGGCGCGTCGATTCCGAGATGACCAAGAGCGCGGATCTCGCGGTTTCGGACGTCATCGGCTCGCGGCGCGGCGGCGCCCACGTCAAGGATGAGGTCGTCCGTGCGGTGCTCCGGGCGCGAATCGCTCCGCTTTCGACGCTGTACCCGGGCTCGGGCGCCGTCTATCTCGAGCATCGGCGCGGCCGCATCCAGCGCGTCATCGCATCGGATGAGTTTCCTCGTCCGCCCCAGGTGGGCACCCCTCTCCCCTCGTGGATGGAATCGGCGTACCACGGACCGATCCGTATCGAGAACGGGAATTATCTCGCGGGGACCTCGACTCCGATGCCTGAGGGGGTAACCGTACTCGTGGCCTCTCCGCTCCGAACGGTGCTCGACCAGGCCGCGGTTTCGATGGGGTTCCGTATCGATCAGCTGGTGACCAGCGTGTCGGACGCGGCGCAGCCGAACTCGCTTCTCGTCGTGAATCCGCAGGCCGAAGTGCCGGCGCCCCCGGCCGACGACGGAGGACGACCCTTCACCCTTCCCTGGCTGACTCTTCTGCAGTCGCGAAGCCTCGACGCGCCTCGCGAACGGGAGACTGAGCTGGTGTTCGTGCAGTTCGGTTTCGCGCCGATGAGCCTCTACGACGCCGTTGCCCGAAACGCGCTCCAGCTCGGCCCGGAAGGGCCCGACCTGGGAAAGGTAATCCTCTGGGTTCTCGCACTCCTCGCGGCGCTTTTCCTGGTTATCGAGGTTGCGGCGATCTTCGTGGGGCTGGTTCTGGCCCGTTCGATCACCGGCTCGGTCCACGCCCTCAGCCAGGGGACGGAGCACGTGCGCCAGGGGGACTTCGGCTACAAAGTGCAGGTCCGATCCCGCGACCAGCTCGGCGAGCTCGCCGATTCGTTCAACCTCATGACCAACAGCATACAGGACCTTTTAACCCAGTCGGCGGAGAAGGAGCGCCTGGAAGAAGAGCTCCGCATCGCCCGGACCATTCAGATGAGCCTCCTCCCCAAGGACCGGGTCAGCGTCCCTGGGCTCTCCATCGCGGCACTCTGTCTTCCGGCGAACGAAGTCGGGGGCGACTACTACGATTTCATCCCCTTGAGCGACGGACGCCTCGCCATCCTCATCGCCGACGTATCCGGAAAGGGCACCTCGGCTGCCCTCTATATGGCGGAGCTGAAGGGCCTGTCCCTTTCGCTCAGCCGGATGTACGACTCCCCTCGCCTCCTTCTCATCGAGGCGAACAAGATCCTCGCGGCGAACCTCGACAGCCGCAGCTTCATCACCATGGTCTACGCCGTCATCGACGTGAAGAACAAGAAAATGACCTACGCTCGAGCCGGCCACAACCCGATCCTCCAGCTCAGCGCCAACGGAAATCGGGGAAGAGTGCAGGTGCTCGCCCCCGACGGTATGGGACTCGCCCTCGATCGCGGCTCCCAGTTCGAGAAGATTCTGGAAGAGGAGTCGATTCCCCTCGTTTCCGGGGACTTGTTCCTCTTCTTCACCGACGGCGTCACGGAGGCGATGAACGACCGCTCCGAGCTCTTCGGCGACGACCGCCTTCGCGGGATCATGGAGGACAACGCCGAGCTCTCCATGGAGGAGCTGCGCGAGAAGATGGTCGACGAAGTCTTCAACTTCGCCGGCGGGGCGGTCCAGCACGACGACATGACCATGGTCCTGGTCAAGGTCTTGTAGTACCATGAGACATCCGCCAGAGAGAAGAGAATCGTCCCCCGCTTAGAATGACCTTGTCCGCATCCGTCGATCCGTCGGAGCTCGAAAAGAGCCTGGGCTACTGCTTTCGCGACAAAGATCTGCTGCAGCACGCCCTGACCCATACGTCCTTTGCATATGAGACCGGCGGCATCCCGCATAACGAATCCATGGAGTTTCTCGGGGACTCGATCCTGGGGTTCCTGGTCACCGACTTCATCTTCCACGAGTTTCCCGATTTCAGCGAAGGCCGGAAGTCCAAGATCAAGGCTTATCTGGTGAGCTCGGCGACGCTCTCGATGCTGGCGCTGCAGCTCGACATCCCGCAGTACCTTCGCCTGGGGCGAGGCGAGGAGAAGACGGGCGGAAGGAAGAAGAAGGCGCTTTCGGCGGATGCCTTCGAGGCGGTCATCGCGGCCATTTATCTCGATTCCGGCATCGAGGAGGTTCGCCGATTTCTCGCGCCTGTTTATCACCCGCTGATCCGCGAGGTCGGGGAAGGCCGGGCGGCGGTCGAGGATCCTAAAACAGCGCTCCAGGAGTACCTGCAGGCCCGCAACCTCGAGGCGGCGCAATATAGCGTCGCCGCGGAGACGGGACCCGAGCACCGCAAGACGTTCCACGTCGAGCTCCGCGTCGGGGCGCGTACGCTCGGAAGCGCGACCGGGCCAACGAAGAAGAACGCGGAGCTCCTGGCGGCCCAAACCGCGCTCGCGAAGCTCCTGCGGGAAGAAGCCGAGAACCCCGGATAAGACAAATCCCAAGGCAAAGGGGGATAAGGGAGACAGGAGGGGATAGGGGGATAAGACTAAAACGTTTCTTGATTTATCCCCCTATCTCCTCCTCTCATCTCCATATCCCCCTTACACTCCTTGATGCCGCGTTATTCGCGAGCGGTGACTATTAGCATCAGCACGTGCTCGCCGATTCGGAATTCGTTGTGATTCTCGAGCTCGGCGTTTGTGATCCGTTCTCCCTGAAAGAAGGTCCCGTTGGTGCTGCCGAGGTCGGTGACCACTACACGGGCGCCCAGGATCTCGAGCGTCGCGTGCTGGCGCGAGCTCTCCGGATCGTCGAGGATGATGTCGCAGTCGGCGCGGCCGAGGACGGTCCTCACCTTCTGGATCTGGAAGATCTGGCCGCTCGCCTTACCCTGCAGGACCGCGAGGGAGTACCTCTTGTCCTGAGGAAGATCGAGGACCTCGGCGACCCGCTGCCCGGTGAGGGTCTCCTCGCCGGGACTCTCGTCGGAGCGAAGCCTGCGGACGCGCGCGGTCGACACCCCCTCGCGCGGCGGGGCCGGTGCTCCCGCGTCATCAACTGACGGGAGCGTCGCCGGTTCGGCCTCTGCGGCGATCTCGATCGGGCCCCCGCATTTCTTGCATTTCGCGGTAACGCGAGGCTTTCCCCCGAGCTGGCTCTCGTCGAACCGGTATTTCGTCTGACAACGAGGACATTCGACACGAATCATGGTGCAGAGTGCTTACGTTGATTCTATCACCGCTCGAGCCCGCCTACCTGCCGCTGTAACGCCGGCGGACGAAATGCTCCCATTCAAGGATGAGCGCTTTCACGTCTTTTCCGAGGACTTTCCGCACAGCCCCGTCGATGTCATTCCCTTCCCCCAGGGCGGAGAGGACGTCGCGAATGCCGCCAACCCCGCGCAACTGGATGAGGTAGTCCACGAACGAGACGGCGGCGGGGTAGAAGATGCGCACGTCGCACTGCGAGGTTTGGAGACAGTGCTGGAAGCTATTCCCGTCAGCGAGCGCTCGCGCGAGGAGGTTCCCCTGCTCCGCCGCGCGCGTGCCTTCCATGTATTGCGCGACCCCTTCGTGGAGCCATCGCGGAGCGCTCTCTCCGGCGCGCGCGTGGATGAACGCATGAACCAGCTCGTGGTGAAGCGTCGAGCGGATCTGCTCGTCGACCTGATGAAGCCCGCCGACGGGCATCCGGATCTTTCCGTCGAACAAACCGGCGGACCAGTGGGGGCCCCCCATCTCGCGGTACGAGCGCCCGGAGTACAGGATCACCACTACCGGCTCCTCGGGCTCGTAGCCGAGCCGGGAGATCAGAGTGGCACGGCTGCGCTCCAGGGAGTCGAGCACCATGCGGCCCGTGGAATCCATGGTCTCGCCTTCGTAGCTGACGATGAAGTGGGAGAGCCGCTTCTGATCGAACCCGCGGGCGGTCCGGGCCTCGAGCCTCGCTTTTTCGAGGGAATCGCGGATCGCCGGGTCGTCCTTCAGGGCAAGCGCGCGCTGAAACTCCTCGATGGCCTTGTCCATCTCCTCGCGAAAATAGTAAGCCTTGCCGAGGATGTGATGCATGTCGGCGGCGTTGTCGCGAGCGCCGTAGCTCAGGGCGGTTCGCGCCCACCTCTCGGCCAGCTCCCAGGATTGAAGCTCGCCGAAGATCGTCGCCCGGAAGGTGGCCGTCTGGCTGGGTTCGACGGTCCACCGCTCGGCCTCGTCCACGAGCTTCAGCGCCTCCTGAAACCGGCGCGCTTTGATCTCCTTGCCCGCCAGAATCAAGTGGGCGGCGGCCACGTATTCCCGAAACGACGGCTCCTCCGGAAAGTCCAATGCCGCTCTTTTCGCCTGCTCGATGAGCGCGGCGTTGACGGTGCTCTCGTTTAGTTCGGGCAGATCGGGAAAGTCGCGGGTGGAGGAAACTTCGGCCGGCGGAATCTCTCCGGCGGCGGGCGCGGGGCGAGGCTCGAACCCCGGAATCACGAGCGTCCCGGGAGAGGGAGGCGGGGGGACTTCGACAAAGATCTCCCTCGGCACTCCTCCCTGGCCCGGCGTCACCCTGCCCGGTGAAGACGTGCCGTCAGCCGCGGGAGCTTCCGTAGCGCGGCGCGATTGCCAGTAGAGAGCGCCGGAGGCGCTCAGAATCACCGAAAGCATGAGGACATTGACGAGCGAGAACGACCGCGGGTCATCGGCGGGGGCCGCGGTGGGACCGCGCGTGGGAGCGACCGGTCGAGACGATTGAGGAGGCCGAGGTGGTCGAAGCCCTTTGTCCCCGAGCCTCGCGAACACGACACCGCAGCGCGGGCACGCGGTCCCGCCCTCCTCGGAGGCGAAGCCGCACTTCGGGCACTGCACGTTTCGTCTAAGCGGACGCTGCCTCGGAGCGCGGGCGGGTCCTCGCGATCTCAACCGCCCTTTGGAGGGCGGCGACGAAGCCCCGCGTATCCTCCGCCCGCGTCTGACGTCCGAGGCTCACGCGAATAGAGCCCTGGACCTCGCGTGGTGTCAGTCCCATGGCGATGAGCACGTGGGAAGGAGCGATGGCCCCCGCCGAACAGGCGGCCCCGGTCGAAAGCGCGAACCCTTCCCGGTCGAGGTGCTTTACCAGGTCTTCGCCGTCGGCGCCGTCGAAACGGAAGTTCGCCGTATTCGGCGTGCGCTCGGAGCCCTCGCCGTTCAGACGACTTCCGGGAATTTCACGAAGGACCGAGATCTCGATCTCCTCACGAAGAGCCAATAGCCGCGCCGACTCCTCCGAAAGGAGCGCCCCGGCACGTTTCGCCGCCTCGGCGAGGCCGACGATTCCGGCGACGTTCTCCGTTCCCGGCCGGCGCGCGCGCTCCTGACCGCCTCCTCGGAACACCGGCTTGAAGGCTGTCCCCTTGCGCACGTAGAGCGCGCCGACACCCTTCGGGCCATAGAGCTTGTGGGCCGAGAGCGAGAGGAGATCGGCGAACAACTCCTCGACGTCGACGGCGATCTTCCCGCAGGCCTGAACAGCATCGGTATGGAAGAGAGCGCCCGCTTCGTGGGCAGTCCGCGCCAACTCCTTCACCGGCTGAATCACGCCGGTCTCGTTGTTCGCGCTCATGATGGAGACCAGAAGCGTGTCCGGACGGAGAGATCCTTCGAGCGCACCTTCGACAACGCGTCCGCTCCGGTCCACGGGAAGATACGTCACCTCGTACCCCTTTTTCTCCAGGTGGCGCATCACGTTCAGGACGGCGTGGTGCTCGATGGTCGACGTGACGAGATGCCTTCGAGGCCGCTCCACTTCTTCTTCCGCCGCCACCACGCCGAGGATGGCGAGGTTGTCGGCCTCGGTGCCGGAGGCGGTGAAGACGATCTCGGTCCCGGAAGCCGACAGAAAGGACGCGAGTGTCTCGCGGGCCTCGAGAAGAGCTGCCTTGGCCCGGCGTCCGTACTGATGAATGCTCGAGGGGTTGCCGAAATCACCGCGCAGATACGGCAGCATCGCCTCCAGCACCTCGGAGGCCAGCGGTGTCGTCGCGTTGTAGTCGAGATAAACAGATGCCGGCATCGAAATCGGAGCTCCGCTCCAACTGCACTCGTATCGATCCTTTCTACCATAAAATACCAGGATCGCCTACCGGAGGTCCGTGTGTTAGCATGATCTTCTATGGATGAGTCCCCCGATCTGACCGCCACCGGCCTCGATCCCGAGACTTTCAAGAACATCCAGCAGCGCCTCGACGACGGCGTTCTTCGAATCCAGCTGAATCGGCCTGACGCCTCGAACGCCCTCAACCTCGCGGCTCTCGAGGAGCTCGCCTTCGCCCTGGATCAGCTCGAGCTGAAGGAGTCGGCCAAGGTCGTCGTCATCACCGGAAACGACCGCGCGTTTTCGAGCGGCCTCGACATCGCCGAACATACCGACGAGAACGTGTATCAGCTCCTGGATGCGTTCCACCGCGTCATTCGGAGGATGATGCAGCTCGAAACCGTCTCCTTCTCCGTGGTGAAGGGAATGGCTCTCGGCGCAGGATGCGAGCTCGCCGCCGCCTGCGACTTCTGTTTCGCTTCCGAGGGCGCGAAGCTGGGCCAGCCGGAGCTCAAGGCGGGTCTCTTCCCTACCGTCGCTCCGATCATCTACCCGCGCATCATCGGCTTGCACCGCACGTTCGAGCTCATCCTGACCGGACGAATCTACGAGGGACGCGAGGCGGAGTCGATCGGGCTCGTGACTCGCGCGCTCGCCCCCGACAAGCTCGACGCCGAAGTCGAGAAATGGATCCAGTTTCTCAAGACGTTCTCGACCCCGGTGCTGCGCCTGGCGAGACGCGCCATCTCCGAAGCCGCCTACATGCCCTTCGAGGAGGGCTTGCGGCTGGTCGAGGAGGTCTACCTCAACCAGCTCATGGCCACCGAAGACGCCAAGGAAGGTGTCCGAGCTCTCCGCGAGCGACGCCCCCCGGTCTGGAAGCACCGTTAAATCTCGTCAAGCGTGTTCGGCTCGTCAAGCGCGGCCGCTTCTGGTAACGAGCGCCCTTGAGCTATACTCCTGGGCTTCCTCGAAGGTGGCAATGGTTGAGAGCTCGAGAGCGGGGCGCTATCCTCCCCGAGCGAGGAGCGAGGCGAGCATAAAAATTTAAGGAGTATTCATGACTGACTTCGACCTCACCGAGGACCACCTTGCCGTAGAGAAGATGGTGCGCGACTTCGCTCGAGCCGAGGTGGCACCGCACATCCAGGAGAACGACGCCAAGAAACATTTCGACCAGTCGATCCTCCCCAAGATGGCCGAGCTCAACATCCTCGGTATCTGCATCCCCGAGGCGTACGGCGGCGCGGGGCTGGACTACGTCTCTCTCGGCCTTGCCTGCGAAGAGCTGGAGTACGTCGACACCTCTCTTCGCGTGCTCATGTCGGTGCACGTCGGTCTCAATTGCATGACGCTTCTGGCCTGGGGCACCGAGGACCAGAAGAAGCGCTACCTCGTCCCCCAGGCGCAGGGAAAGAAAATGGCGACGTACGGCCTCACCGAGCCCAATGCCGGGAGCGATGCCGTGGGAATTCAGACGACCGCGATCAAGAACGGAGATCGGTACGTCCTCAACGGCGAGAAACAGTGGATCTCCCTCGCCCAGATCGCCGATCACTTCCTGGTCATCGCCTGGACCGACCAGGAAAAGAAGAAGAACCGGGATCACGCCGGGCTCTCGGCGTTCATCGTCGAGCGTGGATTCAAGGGCTTCGAGAGCGGGGCGATGACGCACAAATGGGGAATCCGCGCGGGAAACACCGGGTGGTTCACGCTCACGGACGTGGAGGTTCCCGAGGAGAACCTCGTGGGCAACGAAGGCGAGGGCTTCAAGATCGCGATGTTCGCCCTCGACCAGGGACGATATACCGTGGCTGCCGGCGCGACGGGGCTCATCCGCGCCTGTCTCGACGAAAGCGTCCGCTGGGCCAAGGAACGCCATGCCTTCGGAGTGGCCATCGGCCAGCACCAGCTGGTCAAGCAGATGATCGCCCACATGGTGCGAGACTACGAGGTCTCGCGGCTCCTCTGGCTTCGAGCCGGCTGGCTCAAGAATGAGGGCCGCAGAAACACCAAAGAGACCTCCCTCGCCAAGTGGGTTTCGACCGTCGCTTCCGAGCGCGCCGCCTCCGACGCCATCCAGATTTTCGGCTCCTACGGCTACTCCGACGAGTATCCCGTGGGCCGCTTCTGGCGCAACTCCAAGGGCGCGGTCATCTACGAGGGGACGCGGGAAATCCACACCTTGATGCAAGCGGACTACGCGCTGGGCTACCGGGTCGACAGACCGACGCGCGTGAGCCTTCCCACGTTCAGCAAATCCGAGACCGAGAAATAGTCTTTGGCCTAAAGCGCCGCGAGGCCGGCGCGATGGCGCTTGCTCCCGAGTTCAGGGCTCGAATACAATGAAACTCGACTCACGACTCCACCAGCCCTAGCCCAAAGAACACTCCGAACGACAGCATAAGCCCTTGACAACCCCGATTGGCAGCCAGACTACGGCGATGGAGGCCACGAAAACGAAGGAGGCACAGCGGCCGTGAACGTCGATCTGGAAGCGGTGGTCGTCGCGTTCAGCGACGACTCCGTGAAGCGGAGCTACTATCTCGATACCGACTCGGGCCGGGTTTTCAACGTGCTCGAGGACCACGACGACCCGGAAACCCAGGAGCTCGTCTGGCAACTGGAAGCGGACACCCGCGGCCGCTACGTGCAGATTCCAAAGCCGAGCATGGAGGAGACCATGGAAGAACAGGACGCGTTCGTCGCGTCGCTTGTGGAAGGGGATCTGAAGACCAAACTCGACACAGTGCTGGTGGACGATCACGACGGATCCAAGTTAGCGGATTTAGTCGAGCGGAACCGAGACGCACGGGATGCCTGGCGCGACTTCCGCGTGGTCCGCTCCCGCAAGCAAGCGAGCGAGTGGCTGAAGAAACAGAGCTTCACCACGGACTGACGAAGGGCCCGGGCCCGGTACGCGTCGGCGTCGCCGGGTGGTCTTATCCCGATTGGGAAGGCCTGGTATACCCCAAGACTCCGCGGTTCGACGGACTCTCCTATCTCGCGACCTTCTTCGATACGCTCGAGATCAATTCGTCGTTCTACCGAATCCCCTCGGCGCGGACCACGTCGTCCTGGGTGAAGCGGGTGCGGCCGAACCCGGAGTTCCGGTTCACCCTCAAGCTCTACAAGGGATTCACCCACGAGCGAACGGCGACCGCGGCCGACGAGCGGATGTTCGCGGAAACCCTGGCGCCGCTCACCGACGCCGGGGTGCTGGGCGCAGTGCTGCTTCAGTTTCCCTGGTCGTTCAAGAACGACCCCGAGAGCCGCGGCTACTTGAGCGCAACTCTGGAGCGATTCGCTCACCATCCCCTCGTCGTCGAGGTCCGCCACGGTTCGTGGAACCAGCCGGAGTTCTACTCCTTTCTCGCCGAGCGGGGCGCCGGCTTCTGCAATATCGACCAGCCGCTCATCGGGCGAGCGCTCGCCCCCTCGGAGCGCACCACCGGTCCCGTGGGCTACGTCCGGCTCCACGGCCGCAACTATCGAGACTGGTTTCGAGAAGACGCGGGCCGGAACGCCCGCTACAACTACCTCTACAGCGAGGAAGAGCTCGACCCGTGGGTGGAGAAGATCTCCGAGATCAGCGGCAACGCTTCTTCGACCTACGTCGTCGCCAACAACCACTTCCGCGGCCAGGCGGTGGTCAACGCTCTCCAGATCCGCTCCCGGATCGAAAAGCGAAAGGTGACGGCGCCGGCGGGTCTCTTCGAGCAATACCCGGTACTGGCCCGAAGCGCGGAGCCCGACTCGCCGCCCCAGCCGCGGTTGTTCTGAGGGAATTAGAAGAAAGGTTTCGGGGGAGCGCCCAGGTTCAGGATGTCCTTGATCACACAAGCCGCGGTTGCGACTGGGCCGCCCTTGCTGCTGCGGAGGGTTAACGTGCCCATCGTCGCGGTCTCGAACACCAGCGCCTTTTCTCCGGGTCCGAGCGGGTAGAGCGGATCGTCTGAGTCCAGAGCCTCGGGCTTCGTGCAAAGACGAATGTCTCCTCCGTTCGAACGCTCCGCGGTGGCGACGAGGCGGATGCGCTTGCCTCTCGACCTCGCCTCATCGAGCTCGCTCTTGCCGATCGCGGAGACTCCCCTGGTTTCGGCGTCTCCGAGCGAGAGAGTGGGACTCCACATGGCGCGGGCGAGGATCAGGAGCTTGTAGGCCGCATCCCAGCCCTCCAGGTCGAGGCGCGGATCCTCCTCGATCGTGCCGGCGAGCCGCGCTCTCGCGATTGAGTCCCCAAGGGCGATCCCGGATTCCAGGTCTCGAAGGATCTGGTTCGTCGTGTCGTTCAGTATCCCGCGTACCCGCGTGACTCCGGCCCCTCGAAGACCGAGCACTCCGACTTCCAGGCTCGGAAGCGGAATCCCCACCGCGGCGGAGGCTCCGATGCGCGCGCCGCTCGAGCGGGCGAGGCTCGAGAGCTCGTCGAATGCGGCTACCAGTGGCCCTTTGCTGGCGAAGACGACGGGCATGCCCCGGGCGAGAGCTTGACGAGCGGGGGCAAGTCCGGGTCCGCCGGTGTCAGCGTTGGTGATACTGGTATCGACGAGGATTCCTCCCTCGCGAGTTTCCTCCAGGGCCTCCTCGACCCGCGCCGTCCGGGCTCCGTCGAGCGCAGCCACGGTCTTGTTCTCGCGCTTGGCGAGAAGAAGCGCCGCCGCCTGATGGTTATCGAAGCGGATCCCGCCCCCGCGGTCGAACACCGAGTGAAGCGAGATCGCGGCCCCCTCACCGCGGTAGGCGTCGTTCTCCTCGAGGAGCCGCAGGAGCGCCCGCCCCACGTTTCCGAACCCCAGGAGGATGATTCGTATGTCTTTCACCAACTGCTTCCTGCTGTGGACAGTACTTCGAAGCTCATGGTCGACCAATAGCTCTCCCAGGAGACCTCGGGGTCCCCCTCGAGGCGAATCATATGGATCGCCCTCACGTACCACCGCCCGGGCGCCGTGACCGTCACCGCGGCCTCTCCCCGCTCGTCGGTGGATGTCGAGAGCTCCCTTGGCGGACCGGACGCCCGAGCGCCTGTGACTTTCACCCCGGCAAGGGGCTCCCCGTCGAGAAGAACCGAGAGCCTCAACGTCCCCCCCGGCTCGACACGATTGGGGTTGACGAGGGGAACGATCTCGAACGCCTGCCCCGCTCTCGCGGCCCACGGACGCGCGGACCCGGGCTCGTCGCCCACGTCGACTATCGCTTTCGCCCACTTCACATAGCGCTCTACGGCGGGGGCACTCGTCTGTCCGAGCTCCCTCCGCATCGCCGCGATCCCCGTGAGGCCCTCCTCCGCGAGATAATCCTCGAAATCCTCGCCCCTCATCCTCACCGTCCGGGGACGGGTGCCGAGCGAGATCACATGGGAGCCCGGAGCGGCGGACTGGAAATCGAAGGTCAGGGACTTTCCGTCCACGCGGAACTCCGCGATCGAAAGCTCGCCCGCGGAGCTCACGGTCAGGACCTCGCTCAGCCGGTTCTCGCCGAGGAGGGTCAGGCTCTCGGGAAATACGTCGCCGTTGTTGACGAAGACTCTTGTCACTTCGCCGGCGCGGAGACGATATTTCCCAGGAAGAATCCAGAGATCATGGGTGAGTGCCGGCGAAGCGAAGAAGAAGAGGAGCGCGACGACGCCCCGCACCGGCGAAAGCGGTGCGGGGCGTCTCGTCATCTTTTCCGGAAGGTCGGAAGGCGAAAAGCGAAAAGCTTCAGGCCGCCGTGAACTCCGCCGTCAGCCGGGCGTTGCCCCAATCGAGGATGAACTTCCCCTTGGCGCCAGCGACTTCGAGCTTGATGGTCATGTTATCGACGGGCGCTTCGGTCGCACCGATCGTGCCCTCGGCCTGGCCGATGACTTTAGTGGGCGCGGATCCGCTTCCGAGATCCTCGGCCACGATCAGCGACCACTTCTTGTCCGCCGAGAGGTGAGCCACGAGTTTGTAAGTTCCCTTCGGTACAACCATGCTGCCGAACTTCAAATCCACGTCGGTCGTAATGGTGGTTGCCTTGTCGGCTCCCATGCGCCAGTAGCTTCCCGGCGCCAGAAGGCTCTGGACGTCGCGGCCCATGGACGCAGGTCCTACGTAGTCGACCGTAACCTTGCCCCCGCCGATGGCCGCGGTCGCAGTCCCGGGCTTATTTCCGTGGGCCAAGACCATCGGCATGGACAAAGCGGCCACTCCGGCCGCGACCCAAAGTCTCGAAAGCGTTCGTTTCTTCATCTTTTTACTCCCTTGGTTTGCTTGAATTCAGGAGGCGCTTTACCGGTCCTGGCTCGACGCCTTCGGCAACGCGGCTTCGATCGCAGGCGACAGTGCTTCTCGGGACTGAAAGTTCACGAAATGATTCACGATGGTCCCCGTCGAATCGACGAGAAACAGCGTGGGAAAGATGTTCACGTTGCCGAGCGAAGCCCGCACTTCGTCGGTCAAATGAAGGTTCGGAAAGTTGACCCCGATCTTCGCCGCATACTCCGCGCGGTAGGCGTCGTCGTACTTGAGCTTCAAGACCTTGTCCGCGTTCAGGCCGGCGACGGTGAATCCCCTTTCCGCATAGCGCTCCTGGAGCGCCACTAGCTCGGGGCCAATCTTCACGCACGGGGGGCAGTTGGTGAACCAGACGTAGACCAGGAGCGCCTTGCCGCCGAACTCCGCGAGGCTCCTCTCCTTCCCGTCGAAGCCGATGCCGGTGATGGGGGGAAACGGCTTCCCTTCCCAGCCCGTCAGGGTTCTCGTGACCGCCTGATTGAAGCGCTCGTCCGCTTTGACCTTCTCGACGTCGATCGCGGTCAGCTCGCGGGTCGCGGGATCGCGGGTGATGAACTTGGGGACGCGCGGATCCGACTCCATGATTGAGAGCACGACGTCGGCCTCTTCGTCACCGTAGAAGTCGAACTGCCCCGAGATCTCGCCGAGAGTCGGAAGGCGGCCCTCCCGGCTTTCGAACTCGATGATGAACAGCGGGGTGCGGAAGAAAGCGCCGTTCAGCTTGGCCAGGACCGCCCGCTCTTCGGGAGCGGTAAAAACCTCGTTGTAGAGCTTGGAAACGATGAGCGGCTCGCCCGGCTTCAAGTTCCCCTTGATGTAGGCGATGATGCGGCGCTCCGGGTCCGCCGTATCCTGGGCCAGCACGAGACCGGCCCCCGCGGCGAACGCCAGGGCCAATGCGAAAACATTCCGTCCCATTTTGGACTCCTTGTCGAACCCCTTCAGAGGCCGACGGCATCTTAACCACTCGCGGATTCGGCCGCAAGCCGAAGCGCTGAAAAAAAGCGGGCCGGTATGCAGATACTTTTCCATCAGCCTGCTAGAATCCACACGCACCTGGAGGTGACGATGTGGAAACGCTCGGCCGCGGCGCTTTTGGCGCTCCTTGTCCTCGGACCCGGTATCACCGTCGTCGAGGCGCAACAGAAGTTCAGGCTCGGGGGCGGGGCGGGATTCGCGGTGTTGTACAACCCG
>CAZKNR010000192.1:0-13429 GCA_964553925.1 uncultured Acidobacteriota bacterium
GAATCACGCGCACCATCTGGGGCGCCACGAGCGCGACCCCGGCGCAGATGGGTATGACGCCCAGGACGCACACTCCGAGAGCAATACGGACGCTTTGCTTCAGACTTCGCTCGTCCCCCGCCAGCTTCACAAAACTGGGAAGAGCGCTCGACCCGAGGGAATAACGACCTCGGTCGTTGGCATCGCGGATAGCTCCGCCGCTACGTTGTACACTCCCACTGCCCCGGGAGAGGAAAGCCGCGCCACGAGAAGAGTGTCGATGCGGTTTCTGAGATAAGTCCCTACATTGAACATGAGCATCCATTGCGAGAAGGAAATCATCTCCCGCGCATGTCGAAGGTCGAACCTCGGTCGATACGGGCGTACGACGTAGCCGAGCACAACACCGCCCAGATTCCCCGCCAGTGAGCCCGCGACCAGCGCCCAATAACTGCGTAGGTGGAC
Organism: uncultured Acidobacteriota bacterium; assembly: GCA_964553925.1. Taxonomy (GTDB): domain Bacteria; phylum Acidobacteriota; class Vicinamibacteria; order Marinacidobacterales; family SMYC01; genus DAISKN01. The sequence continues at coordinate 445 of CAZKNR010000192.1, forward strand.
CGCCATTGAAATGGTCACCACCATAGACAAGATCTTCCAACTTACGTTGAACAGGAACTCTTTCCGGAAGTCCAGATTTCTTCTGAAATCCACGAGCTTGATGTTGCCGACGCCGTTCAGTACCACGTTCGCGGCGAGCAGCCGGGTGACCCAAACCACGCGCGAGTCCTCGAAGTACCACACTGTCAGCGGAGCAAGCACAAAAATCAGTGCGCCAACCGAAGTCCCCAGAATCAGTTGCAGCGTCCAGGCGGTGTCGTAATGGGACCGCTCGGTATCCTTCGTCCGGAGCAGGGCCAAATCGAAGTTGGTAGAGGTGAAAAGATCGAGAAGACCGACGAAGATCGTTGCCACGGTCACGATCCCGAAATCGGATGGCGTCAGTAGTCTCGCGAGGACCATGGTGCTCACGAGCCCGGCTAAGCGCATCGTCCATCTCATGAGGATCATGAGCGCTGAGCCTCGAGCCATTTCGCCGAGTAGCAACGGCTGATTCATTTGAGAATCAATCGTCTCCTGCGGTGCCTGGATATCCGCCACCTGGCTACGTCCTTCCTCGGGTCCTCTGCTCGGCATGGCTAGGTCGGGTGGTCCTGGGTCACATCAACGACATACTTCCCGGATCGTTGCCGCGACCCTTTCTTGGATGTGCGACGTGTAGTCGTACTTCAGATAGAGAAACTCCAGGAGATACAAGGGTACGAGACGCCGAAATAGAGCCGGATCCAGCGCCAGCTCCCGGCACGCGCTCTGGAGCAGGGCTTCGTACTCTCCTCCGCCTTGGGTCGAGGAGTCCATGATGGAACGCAATAGCCGGCCGTCGAACTTGGTCAACGAAAGCAGCAGCGTCAGGACATCGACTCCCGGAAGGGTGAGTCGGCCGAAGTCCTCCCAATCGAAGACCACGATGCCCTCACGTCGAACTCCGAGGTTGTTCATGACCAGGTCACCGTGCTGACACACGTGTGGCAGTCGATCCATCTCCCCAAGTAACACTCCCGACAACAATGGTTGGATAACTGCTTCGAGGTCTGCCCTTCCGATTCGTCCGAGAACGTCGGCCATCAAGAATCTGCTATGCGGAACGGTGGCGGGGACCCTTGCCTCGCGGCCGGCACGCGAGAAGAGATCGATGACGCCTTTGAACGAGCTTCCTGAAGAAGACAGCAGCTCATCACGCCGCAAGGGCTCGAAATGAACGCCCTCACTTACGAACACTTCCCATCGTCCTTTACGAAGGCATGCTATCGGCTCCGGAACGAAGTCGCCGAATACCCTCTGGGCGCGGCTCGTTCTTTCGAAGCAAGAGCGAATATTCTCTGCGTCCATTTCTGTAGCTTTGATGTGGTAAAAGACATCGTTGCCTGGGTGCGCTTCGATGACGTAGCTCGCGCCCTTGGTTATGACGATGTTGTAGCGTGGCCGACGCCCGTCCCCGACCAGCTTCAGATCCCGCAGCGCCTCGGTCACAAACTCGATCAACTCTTGCGGCCCCAAAAAAAGATACTCTCGCAGCCAAGATTCTGCGGCCCCAACTCGAGGAGCACGCGCTGCGCGTGGTAACGGAAGGCTCCCAGCTCCTGGCGTCGCGCTCGGAGATCGCGGATCCATATCGGCCTTGCGCTGCTGCGGTCGCCTTCGAAAAGGAACAAGGGAGATTGCTCGTCTGGAAACAAATAAAAGAGCTCGATGTCCTTCAAACCCGCACGCTCGAGGACCCTTCGGATGAATGAACTGGAGAACAGGCGGCGAGTGGGGGGGGGCGTCCCGTGCCGGTTGTTTCTTACACCGAGGGCGGCTCTGAATCTTCTGAAGTTATGCGCGAACGAATACCGGTTCTTCACGCATCCCGCTACTAACCCCCCAGAGACGAGCACGCTCGAGGCACGGGAAAGAAATCCAGAGATGTGGGACGCGAACCTGCGCCCCCCCGCACCTTCATGGAGATCTTCGAGGGTTCTGTGCAGAATCAGCATGTCGAAGCTTCCCTCGCTGAACGGAAGATTCTCTCTACCCAGAACGGCCATCCCGTGGCGGAGCCTCGACGCTCCGAGCGATCCAATGGTGAGAGTGACGGCGAGACCCCCTGGCCACGGATACTCACCGAACACCCTCGGCGCGCGAACGGACACCTCGAGAGCCCTACCCGTACCCGGCGGGGTCGGAATCCGATACAAGGCCATGACCCGCGCGTCATTGCGTTCGAACGGGCGTATCAAGCTGGCTCGACGATCTCGGCGGTTCCGCTACGCATCGACGCTGTTCCGAAGCGTGGAACCCTCGCTCGCGGGGAAGATCCAATTTTTTGAGTGACCAAGATAGCGTTGGGGGCAAATGGAACCGCCCAGGATTGACCGAACAACCGCTCGAGCATCCGGCCGGCATCGGGCCGAGAGATCCTTTTCCCAGCGAGGCTCCCACGGAAGATCCAGAATCCGATGGGACACCGGCGTCGGATGGCGAATCCATGTTCTCGCAGTAACTCTCTCAGCTTGAAATGGTCCAGGTCCATCTCCGGCTGACCGCCTGAGAGTCTTCGGATCACCTCCATCACGGAATAGGGGTTGCGATGGTTATTGAGGATGAGATACCCGCCTTCACGCAATTCAGAGTTTATCGCCCCCAGCGCGAGTGCGCGGAGTTCGTTTTCGGCGTTTCCGAAGAACCGGAACGACGTCACGAGATCGAAAGGGTCCCAATCGCACTCTTCGTTCGTAAGATCCGCGCGGATGAAGCGCGTCGAGGGGCACTTGGTTCGAGCCACCTCGAGCATGCTTGCCGAGACATCCACTCCGCAGCTCTCTTTCGCGAACGGTGCGAGGACTCTCGTGATACGACCCGTTCCACAGGCGAAGTCGAGATATCGTGGGATCCCCTGGGGAAAAAGCACTCCCACCATTCGGACCAAATGGCGCTTCTCCCAATGATCCATATATGAGTCGAACGGCGTCTCGGCAAGATAAGCGTCGTAATCCAGCCCCTTGTCCAAGTGACTCGTTCGGTAATCGGCGACCTCGTTTTCGGGTTCATTCGACATCGAGCCCTACCAGATGGAACTCTATCCCATCACGTCCGCGTCGAAAAACGACCAACTCCTGGCGCCGAGGGAAGCTTTCAGGTCATCGTGGGCGTAAGGGACGACCGAGGCGGCCGTTTCCCGTTGGAAGAAACCCGCACGACGTAGATAGGCTGGCATCGAGGAAGTCGGGACGGCAAGGGAGTCGATCGCCTCGCGCCCCTCTTTGCGAGCCCGGCGAGTGGCGGCTCGCAAGAGGATCTGAGCGGCAAACGGAGAGTTCGCGGAAAGGTCAACCAAGTGAGCGCGATCTTTGTCTGGAGCGTAGGCCACGAAACCGATAAGCAGGCCGCCGCGCCGCGCGGTTATGACTTCACATTCCAACAGAGGGTCGTGGCGGAATCTCCACTCCAGATCTTGCGCATAACGGCGGTTGCGGACGAGATCGGACCCCTTGGCGATGCGCTGATCCATCTCGGTGAACTCGGATTCGAACGTCCCCGTGTGGGTGGATACCGAGATGTCGCTCGTTGATGCCAGGCTGAAGTCTCTGATCCGGAGCGCTGCGTTCAGCAAGATCGAGGTTATGGAGCGGAGAGGGGCTGCAACTGGAATTCGCGTTCGCAGGAGGCGTTCGACGCGAAGAGGTTTCGAGAATCGTTCAACGCGGCAGGCGGCGCGAAGTCCGAGCCGGTGGAAAGTCGCCATTCCGCGCTCATGCGGCGGGCAGTCGTAGCAGAAAGCAAGCTCTCCCGCGTCCACTGGAGTGAACGTGGCTCGCTGCAAGTAGATGGCCGGGCCGAGGCTGCGATAGGCGACATCCACGGCAAAATCGCCCACCTGTCCGCTCCTTACGAGCTCGTCTCCAATCCATGTGTATCTCGGAATGACCACTGCAGCTCCCACGACACGGTCGCGGGTTCCGTCGCACAGAAACCACGCGTAGGCGCGTCCCGCGGGGTTCTCCAGATACCTCCATCGATATCGGGCCGCGTGATCGAGATCGGGAAGATTTCTTTGTAGGATCTGAAGCAGTGGATCGCGCTCGTTGTCGAGGTCGACAGGACGGACAAAGAGGGACATCGGCGGCCGTCGTCACCCAGTTTGGAGACTCGGGATCCGATGAGACGAAAATAAGCTCCCTAGAATCACGTCCGTAACGACATAGTGTGAAGCTCTAGGCTATCTTAGTCAATCGATTGCCTTCTGCGGAAGATTCGAGCGTTCGAAACAAAGGTCGATGTTGAGATTGGAGCCGGGATTGTGCTAACTTCAAACGTCCCAACCCCCTCGAACAGCCGTCGCTTTTGCGAGGCTTTTGATCTGCAAATCGCGCGAGTCTTGATGATTGCCTACCACGACCCATCTGAGAGAACGAATGAGCAGGGTCTACCGATGCTCGACGAGGTGGCCGATTCGGCCCGGTAGAATTGAGACTCGAATGTCGGGAAGCGGAGGTGGAGACTGTGTGCGCTCGCCTCGTGAGCTTCTTGAACGCTCAGTTCGATCCGTGGGGGGGCGAAGAGAAGTTCGACTGGCTGTATCGAGATAACCCTTTTGGACGCGCGCGGGTCTGGGTTATCGAGGACGCGAGCCGGCGGCTCGCGGGAGCGTCGAGCGCGTTTCCGCGCCGGCTTCGCCTGGGAGAACGGCGGTTGGCCGCATGGGTGTTGGGAGATTTTGCCGTGGCAAGGGAGCATCGGGCCCTTGGTCCGGCGGTCGCGCTTCAGCGAGCCACGTGTGAAAGAGTGGACGAGGGCGAGGTGGATCTCTGGTACGACTTTCCCAACCGGTCCATGATGGCGATTCACGGACGCATGGGCGTTAAGCAACTTGGGGAAATGGTGCGGTTGGTGTATCTGTTGCGAGTCGACCGGGTCGTAGAGAGAAAAGTGTCGGACGGGATACTCGGTAAGAGTGCGAGCAAGGCAGGAAACGCGCTGCTCGCGATCCGGGACGCGCTCAGGAAGAGAGACGCGTCCGTCACCGTGAGCCGATACAGCGGCGATTTCCAAGAGCCGGTTTCCGCCGGCATCGAGGCTGAAGGGGGCGTGTCTCTCGAGCGATCGGCGGCCTACCTCAACTGGCGTTACCGGAGGGATCCCCGTGGCTGCCCGGCGATTCTCTCTGCTCAGCGCGGCGAGATTGAGGGCGGGTTCGTCGTTTTTCGATGTGGAGACGAGGATGCTGAAATTTTCGATGCCTTCGCGATCGCGGAAGAGGCATTCTTTCGGGAGCTGGCGCTCGAGGTCATCGACATCGCACGCTCCCGAGGCGCAACCCGTGTGACCGCGAGCCTGTCGGACCAACACCCTTTTGTGGCGACGCTCGTGAATCTGGGGTTCTCTCAGCGTGACAGCGTGCCTTTCCTGGTGTACGCGAAGCCGGGGGTTCTCGCACCGGAGACGAGGTGGTTTTTGATGAGTGGTGACCGAGACTGATGGCGAAAGAAGCAATCCGGAAATTCATCTACGATAAGTTCCCGTTGGCGAAGTCTCGAAAACTCGTGGATTCGAGCCAGCTTCTCGAGGAAGGCGTTCTCGACTCGCTCGGGGTCCTCGAGCTCGTGAACTTCCTTCAGGACGATCACGGGATACCGATCGAAGACGAGGAGCTTGTGCCCGAAAACTTCGCGAGCATCGACGCTATCGCCGCGTTCGTCGATGCGAAGGTTGCGGCGAAGGGGAGTCGTTAGAGAACGCCCATGGACTTTCTCGTTCATCACATGCTGCGCTCGAGCGCCGGGCGTGCGCCCGACAAGGAAGCGATCGTCTGCGGCGACGAGCGGCTGAGCTATCGAGAGGCCTGGAAGCGAGTGTGCGCGCTCGCGGCGGGGCTGCGTGATCTCGGGATGGAGCGGGGAGACCGAATCGGCGTCTACATGGAGCCGTCGGTGGCCCAGGCGCTTTCCATTCTCGCGATTTGCCGGGCGGGCGGTGTGTTCGTTCCTATCAACGAGGTGCTGTTTCCGGATCAGGTGGCCCATATCGCGAACGATTGCCGGATGCGGGGCCTCATCACCAGCAAGGCGCGTCTCGATCGGACGAAGGAAACGCTGAGCTCGACGGAAACGATTCGCTTCGTCGTCGCGGCCACCGAGGACGCGCTTCCCGAACTGGGCCTCGAGACGCGGCGAATTCAAGACTTGACGGCGGGGCCGGTTCCCTCGGACTTCCGCGAGTGGTCGATCGAGAAGGATCTCGCGGCCCTCATCTACACGTCCGGCTCGACGGGCCGGTCGAAGGGCGTCATGCTCAACCACGCCCAGATCATGGCGGGAAGCAGCATCGTCTCGAGCTATCTCGAGATTGGCGCCTCGGACCGAACGCTCGCGGCCCTGCCGTTCAGCTTCGACGCGGGGTTGAACCAGCTCATGACGGCGATGGAGCATGGGGCGACGGTCGTCATCAAGCCCTTCATGTTCGCGCGGGAGCTGGTGCAGACTCTCGTGGACGAGGAGATCACCGGAATGGGCGCGGTCCCGCCTCTCTGGAGTCTGATGGCGCAGCCGAGCTCCGGCCTTCACAAGCACCAGTATCCGCACCTGCGGTACATCTCGAACACCGGAGGAGCGATGCCTCTTTCGGTTCTCGAAGCGCTTCGCAAGAGCCTTTCGACGACGAAAGTCTTCCTGATGTACGGGCTCACCGAGGCGTTTCGCTCGACGTACCTGCCTCCGGAGGAGCTCGACCGGAGGCCGACCTCGATGGGTAAGGCCATTCCCGATACCGAGATTCTGGTGGTGGACGAAGAGGGGAAGCCGGTCGCACCCGGCGAACCCGGGGAGCTCGTACACCGGGGCCCGACGGTCTCGATGGGCTACTGGGGACAACCCGAGCTCACGGCAAAAGTCCTCCGCCCGCATCCAAATCTTCCCCCCGAGCTCGGCCAGGAAGAGAAAGTCGTCTACTCCGGCGATCTGGTGAAGACGGACGAGGACGGATTCCTCTACTTCGTCGCGCGGCGGGACGCGATGATCAAGTCTTCGGGATTCCGCATCAGTCCGACCGAGGTGGAGCAGGTGCTGTTTCAGAGCGGCCGCTTGCGCGAAGCGGCGGTCATCGGACTCCCGGACGAGCTCCTGGGGCAATCGATCAAGGCGTTCGTCGTTCCGCGAGACGGTGACTCGGTGGACGCCGACGCACTCATCGCCTTTTGCGCCGAGCGGATGCCTCGGCACATGGTCCCGAGAAGCGTCCAGGCGCTCTCGAGCCTTCCGAAGACTGGGAGCGGGAAGATCGACTACCCCGAGCTCCGGCGTCGCGAGGGTCTTTCGCGGTGAGCTATTCCACGTTTCGATTTAGACCTCATCGATTGAAGTCCATTTCTTGCCTCGCGCGGACCGGTCGAACAGCTCCCAGAACCTGCGACTGTTGGAGAGAATGAGAGCTTCGAGATCCGTTTCTTCGTCGACGGGAATGAGCAGGGCGCGTCCCGTTCCGTTCTTGGTAATGAGCACCGGCCCGGTTTCAGGCAGTTCCTCGATGACCTTGCTGAGATTGTTCTTCACTTCCCGGAGACTCTCCGTCTTCATAGCTCAAACTCCTCGCCGCCAATCAGGAGAGTGTTGCCTCGCTTCTCTCCCAAAAGGACGATTTCGACGACTTGCTCACGAACTCTATAGAAGACACGCCAGTTCTCCAGCCGGAGCTCGAACTCGGCGTATGGTGAGGGCCGGCGGAGGCGAAACTTGTTTCTCGTCGTCTTCAAAGGATCGCCCTCGACAAGTTGCTTGCGAATACCCTCTTTCAACAGTTGGCGACGCGAGGCAGGCACCTGCCGGAACAGCCGAACCGCATCCTTGGAGAAAAGGACTTGGTTCACATCGCTTACCGTAGCACAATTGGGCTACGCTTTCAAACTCTTAGGCCGGTGATTCGAAGGCCAGGGGAGTCGCGGTGAGCCTCGTCGAGCGACTCATCGAGCGCTACTTCGGAGCTTCGCTCGCGGAGCTCACGATCGGCGGAGTTCCGGTATCGCGCATCGCCGAGGAGTACGGAACACCGCTCTTCATCTACGACGCCTCGGTGCTGAAGACAAAGTGGTCGAATCTCCGCCGCGCGCTTCCGGAGCGCGTCGAGATCTATTACTCGGTCAAGGCGAATCCGAGTCCCGCGATCGTGAAGACGTTTCTCTCTCTCGGGTGCGGCCTCGAGATCGCATCGGGAGGTGAGCTCTACCAGGCGCTCGCGGCGGGCTGTCCCGCGGATCGAATCGTCTTTGCCGGACCGGGAAAGCAGGACCACGAGATCCGCGAGTTTCTCGAGGCGGGAGGGGGCGAGATCCACGTCGAGTCCCTCAACGAAGCCCGCCGCCTCATCGCCGCCTGCGATGCGCTCGGGCAAGAAGTGAGCGCCGCCGTTCGCATAAACCCGAGCTCGGAGGTGCAGGGCGGGGCGATGCGCATGGGAGGGAAGTCGGCACCCTTCGGAGTGGACGAAGAGGAGATGGGAAGCGTCGTCGAGGCGCTCCAGAAGTCGTCTCGCGTCCGCGTCAGCGGGGTCCACATCTTCGCTGGAACGCAGATCCTCGATGCCGCCGTCCTCGGAGCGCAGTACCGGAAGTGCATCGACCTCGCGAGAACCGTCGCGAAGAAGCTGAAGGGGCCGCTCACCACCGTCGACTTCGGAGGCGGGCTCGGGATTCCGTACTTCGAGGGGGACCCGGATCTCGATCTAGAGGCTTATGGGAGGGAGGTTCGCGATCTCCTCACGACTCTCGACGCCGAGACCTTCGGCGAGACGCGCTTCCTCGTCGAGCCCGGGCGCTATCTGGCAGGGGAGGCGGGGATCTATGTCGCGAGAGTCCTTGACGTCAAGGTGTCGCGAGGCAAGTCGTACGCCGTTCTCGACGGCGGGATGAATCATCACCTCGCGGCTTCGGGAAACCTCGGGCAGGTCATCAAGCGAAACTTCCCCGTCGCGGTCTTGAACCGGTTGGGCGAGCCCACGCACGAGACGGTCGACGTGGTTGGCCCTCTCTGTACGCCGCTCGACGTCCTCGCGCGGAACGTGGAGCTCCCCCCGATCCAGGTCGGGGACCTCGTCGGTGTCCTCCAATCGGGCGCCTACGCCCGATCCGCGAGTCCGCTCGGGTTCCTGAGCCATCCGGGGCCCCCGGAAGTGCTCGTAAGTGACGGAAAACACAGAGAGATCCGTCGCCGGGGCACCTATCGAGACCTCCTCCAGGACACCTAGCGCCGAGCTTGCGCGGAGGCCCTCGGGTGTGATACTGTCTCGTTCTCCCAACCGCGGTTTCTAACACCCAACAATATTCACAATGCCCTCTTCGAGGGCGGGCCGGTTCATATTTGAGCTCGATTGTCGCGGTCGTGGGCGCACGGCCGAACTTCATGAAGATCGCGCCGGTGATGGATCGCCTTCGGGCGGCCGGCGTCAGCGTTTCCCTCGTCCACACCGGCCAGCATTACGACGAATCGATGAGCGATTCGTTCTTCCGCCAGCTCGGCATTCCGGAGCCGGACGTCGATCTCGACGTAGGGTCGGCGACCCACGCGGTGCAGACCGCGGAGATCATGATTCGGTTCGAGCCGGTTCTCGAACGCTACGCGCCGAGCGCGGTCGTCGTCGTGGGGGACGTGAACTCCACGATCGCTTGCGCCCTCGTCGCCGCGAAGAGGGAGATTCCCGTCGTCCATGTTGAAGCGGGGCTTCGGAGCTTCGACCGCACGATGCCGGAAGAGATCAACCGCGTTTTGACCGATCAGCTCTCCGAGGTCTTGTTCACGACGGAGCGCGACGCGCGGGAGAACCTGAGGCGCGAGGGCGTTCGCGACGAGCGGATTCACTTCGTCGGCAACGTGATGATCGACAGCCTTCTCGGGCACCTCGATCGCGCCGTTGCTCCGAGAAAGACGCTCGAGGCCCTGGGCCGGGAACCGATCCCCGAGGGCGCGCACTATGGTGTCGTGACGCTGCATCGACCGTCGAACGTCGATGAGCCCGAGCAACTGAAGATGCTGATGGCGACCTTCGCTCGCATCAGCGATCGGCTGCCTCTGGTATTCCCCGTCCACCCGCGTACCGCGTCGAGGCTCGAGAGCGTCGGATTCGATTGTCCCTCCCGCCTTCTTCTGACGCCTCCGGTCGGCTATCTCGAGATGCTCGGGCTCATGAAAGACGCGAAGCTCGTCCTGACGGACTCGGGCGGCATGCAAGAGGAGACCACGGCGCTCGGCGTCCCTTGCCTGACTCTCCGGGACAACACGGAGCGGCCCATCACTGTCTCCGAGGGAACGAACACGGTCGTAGGAAGGGATCCCGCGCGGATCGAAAGCGAGGCCGACGCGATCCTGACGACGGGTGGAAAGTCCGGCCGCAGGCCGGAGCTCTGGGACGGAAAGGCTTCGGCGAGGATCCGGGACGTCCTGGTTTCCTGGCTTGAGCGAAAAGGCAAGCTCGACGCGGTCATGAAGGACGAGGATCGTGGCTGAGGCCCTCGTCAACGCGATGAGCTGCGACGTCGAAGACTATTTTCAGGTCTCGGCCTTCGAGGGGCACGTCGCCCGAGGAGACTGGGACCGGCTTCCCGGGCGGCTCGAGCGCAACATGGAGCGAGTCCTCTCGCTCCTGGAGCGGCATCAGGTCAAGACCACGTTCTTCACGCTCGGCTGGGTGGCGGAGCGGTTTCCGAACATCGTCCGGGCGATCGTCGAAGCCGGGCACGAGGTCGCGAGCCACGGCTACTCGCACACCCGCGTCCACCATCAGAGCCCTTCGGAGTTCCGGGAAGACGTGACGCGGTCGAAAAAGCTCCTCGAGGACCTGAGCGGACAGCGCGTCCTCGGCTACCGCGCGCCGAGCTACTCGATCGGGAAGGACACGCTCTGGGCGATCGACGAGCTGGAGAGAGCGGGCTACCTCTACTCTTCCAGCATTTATCCCATTCGCCACGATCTCTACGGCATGCCCGACGCCCCGCGGTTTCCGTTCCGGCACCGGGGAGGCGGCGGCATCCTCGAGATCCCCATCTCGACCGCACGTTTCCTGAACGTTAATTGGCCGAGCGGAGGAGGCGGATACTTCCGGCTCCTGCCGTATGCGCTCTTTCAGCGGTTCCTACGGAGGATCAACGAGCGCGAGTCGAAGCCCTGCGTCTTCTATTTTCACCCGTGGGAGCTCGATCCGGAGCAGCCGCGGCCCGGGAATCTGGGCTTGAAGACTCGGTTCCGACACTACCTGAACCTGGGGCGCATGGAGACGCGCCTCGAGCGCCTCCTCCACGACTTCCGGTGGGACCGGGTCGACCGCGTGTTCCTGAATGGCGAGGGCGGCAAGTGAGGACCGCGACGGCGCGAGCAGTCTACGGCACGGAGGTCGCTTCCGGAGTGAGGCTCTGGACCCTCGGGGAGGGCGACAGGGAGCGGTGGGACGCGTTCGTAAGGAGCTGTCCCGAAGCGACGTTCTTCCATCTGACCGGATGGAAGAACGTCATCGAGAACGTGCTCGGCCACCCGACGTTCTACCTGTACGCGGAGTCCGCCGACGACGGCATCCAGGCCGTCCTGCCCCTCGCTCACGTGCGGAGCTACCTATTCGGAAACGCGCTCCTCTCCTCACCCTTTTGCGCCTGCGGCGGCGTCGCGGCGAAGACCGAAGAGGCGAGGCGGGCGCTCGAGGACGAGGCGGAGCGGCTTGCCGTTTCTCTCGACGTCGACTACCTCGAGATGCGGAATCGATCGGTCCGAAGGAGCGATTGGCCGGTGAAGGATCTCTACGTGACGTTCCGGAAGGCGATTCACCCGGATCCCGTGGCGAACTTGAACGCGATTCCAAGAAAGCAGCGGGCGATGGTGAGGAAGGGAATTGCGGCCGGTCTCGAGAGCGCGATCGACGACGGAGTCGATCGGTTCTTCAGCGCCTACGCGGCGAGCCAGCGCAATCTCGGAACGCCGGTCCTTTCGAAGCGCTATTTCCAGGCTCTCAAGGAGGAGTTCGGAGATAGCTGCGAAGTGCTGACGGTCACGCAAGCGGGGAAGGTCGTATCGAGCGTTCTCACTTTCTACTTCCGCGACGAGGTTCTGCCCTACTACGGAGGCGGTCCCGCGGCGGCGCGCGAGCTGAAGGCGAACGATTTCATGTACTGGGAGCTCATGAGGCGGTCAGCGGAGCGCGGGATCCGGGTCTTCGACTACGGACGCAGCAAGGTGGGCTCGGGATCGTACAGCTTCAAGAAGAACTGGGGATTCGAGCCGCAGCCGCTTCCGTATCAGTATCGGCTCGTGAACGCTCAGACCGTGCCGAACGTGAGCCCGAACAATCCCAAGTACCGGTTGATGATCGAGGCCTGGCGGCGGCTCCCGCTCGCGGTGGCGAACCGGCTCGGACCCATCCTGGCGCGGAATCTAGGCTAGTGAGCAGCGTGTAGATGGACACCTCTGAAGCGAAAGTGAGCATCGATCGAACGCCATCGGTCGCGATTGGCTCCTTGACCACGGCGTGGAAAGTCTCCCTTCCCGCGCTCTCGCTTTCGCTCGCCGCGCTGCTCCTCGTCTACTTCGACACGTTCCGGTCGATGGCGGCGATCTGGTCGCGCTCCGACACTTACGTTCACGGCTACTTCGTTCTTCCCATCGTTTTGTACTTGATCTGGATCCAGCGCGCGGAGGTCCGGAGGCTGACGCCGACAGTCGATGCGCGAGCGCTCGTTCCCATTGCCCTCGCCGGAGTCGGCTGGCTTGCGGCACGCCTCGGCGGGGTCCTCGTGGCCGAGCAGTACTTCGCAGTGGCGTCGATCCCGCTGATGGTTTTTGCCGTCGCCGGTCCGTCGATTGTAAGAAGGCTCCTGTTCCCTCTCATCTATCTCCTTCTCATGGTCCCGGTGGGAGCTGCGCTCATCCCGTATCTCATCGACTACACCGCGGCCTTCACCGTCACGGCCTTGCGGGCTTCGGGAGTTCCCGTCCTCCAGGAGGGGAACCTCCTCACTCTCCCGAACAGCCAGTGGTCG
>CAZKNR010000193.1:0-2349 GCA_964553925.1 uncultured Acidobacteriota bacterium
AAAACGCCGGTTATCATCGAGGAGATCCAGGGCGTCCGGAAACGCGGGTGGATGGCGCCCGCCCAGGGAGGGAGCAGGCCGTCCCGCGACATGGAGAAGAAGACTCGGCATTGCCCCAGAAGCGTCACCAACATCACGGTGCTGGTGCCGGCGATGGCGCCCACTTTCACCAGGAGGCTTCCCCAGGCGACACCGGTGGCATCGATACCGACGGCGACCGGGGCGGCGACGTCGAGCCGCGAGTAGTGCACGACTCCGGTGAGGATCACAGCGACCGCGATGTAGAGGACGGTGCAGATCCCGAGAGAGGCGAGAAGCCCGAAGGGCATGTCGCGCTGCGGATTCCGCGCTTCCTGGGCCGCCGTCGAGACCGCGTCGAAGCCGATGTAGGCGAAAAAGATCACCGCGGCGCCGCGCGCGATCCCCGAGAGGCCGAAAGCTCCGAAGCTTCCCTCGTTCGGCGGAAGAAACGGGGTCCAGTTCGTGGCGGCGACCTGTGGATGACGCAGAAGGTACGCGCCCGCGACGACGATGAAGATCAGGACCGCGCCCACCTTCACGAAGACCACGAAAAGATTGAAGGTGGCGGTTTCCTTGATCCCCACGATGAGAATGGTCGTTACCGCGAGCACTGCGAGGACCGCGGGGACGTTGAAGGTCGCCGTGACCGAGGGAAGAGACGCCGGGTCGATTCCGGCCGAAGCCAGGACCGGCCCGAGCGCCGCGAGCGGCTCCCATCGGTCCTGAAAGAACACCAGGATCGTGCCGGGAGTGTCGGTGAAGCGCGGGGGAAGGTGGATCCCAAAGTCCTGGAGGAGGCTCACCACGTTCGCGCTCCATCCGGAAGCGACCGTGGCCGCGCTGAAAGAGTACTCGAGGACGAGGTCCCAGCCGATGATCCAGGCGAAAATCTCGCCGAGGGTCGCGTAGCCGTAGGTGTAGGCGGATCCCGCGACGGGGATGAGCGTCGCGAACTCGGCGTAGCACAATCCCGCGAGGGCGCATCCGAGCCCCGCGAGGATGAAGGAGAGAGAGATCGACGGGCCCGCATATCGAGCGGCGGCTGAGCCGGTGATGACGAAGATGCCGGCGCCGATCACGGCGCCGATGCCGAGGGCGACCAAGTCCCACCGGCCGAGCACCCGGCGAAGCTCGCCCTCTCCCGCGGCCTCGCGGACGACGGCATCGAAGGGTTTGGTCGCGAGAAGCTGGGACATGAAATGAATGGAACCCGAAGCCCGGGTCTCCGGCAACGAAGTAGGGGCGAGCGGGACGATCTCAGGGGCGAGAGGGACGGCCGAGCAGCGTTTCGAGCTCGTCGCGATACCTTCGGCTCAGCGTGAGCTCGGTTCCGTCCCGCAGCACCACGACCTGATCGCCGTGAAAGAGCGGATACAGAGATTGGATTCGCTCCACGTTGACCAGTGTCGAGCGGTGGATGCGAAGAAACCGCGCCGGATCGAGCCGGGATTTCAGGCGGGCGAGCGTCTCTCTCAAAAGGTGAGTTTGCCCCGCCGCGTGGACCTTGACGTAGTTGTCCGCCGCTTCCACCCAGTCGACGTCGTCGACCTTGAGAACCTGCGAACGGTCTCCCGAGCGCACGAGAAGCCGGGTGAGCGGGCTCGCCTCCGGCTCCCCGGATTGGCGGAGGTGATCGTGCGCGCGCTCGAGGGCCGTCTGGAACCGGCGGCGATCGATCGGCTTCAGGAGATAGTCGAGCGCCTTCACGTCGAAGGCGCGGACCGCGTATTGATCGTAGGCGGTGACGAAGATGACCGCCGGCGCCGCTCGCGAGCGAGCCCTTCCAGCCCTTTCAGCCCTTTCAGCCCTTTCAGAACGGAAAGCCCGTCGAGCTCCGGCATCTCGATGTCGAGGAACACCAGTTTCGGCTCGAGCTCGCGGATGAGCCTCGCCGCCTCCGGTCCGGATCCGCACTCGCCCGCGACCTCCGCGTCGGACTCGCGCTCGAGAAGAGTCTTGATCTTCCGCCGCGCGAGGGGCTCGTCGTCGGCTATCAGGGCTCGGAGACGCATTTATGCCCCGGTGAATGGGAACCGCACGCTCGCGAGCGCTCCGCCTTCGGGCAGGTTCGCGAGCTCGAAGCGGTAGTCGTCTCTATGGAGCCGCTCGAGCCGCGCGCGGGTATTGGCGAGCCCGATTCCCGTGGATTCCTTGGCGGTCTCGGGAAGGCCGGGACCGTCGTCTCTCACCTCGAGCCGGAGCCAGCCGTTCTCGCGCCACCCGCGCACGTCGACTCGACCGCCGCCGGCGCGCCGAGAGACGCCGTGGCGGATGGCGTTTTCGACCAGCGGCTGAAGCAGCAGGTTCGGCACCCGGGCGTCGAGGATG
>CAZKNR010000194.1:0-10468 GCA_964553925.1 uncultured Acidobacteriota bacterium
CCTCGATGCTTCTAATTCTGCTGGCCCTCGCGCAGGGCCAGCCGCAGGCCCAACCTTACCTCGCTCTCGTCAACGGGAACGTTCTCGACGTCCGGACCGGCGAGATCGACGCGAATGCGACCGTCCTTCTGCGAGACGGAAGAATCGTCTCGATAGGGCCGGGGCCGGCTCCGGCCGGCGCCGACATCATCGAACTCGAGGGCCGCTACGTTCTCCCTGGTCTCTTCGACGCTCACACCCATCTCGACGATCTCGACCGCGCCCGCCGGGCGCTCCAATCGGGTGTCACCACGGCCCGGAGCGCGAGCGTCGGCTCTTATCGCGACGTCGTCCTCGGACAGATGTCGAAGGCGGGATACATCGCCGGTCCCGACTACCTCGGGGCCGGTGTCTTTGTGACGCCCTACATCGAAGACGCGGTTCTTGCCTCTCCTTCCCTCATGCGTCTTCCCGTGCCCATCCAGTCAGAAGAAGACCTGCGGGCGCTCGTTCGCATCAACGTCGAGAACGGCGCCCGGGTAATCAAAACGCGCGGGACCGAGCGGGCGGGGCGTCCCGACACGGATCCGCGGGAGCAGGTCTATACCGAGGCGCAGCTCCGCGCCGTGGTGGAAGAAGCAACGAGGCTCGGAGTCTTCGTTCTCTGTCACGCGCACGGGGACGAAGGCGCCCGCGCCGCGATCAAAGCCGGGGTCCGCAGCATCGAGCACGGGACGTATCTCTCGGACGAGACTCTGCGCCTCATGAAGGAGCGGGGGACGTACTTCGTTCCTACCTACACCACGATGATCGATCTCCTGGAGCCGGGCGGGGACTACGACGACCCGGTGGTAAAGTTCCGAGGTCTCCACATGCTTCCCCGCATCGAGGATACGTTCCGCCGGGCGCGGGCGCTCGGGATCCCGATCGTCACCGGGGCGGACTCGTCCTACGGGCCGGAGAGCGTGAGCCGGGTCTCGACGGAGATCGTGAACTACGTGAAACTCGGCATGAGCCCGCTCGAGGCGATCCAATCGGGCACCGTTCGCGCCGCCGAGCTATTCGGGCTCGAGAAGGAGACGGGGGCCCTCGAGCCCGGGCTCGAGGCGGACCTCATCGTCATCGAGAAGAACCCTCTCGAGGACATTCGCGTCATCCAGGACATCATCCTGGTGATCTCGAACGGCCGGGTCGGTCTGAAGCGCCTGCCCTTCGGGAGGAAATAAACCGCATTTTCTGAGCGAGAGGCGCTCGGCGAGAGCGGCTTCATACTCGTCGACCTTGAGGCGTGAGGCGTGGTGCAGGAAGCGCAGGATGCGCTCCTGGCGCGTGCGGACCGACTTCGGCCGCTCGCAAGGCTGAAGCCGCAGCGGGCTCGGAATCATCGCCGCGAGGAGCGCTCCTTCCGCCGCGTCGAGGGTTCTGGCGGACTTCCCGAAGACGTCGCGGGATGCGGCCTCGACGCCGTAGATTCCATCTCCCCATTCGATGACGTTCAGGTAGATCTCGAGAATGCGCGTCTTCGAGAGCGCTTTTTCCAGGCGGCGGGCTAGGAGCGCCTCCTGGAGCTTCCTTCCATAGCTCCTCTCAGTCGAAAGGAACAGGTTCTTGGCGAGTTGCTGGGTGATGGTCGAAGCCCCCCGGACCGTGCGGCCCTCCTCCCAGTTGCGCTCGAACGCGCGCCGGATCTCGGTGAGGTCGAACCCCTCGTGGCCGAAGAAGTCCGCGTCTTCGCCCATGAGGACGGCGTCGACCAGCCGTTCGGAGATTCGGTCGAGCGGGACCCACTCCTGGACGCGCTTTTTTCCGCGCTCCCGCATGAGCGCGGTCTCCTTGGGGTTCTGGCGCTTCAGGAAATCCACTTCGGGGAGCCGGTACCAGAGCCACGCGGAATAGGCGAAAACCCCGACGACGAGGGTGACGAGGGCCAAAGCCGCGAGTTTTTTCTTGCTCATGAACCGACCGTTTGGTAAGCCGCCGCAGCGGAGAAAAGCGCGACAGGGCGCGCTCTAAATACTACAATTGAACATGGAGATTTTGGAACGAGGAGCCATGAATTTCGAGTACACCGATGACCAGAAGGAGCTGCGGCGGACTCTGCGGGAATTCGGAGAGAAGGAGATCGTCCCTTTCGCTTCGGAATGGGACGAGAAGGAGCGGTTTCCCGCCGAGGTCATTCGAAAGCTGGGAGAGCTCGGATTTCTCGGCGTCATCTTTCCCGAGCGCTACGGCGGCGCCGGGATGCGCTACGCCGACTACGCGATGGTCATCGAGGAGCTCGCCCGGGCGGACGCCTCCGTGGGCATCACCGTCTCGGGACACATCTCCCTGTGCTCGAACCACATCTACGAGCAGGGCACGGAAGCGCAGAAACAGCAATACCTGACGCCCCTCGCTTCGGGGAAGTGGATCGGAGGCTGGAGCCTCACCGAGCCCAACGCGGGAAGCGACGCGGGGGGGACGGAGACCACGGCGGTTCTCGACGGCGAGGAGTGGGTCATCAACGGCAGCAAGACCTTCACTACCAACGGAACGGTGTGCGACGTCGCCGTCGCCATGGCGGTCACGGAGAAGGGAAAGGCGAAGCACGGGATTTCGGCCTTCATCGTCCCCAAGGGAACGCCGGGCTTCCGGCCGGGAAAGAAGGAGAGGAAGCTCGGCCATCGGGCTTCGGACACGTCCGAGATGGTCTTCGAGAACTGCCGCGTCCCGAAATCCCACCTCTTGGGAGAGCAGGGCGAGGGTTTCATCGCCGCCCTGAAGGTCCTCGACGGCGGACGAATCGGCATCGCGTCGCTCGCTCTCGGAATCGCGCAAGCGAGCTTCGAGTGCGCGAGGGACTACGCCAAGGAGAGAAAGCAGTTCGGGAAGTCGATCTCCTCCTTCCAGGCGATCCAGTTCAAGCTCTCCGATATGGCGACGGGCATCGAGGCCGCCCGGCTCCTGATACAGCGCGCGGCGTTTTTGAAGGATCGAGGAGAGCGAGTGACGAAAGAGGCGGCGATGGCGAAGCTCTTCGCGAGCGAGGTCGCGGTGCGAGCGGCGGAGGAGGCGGTGCAGATCCTCGGCGGCTATGGCTACACCCGCGACTACCCGGCGGAGCGCTACTACCGGGACGCGAAGCTCACCACGATCGGGGAAGGCACGTCCGAGATCCAGCGCCTGGTCATCGCGCGGCAGTTGCTCGAGGGGTAAGAGGCCGAGTATCTTTCCGGGCGTTGTTGGACATCGAGGATCTCCTCACGCGGCTTCGGAGCGGCGACGATCGCGCCCTCGCGCGCGCTCTCACTCTCGTCGAGAATCGGGACCCAGAAGCGCGGGAGATCCTACGGCGCGTTTCCTCCCCTGGCGTTCCGGCTGTGCCGTCCGTGCCGTCCGTGATTGTCGGGATCACCGGGCCTCCGGGCGTCGGCAAGAGCACCCTCGCCGAGGCTCTCGCGCGGGAGGCCCGCGCGGTCGGAAGGACGGTGGCGATCCTCGCCATCGACCCCACCTCACCCGTCTCCGGAGGGGCCCTACTCGGTGATCGCGCGCGGATGGACCTCGATTCATCGATCTTCATCCGCAGCATGGCGACCCGCGGCCACGTCGGAGGACTCGCGGGCGCGGCGTTCGAGGCCCTGGTCCTGCTCGAGGCGGCGGGGAAGGACCTCATCCTGCTCGAGACCGTCGGCGCTGGCCAGGACGAAATCGAGGTCGTAGGGACGGCCGACGCGACGCTCCTCGTTCTTGCGCCAGGGTTCGGAGATGAGATCCAGGCCGCCAAGTCGGGAATCGTCGAGATCGCCGACGTTCTGGTGGTGAACAAGTCGGACCGCGAGGGCGCGGACCTGCTGGAAACGGACCTCCTCGGAGTCGCGGGGGAGAGGCCGGTCCGAAGAACGACCGCCACCCGGGGGGAGGGAGTTACGGAGCTTCTCTCCGACGCGGTGCGGATCGGCGCCGAGCGCGCCGCCCGCGGAGAGCGACGGCTCAGGCAAAGCCGGCTATCGCGGGTCGACATGAAGATCCACCACGTTGGCATCGCGGTCAGGAGCCTCGAAGAGGCGGCGAATCGCTTCGGGGGGCTTCTCGGACTCGAGAGAGGCGCCCGGTATGATCTCCCCGAGTTTGGAGTGAAGGCGTTGTTCCTCCCGGTGGGCGAGGGGAACCTCGAGCTCCTGGAGCCCTTGGGGGCGGATTCGACCGTCGCGTCGTTCCTGGAAAAGCGCGGCGAGGGGATGCACCACGTCTGTTTCGAGGTCGACGACATCGAGAAGTCCCTCGCGGATTTCGCGGCCCAGGGGGCGAAGCTCATCGACGAGAAGCCGCGGCCGGGCGCCGGAGGGCATCTCGTCGCGTTCGTCCATCCGAAGTCGACGCACGGGGTCCTCGTCGAGCTGAAACAGAGGTGACCTTGCAAGCCGCGACGGCGGCGGTATAGAGTACCGCGCTCGTTGGAGGAGCCAGAGCAAGATGGCGGAAGCGAAAATCGGGGTCATCGGGGGAAGCGGCCTCTATCAGATGGCGGGACTTGCCGACGTCGAGGAGGTTCGCCTCGAAACTCCCTTCGGAAATCCCTCGGACAAGTACGTCGTGGGAAAGCTCGAGGGAAAACCGGTCGCGTTTCTCGCCCGACATGGGGTCGGACACCGCATTCTCCCGAGCGAGCTAAATTTTCGCGCGAATATCTTTGGATTCAAGCTCCTCGGAGTGGAGCACATCATCTCCGCGAGCGCCGTGGGCTCGCTCAAAGAGGACATCCATCCGCTGGACGTGGTCATCCCCGATCAGCTCATCGATCGCACGCGCGGGCGGATCTCGACATTCTTCGGAAACGGCATCGCCGCCCATGTCGAGTTCTCGCACCCGTTCTGCGCGAGGCTTTCGAAGCTCCTTTACGAGGCCACCCTGGACGCCGGGCCGCGGCCGCATCGGGGCGGCACCTACGTTTGCATCGAGGGGCCGCAGTTCTCGACATTGGCGGAATCCGAGCTTTATCGATCCTGGGGCGCCCACGTCATCGGGATGACCAACCTGCAAGAGGCGAAGCTCGCCCGGGAAGCGGAGATGAGCTACGCGACGCTCGCGCTCGTGACCGACTACGACTGCTGGCACGTGAGCCACGCCTCGGTCACGGTGGAGCAGATCATCGCCAACCTGACGAAGAACGCCGATGCGGCGCACAAGATCATCTCCCGCACGGTGAAGGCGCTCGATCTGAGCGTGGCCACGCCCCACGCGCACTCGCTCAAGAACGCCATCATCACACAACCCGATCACATCCCGGAGAAGGTGAAGCGAGACCTCGCGCCCATCATCGGGAAGTACTTGAAATAGCGCGACATGTCGATTCTCGTCGTCGGCTCGGTCGCATTCGATGTCCTGAAGACTCCCACCAAGCAAGCGGATCGAGTCCTCGGAGGGGCCGCGACTTACTTCGCGCTTTCGGCGTCGTTCTTCACCCCGGTCAACGTCGTCGCTGTTGTAGGGGATGATTTCACCGAGGAGGACCGCAGGGTCTTCGAAGGGCGATCGGTGGATCTCTCGGGGCTCGAGACCGCCCGGGGAAAGACGTTTCGCTGGGGAGGGGAGTACAGCCAGGATCTGACGCAGAGGACGACGCTCTTCACCGATCTGGGAGTATTCGAGAGCTTCAAGCCCACGATACCCGAGCACTTCCGGCGCTCCTCCCTGGTTTTCCTCGCGAACATCCACCCGACGCTTCAGGTGGACGTGATGAGGCAGGTAAGCTCTCCGAAGCTCATCGGCGCCGACACCATGAACTACTGGATCGAGCGCACCCCGGATGAGCTTCGGGAGATGCTCTCGAAGATCGACGTCCTGGTCATCAACGACGAGGAAGCGCGGCAGCTGGGGGGCGAGCACAACCTGGTGAAGGCCGCCGCGAGGATCCGCGCCATGGGCCCTCGGACCCTGGTCGTCAAACGGGGCGAGCACGGCGTCCTCTGCTTCCGGGAAAGCGAGCGGTTCGCCACCGTCTCGTTCCCGCTCGAGACCGTCGTCGATCCGACGGGCGCCGGCGACAGCTTTGCCGGCGGCTTCATGGGCTATCTCTCGACGCGCGAGACCCTGGACGATCGGGCCGTCCGGCAGGCGATCATCTTCGGAAGCGTCCTCGGGTCGTTCTCTGTCGAGGACCTGGGTACGGAGCGGCTCCTCCGGCTCACTCGCGACGAGGTCTACCAG
Organism: uncultured Acidobacteriota bacterium; assembly: GCA_964553925.1. GTDB lineage: Bacteria > Acidobacteriota > Vicinamibacteria > Marinacidobacterales > SMYC01 > DAISKN01. Next base: position 6,169 of record CAZKNR010000194.1, read on the forward strand.
CGATACCAGGAGTTCAAGACGCTCACCGACTTCGCGGCACTCTGAGGGGCGCTATACTGCGCCCATGTTTTAAGAATGGTGGGCGATGCAGGATTTGAACCTGCGACTTCTACCGTGTGAAGGTAGCACTCTCCCACTGAGTTAATCGCCCAATCGGGACCCGGCAAATCTAGCAAAACCTCGTGAGCTTCCGCAAACTGTGGGTCCTGCTCCTCAACGCGTTCGTCGACATGCTCGGCTACGCGATGGTCTTTCCCCTCCTGCCGCTCTACGCCGTGCGGCTCCAGGCGAGCCCCACCGTCATCGGACTCATGGTCGCCTCGTTCTCCGTTGCTCAGGTAGCGGCTTCGCCGCTATGGGGACGAATGTCGGACCGCTTCGGCCGGAGGCCGGCTCTGCTCGTCAGCCTCTCGGGCTCTTGCCTGGCGTTTCTGGTTTTCGCCTTCGCCGATTCGATCGCGATGCTGTTCCTCTCGCGGATCGTCCAGGGAGCGAGCGGCGGAACCACCAGCGTGATGCAAGCCTATATCGGAGATTCGGTCGAGCCCAAGGATCGGGCGAAAGCGCTTGGTTGGCTGTCGGCGGCGACCAACACCGGGGTCATGATCGGTCCTGTCGTAGGCTCGGCGGTCTGGCTCTTCGGTCCGCATACCCCCGGCCTTCTCGCCGCGGGTCTTTGTTTCGTGAACCTCGTATGCGCGTGGAAGCTCCTGCCCGAGTCGAAGGCCCCCACCACGGAATCCACCGTGGCGGGCGAACGGCGCTCCATATCCGCGATGGTGTGGGAGACGCTCCGGCACCCGGGAAGAGAAGCGTCGGAGCTCATCGTGATTTACGCCGTCGCCATGACCGCGTTCAGCTCGATGACCGCGGTCCTCGCGCTTTTTTTGAGGGAGCGCTTTGGTCTGGACGAGGCGGACATCGGCTACATCTTCCCGATTCTGGGCGCGGTCTCGGTCTTCATGCGCGCTGGACTCCTCGGAACCTTGGTGAGCCGTTTCGGGGAAGTCCGCCTCATGAGGGCCGGCGCGCTCCTCCTCGCGCTCGGCCTCGCCGCCTTTCCACTGCCGAAGCACCTCGCGACCTTCATTCCCGTGATGCTCCTCGTGCCCATCGGAACGGCGCTCCTCTTTCCCGCGACGAGCGCGCTCCTCACTCAGCGCTGCGACCGGACGGAGCTCGGCCAGGTTCTGGGAGTCCAGCAGGCTTTCGGGGGAATCGCGCGCATCTTCGGGCCGATCTGGTCAGGCGTCGCGTTCGAAAAGCTGGGCCCGAGCGTTCCGTTCGAGGTCGCGGGGGTCGTGGTCTTCGGGGTATCGCTTCTCGCCGCCCGCGTCCGACCCGCGCCTGAGCTCGCCCCGGAAGCTACACGATGATGCGGCGCTCGGCGAGCCAGCCCGGCCGATGACCCACGGGCGTTGACTTCGAGATCCGATCTCGCAGAAACGCGACGACGAAATCGTCGAGCTGCTCCGCGGCCCCCGGCTGAAGATCCTCGAACCTCACGCCCATTCCCCGCTGAGTGGCCCGGCGGTCACGGGCGGCCCAGACGACGTCGACCGTCGTCTCGAAGAGGCTTTCGTATCCGCGGCCGAGATTGGGCATGTAGAGCGTCATGCGGTCTCCCCGCCGGAGCGTGACGTCCGAGCCGAGGAAGAGACCGCCGCGGCTCAAGTTGACCGAGCGTGCGGGAGCGTAAGCGTCGTCATGGCAGAGGAAGAGACTCATGGCGGCCGGAATCCTAAGCTGCGAGCGTCCCGTGACCGCGCTCCGGATCTCGAAGGTCTCGTGACGATCGACCGGCGGTATGCGGTCGCTCGACCGACGGTGCATCAGATCGTCGAAATAGGCCTTCAGCTCGCGGAAGCGTTTCTCCGACAGGGCGGGAAGAGTGCCCCACGAGTCTACCTTCGCTTCGTTCAGCTCGGAGAACTCCCGCACCAGGTCGAGCTCGCTCTTCATGGTGATTCCATTCTGAGGCGCGCGCCGTCAAGCGGCCGTGATCCCGGCTGTGGGCGTTCCCCCGAGGACGCTGTAGTATGTATCCCCACAGGCGGGAGGAGAGTCAGACATGGCGAAGGTCAAGGTCGGCGTTTGCGAGTCCCCTCCGGAGCTCCTCCCCGGCTCGACGGAGTGGAGCCAGCTCTGTCGGACGGTGACCCGGGAGGCCCCGGACCTGTTCCTTCTCAACGAAATGCCCTTCGGACGGTGGATCGCGGCGGGGGTGTCTTTCAACAAGGGGGCCTGGAAACAGGCCTGCGCGATTCATGAAGAGGCGCTTTCCAGCCTCGGCGAGCTTGGGGCGCCCGTAGTTCTCGGCTCGCGTCCGCGCGAAGACGAAGGCAAGCGCGTCAACGAGGCGTTCGTCTGGACGAATGCGGACGGAGCCAAGGGCATCCACACCAAGCAGTACTTCCCCGACGAAGAGGGCTACTACGAAGCCCGCTGGTTCGAAGGGGGGGAGAGGCACTTCCGCGTGGCGCCGGCGGGAAAAGTTCGAGGAGGGTTTCTCATCTGCACCGAGCTCATGTTCAACGAGCGCGCGCGCGAGTACCGTCAGGGAGGCGCCCAGGTTATCTGGGTTCCCCGCGCCACGGCGAAAACCTCGGTGCCAAGGTGGACGGTGGCGATGAGGATGGCGGCCCTCGTCTCGGGTTGCTACGTCCTGTCATCGAACCGCGGCGGCACGGATTCGCGCGGGCAGCTCTTTGGAGGGGCGGGAATGGTCGTGACCGCCGAAGGCGAGCTCGCGGTTCAGACCTCGGAAGCGACTCCAGTCGCATTCTACGAGATCGATACCCAGGCCGTGGCTCGCGCGCAACGGGACTACCCCTGCTACGTGAAGGAGTGACTTCGCCTGTTGCGTTTCCCCCCCAGAAGCCGGCCCCAGGACTTCGGTCTTTCTAGCTGCTTAGCAGCTAGCCGTGCAGGGGGCACATCTCCCGAGGTGCTGCCTCCTTCCTAAAGACTTCTCGTACGCGCCGAGGGCAGCTCTTCGTCGCGCGCTTTCCCGTCGCGGGGTCGATCTCGGCCGCGACGATGCCCGCGGGAGGGATGAACGAGTCCCTGTCGCCTCCGGCGAGAGCGGCCTTCATGAAGCGCGCCCAGATAGGGAGAGCGGCTTCAGCCCCCGAGAGACCGAGCTCGCGGTTGTCGTCGTAGCCCACCCAGACGACCGCGAGGAGCTCCGGCGTGTAGCCCACGAACCACGCGTCCCTGGTGTCGTTGGTGGTGCCGGTCTTTCCCGCGACGTCGACGGTGAGGCCCCGGGAGCGGATCTCCCTTCCGGTGCCAGCGTCGATCGCGGTCCGGAGCATGTCCGTGACGAGATAGGCGCTCTCGGGTGAGACCACGCTCCGGGAGCGCGGCCGGTTCTCGGCGACCTTGTTGCCCGAAGCGTCCTCGACGGAGGTGAAGAAGCGAGGCTCGACTCTCTTACCCCCGTCCGCGAGAACCGCGAAGGCAGTCGCGAGCTCGAGGGGCGACACTTCGAACGAGCCGAGAACCAGGGAAGGGTAGGGCTCGATCCGGCTCTCCATCCCTATCGAATGCCACAGCTCGACGACCCGCTCGAATCCGACTTTCTCTCCCACGCTCGCGGTCGCGACGTTGAGCGAGAGCGCGAGCGCCCTGCGGTAGCTTACCGTGCCCTCGAACCGGCCCGTGTAGTTGGATGGGGTCCACGAGCGGCCCCCTTGCCGAAACGTTCTGGGCTCGTCTTTGACCGTCGTCGTGGGGCCGAGAGTAGAATCGTGCTCGAAGGCGGCGAGGTAGACGAAGGGCTTGAACGCGCTCCCCGGCTGGCGGCGGGCCTCGGTCGCCCGGTTGAACTGGCTCGCGCCGTAGCTCCGTGCTCCCACGAGGGCGAGGACGTCTCCATTCGCGGGCCGCATGGCTACGAGCGCCGCTTGAGGTGGGCCATGAGCGCCGCGCGGAAGCTTGCCTTTGATCTCCTCCAGTCCTTCGACGAGAGACTTTTGCGCCGCACTCTGGAGGTGCCGATCCATCGTCGACTGGATGCGAAGGCCGAGGGAGGGGATCCGAGCGGCGTCGTAGGTTGCGAGGAGCTCTCCGCGGAGCGCGTCGATGAAATACGGAGCCTCCCCCTGGTCGACCGCGCCTTCGACGAGACCGAGCGGGGTCCCTCTCCCGGTGGCCGCCTCCGCCTCGGTAAGAAGCCCCCTCTTCTGCATCTGGTCGATCACCACGTTCCGGCGGCCGAGAGCGGCCTCAGGGTGGTTGAAGGGGTTCGACGAGTTGGGAGAACGGATGAGGGCGGCGATGAGGGCGGCCTCCGGCA
>CAZKNR010000195.1:0-25161 GCA_964553925.1 uncultured Acidobacteriota bacterium
TCTCGTCCGTGCGCCTCTCGGGCGGCACCGGTGTAACGCTGGCCTCCCACGAGCGCGGCCACCTCTCCCAGGCCGCCGGCCGGAATGGGGGTAATCACCTCGGCATGGACGCCCACCAGGTCTTGGAGCCGAATCTGGCTCGAGCCGCGAGAGCTCCCGGCGATGCGCCAGCCGGCGTAGGTGACGAGGTAGGCGGTGATGACCGCCGCGGGGATCGCGGCCAGGATGCTGGTCGCGTCTTCCATGCGAAATCCATGGAGCGCGATGAGGCCGTAGCCGCCGATGCAGGCGAAAAGTGTCGCCAGCGCGAGAGGCGAAAAAAACGGAAAATGGAACTCGGCCGCGTGCGGTGCGTGAGCCGAAGCCGACGCGTGACCGCCGGCATCGACCCCGTAGTTCATATGGGCGTCGCCGCCGTCGTGGCCGTCGTGGCCGCCGTCCGCGTGGCCGTCGCCGCTTCCAGCGTCGAAGTGCCCCAAGAACACAGAGAACAGGAGGTAGCCCGCGCCGAGGAAAGCGAGGCCGAGATAGGTGAGGGTCAGCAAAGAGCGGCCTCCTCCCTGGTTTCGCGCTCGAAAAACGAAGTGAATCTGGGTGAAGTAGGAACTGTTTGAACAAATGTAGCGGTTTTACCGGCGGCGCGTCAAACCCAGAGTCTGGAGACTCCCGTCGGGAAGCTTCGCCAGAACGCCGTAGAGCTTGAGAGGCGGGAGCGAGGCGCGACGGGAGACGTCGATCTCGACCAGGTAGATCTCGACCTTGCGGAACTGATAGACCACGCGACCCTCGGCGTCGGTGCCGGTCGCGTTCAGATCGACGCTCGTCGCGGCGAGGCCCTCGAGGACGCGTCCGTCCACCGACAGGAACACGTCCTCGGCGCGCGACACCCGAACGTCGGAGTCGAGACCATCGATGTCCCGGGGCACGAACGTGGTGCCCGCGTTCGGAGAGAGATCGATCCCGCTCCCCGAGAGACGCGCCCGGGCCTCCTCGAGCACCCCTTCGGCGGCGAGTTCCTGCGCGATCTGATCCCGAAAGTCGATCGACTGTCGCTGCCACCGGAGAGCGAGGGTCGCGAGGACGATCGTCGGCGGCAGGAGCACGATGATGGCGACGAGCACCGTCACCAGGGCCGCCCCTTCCTCGCGGCTCAGAAAATGGTTTTTTTCCACGCGTGCATCCGAATCGAGGGCGAGAGACCCTCGCCCCGCTCCACCACCCCCGCCGCAAGCCCGATGACGTAGCGGCCCGAGGGCCGATCGAGCTCGAACTTCAGCACCAGGCTCGTCTTCCGGCATCCCATGTAGAGCGAGCCGAACGAGTCGAACGAAAGGAAATCGAGCTCCTCGATTTCGAGACTCGGGAGTGCTTCGACCCCTTCAATCGCAAACGGGAGCTCGCGAGGGTCGGTCTTGACGTCCAGGAGGCCGTCGCGCCACTCCCGCAGCGAAAAGAGTCGCCTCGGCTTCGCCAGGCCCTTCAGAGACGCTCGGCTGAGCTCGATGACGACGAAATCCGCGGTCGGGTCCCGTACGAGAGCGAAGAGGTCGCCCGAAATCGGATCGCGGGTCAGGGAAACGGCGAGACCGGGGAGCGCCGCGATCCGTACCGGTTCTTGCGGGGAGAGCGTCTCGTCGAACGCCATCTTCCAGAGCGAGCCCTGCTGGCCGTGGTTCATGAGGAAGTAGAGATGTCCGTCGGTGCCCGCAACCAGCGCTCCCGGTGTTCCCGTGAGCCGGAACAGCCGCTCGGGTTTTCCCGGCTTTCCCTGGGGGCCGAAGGCGAATCGAAACACCGCCCCCTTCTCCTGGCTTGCCACATAGAGGGCATCGTCCGCCCCGAAGGCGATGCCTCCGGCCTGGGCGATGGCATCGGTGCCTTCGAACGTCGTGACCTCGGACTCGCGGGAGAGCCCGCCGAGGGCGTCGGGAGCGATGCGGGAGAGGTTGCCGATACGAAGGCCCCACGCGGCGACGAAGAGCGACCCGGCGAGAGGGCCGCCCTCGGGTCCGAAAGTGAGAGAGACCGGCGCTCGAACGTCTTCGAGAAAGATCACGTCGTCGACGCTCGCGCTCAGGAACCGCTTCTCCATCTCGAAGGTGTAGAGGTAGGCGGGGTCCTGGGTCGGGATTTTGCCCGAGGCGAGGATGAGCGCGAAGCGGGAGCCGATGCGGGAAGCGACGCCCGCTGGGTTGTCGAGGGGATAGAAAACCCGCGAGAGCCGGAACCCGAAATCCGGTCTCTCGAAGTCGATATTCCCGGAGCGGAGCTCGAGCGCGACCCTCGTCGCAAGCTGCCTCGGCCCGAGCTCACTCTCGCCCGGAAGATAGCGAAGCGTCACCCGAACCGACGCGAGGTCTGAAGTCGTTTCTACCTGGGTGAGTGAGATGACCTCGCTCTCGGAGTCGAGATACTCGAAGCCGAGGGACAGGACGTCGCGGGTGAGGACTCGCGCCCCCACCCCGACGGTCTCCTTGACGAGCTCTCTCCGTCCGTCTTCTCTCGGCTCCCCGAGGAAGTAGCGAACTTCGCGGAGGCCGAGGATTCTCGCGCCCAGGTTCGGTGTGAACGAGCTACCGAAACCGGCCTCGCTTTCCAGAAGCGGGCTCAGGGCGACGGAGTTTCCCGTGGATCGCACGACGACCGCGGCCTCGCCCCCGCCCATCCAGTTCGTCAGGAGGACGTGCGCTCCCTTGTCGAACCCCGAGTTGGGGTCGATTCCGACGTCCTCTCCCGCTACGAGCTCGGTTCGGAGCGGGCTCGCGGACACCTCGGGGTTCGACCGGAGCGTCAGGGCCTCGCGCGTCACTTCCGAGCCCGCGTTCTTAGGAACGACGGCAGACGGGCCCTCGCCCAATCCCTGTCCCACCATCGAAAGCTCGTAGGTGATGTCGTCGAGAGCGAGTGCTATCGCCGAGGAGCTGACCGCAAGCTCGCTCTCTCGCTCGTAGATCCGCGCCACGTGGCTCATGGTCTGGCCCACGAGCGCCATCACCACGAGGGTGATCGCGAGCGAGAGGAGAACCTCGAGGAGACTAAACCCACGAGCTCCGGAGCCCGCGAACCGCAACCATACCGCCACCGGCTTGATCGTCGCAGATCGCGGGGCCGGGAGCCAGTCCGAAACTCAGAGCGTCGCGAGCTTCTTTTTCGCCTCGGGGTACGCGAGAGCCCTCTCGATGCCGTTGGCCATGGAGGCCACGACTTCCGCATACGTTTTCCGCGCGGCCTCTTTCTCCCCTTTGCGCTCGTAAGCGCGCGCGAGTAGTAGCCGGTGGAAAGGATCCTGCGGGTTGGCTTTCTCCAGGTGCTCGACGGCCTCGTCGATCTCGCCCCGCTCGAGCTTCAAGTAGCCCACGAGGTAGTGATAGGCGGGAAGATACTGCGTTCCCGCTTCCCCGCCCTCCTCGATCATCTTTCGCACTTTCTCCGCTTCCGTCCAGGCCTCCTCGTGCTTGCCCATTTTGGCGAGGGTGCGGCACTTGCCGTGCAGCAGGCGGCCGTACCACACCTGCTTCTGGTCTTCGGGAAGGGTCGACCCGGGGACGCTTTCGTAGCCCTTCTCATAGGCCTTCATCGCCTCCGCGGTGTTGCCGTTCTCGAGGTGGATGCGCGCGATGGAGTTCCAGATGAAGACGTCAGGGAAACCCTGGCTCGCGCCGCTCTCTCGATATGCGGCGAGGTATTTTTCAAGAGCGTCGACCGCCGGCTCGGGATGCCCTTCATAGAGGTAGCTGAAGGCAACGCCGTAACGAATGAGGAACGGGAGCGATTCCTTGGGAAGCTGGCGCTCGATGGTCTCGAAGGTGGCGCGCGCCTCCGCATACTTCTCGTGCAGGAGATCGTCATTCGCGATAAAGGAGCGGGCGCGCGCGCTCGGAGGCCCGACAGAGAGAGCTTTCTCGAACGTGGCCCTCGCCTTGACGCTGTCGTTAGAGCCTTGATAGAGCTGGCCGAGGAGCATGTACGTCAGCCGCTCTCCCGGATAGTCAGCCGCGACCTTCTCGAGAAGGGGGATGCCGTCGGCGAAATTGGCTCCCTGGTTCGCGCGCGCTACCACCATGGCCTCGATGAAACGGCGCTCTCCCTCGGAGGCGTTCTTCGAGAGCTCGACCGCTTTGTCGAGATGAGCCTGGCCCTCGTTCGGCGGCGCCACCGCCGACAGGTAGTACTCCCCCATGGCGAATTCGGGATCGGCGGCGACGATCTTGCGCGCGATCTCCGCAAGGTGCGGTCCCGCCTCGAAGTTCTCGATACGGGCCTGCAGATCGGCGAGGAGACTCTTGGCCTCGGCCGACTCCGTTTTCCACTCGAACTTCCGCTCGGCCGCGAGGCCGAGATGCGCGCACAAGAGAAAGCACACAGCAGTGGCGATGCCACGACGTCGATTCATAGAATTGACTCCTCTATTCAAATAATTGAATTCAACTGTTTTCCGAGCCCAGGGAGGTTTACGTGGCGAAGCCGCGATGAGTTTCGTAACATACCCGATTCGAGATGCGATTTATCGCGGCTCTGCTCCTCTTCGCCGGGTGCGCCCCGTCGGGGTCGCCGACCGCGATTCGCGTCGGAACCGACGTCGATGCCTCTTCCCTCGATCCTCGATTGATGCGCGACACCACGTCGTACCGCGTGGTCGATCTGCTCTACGACGGCCTCATCCGCCTCGATCGCGACCTGACACCGGTCCCGGCGCTCGCGACATCGTGGGAGAGCCCCGAGCCGACTCGGTGGGTATTCCACCTCCGCGAAGACGTCCGATTCCATGACGGGAGCGCTCTCACGTCCGAGGACGTCGTCCATACCCTCGAGACGCTCCTCGATCCCGGCTTCGGCGCCCCGCTTCGCTCTCTCTACGAGCCGATTGTAAGGGTGGAGGCGGTCGACGCGCATACCGTGGTCATCCACCTCGAGAAGCCCTATGCGCCTCTCCTCAGCTACCTCGACGTCGGCATCGTGCCGGGCGACGCGGACAATATCGAGAGGCTCGGAAGTCGTCCCGTCGGAACCGGACCCTACCGGCTGAAACGATGGGAGCGAGGGAGCAAGATTCTTCTAGAAGCCAACCGAGACTATTGGGGCGGACCGCCGAGCGTCAACCAGATCGAGATCGTGGTCGTCCCCGACAACACCGCCCGCGCCCAGGCGTTCGAGGCGGGCGACCTCGACCTCATCCAGTCTCCTCTCTCGCCCCAGGACATCCGTCGACTTTCCGCCGACCCGCGGTTCAAAGGGCACTTCGAGAGCGGCCCTGCGATCACCTACTTCAACTTCAATACCTCGAGGCCCCCCCTCGACGAGCCGGGAGTTCGCCGCGCGATCGGGATGCTCATCGACCAGGAGACGATCCTGAAGCGTATCTACGAACACAGCGACGCCCGGGCGCGCTCGGTCCTCCTCCCTTCTTCCTGGGCGTTTTCGCCCGACGTCACCCAGCCGGCCTACGATCCCGAGGGTGCGGAGACGCTCCTCGACGAGCTGGGCTTCCGGGACCTGGACGGCGACGGCGTCCGCGAGCGCGGAGAGCAGAAGCTCGCGTTCGAGCTCGGGACGCACGGCGAGGACGTGAATCGCGTGCAGACCGTCGAGTACCTCCAGAACCAGCTGAAGAGCCACGGAGTCGAGGTCCGCTTGCGCATCACCGACTGGCCCAGCTTCTCCGTGCGGCGCGACGCTTCCGACTTCGGCGTCATTCTCCTCGGCTGGACGCAGCTCGTCGATCCCGACAAGGGGCTCTACGATCAGTTTCACTCTGAGGGTGGCCTCAACTGGGGGCGCTACCGCAACCCGAAGGTCGACGAGCTTCTGGAGAAGGGCCGTTCGACGCTGGACCGAAGCGAACGAGCTTCCCTCTATCGAGAGCTGGCCGCAATCGTGGCCGCCGAGGTTCCCTACTACGTCCTCTCCTATCAGGGCTATCACGCGTTCCAGTCCCCGCGCGTCGAAGGATTCGAGGCGGACCCCCGAGGCATGCTTCGGGGCCTCCGCGACTGAACGTGTTGCGCTATATCGCTCGGCGGCTTTTCGTCTTCGTTGTCACGCTCCTTGGAGTGGCGGTCGTCGTCTCCGCGCTCCTTCGACTCGTGCCCGGAGACCCCGCCGTGGTGTTCCTCGGGGAGAACGCGACGCCGGAGAACGTGGCCGAGATGCGGCACGCGCTCGGACTCGACCTCTCCTGGCCCGTGCAGCTCGCGCGCTACCTCGAAGGCCTCCCGACGGGCAACCTCGGCATGTCGCTGTTCCAAAGGGCGCCGGTCTCGGAGCTCATCGCGCAGAGACTCCCGGCGACTCTGGAGCTCGCGCTCGCGGCGCTCCTGTTCGGTGTGTCGATCGGCGGTTTGCTGGGTGTGATCTCCGCCTTGAAGCGGGGCTCGCTCGCCGATCTCGCGGTCATGGTCTTCGCCCAGCTCGGGGTCTCGATGCCGGTGTTCTGGCTCGGAATTCTGCTCTCGGCGCTCTTCGCCGTGCATTGGGGCTTGTTTCCGGCCGTGGGCAGGGGCTCCCTCGCGCATCTCGTCCTTCCGGCCCTCACGCTCGGCCTCGGGCTCGCTTCCATCGCGAGCCGTCTCGTACGGGCGTCCCTTCTCGATACGCTTGACGAAGCCTACGTGCGTGGCGCCCGCGCGCGCGGGCTTCCCGATTGGAGAGTCGTCGCCCATGCCCTCCGAAACGCTCTCCTTCCGGTGGTGAGCGTTTTCGGGGTCCGATTCGGAACGCTTCTCGGGGGCTCGGTTCTGACGGAAAGCGTCTTCGGCTGGCCCGGGCTCGGGACGCTCGCGGTGACCGCCATCTCGCAGCGCGACTTTCCACTGATCCAGGGAATCGTCCTGGTTTTCGCGACGATCTTCCTCGCCCTCCATCTCGCCCTCGACCTCGCCTACGGAGTGCTGGATCCTCGCATCCGGATCGAAGCCGGAGGTGGCCCATCCGCAGATTAAGCCTTCCGCTCACTGCGGGCAGCCTCGTGGTCGTCCTCGTGGTCACTGTCTCGATTTTCGCTCCCTGGCTCACACGCCACTCGCCCGAGCAAATGGACATGGAGGCGCGGCTCAAAGGGCCCTCGACCTCGCACTGGCTTGGAACCGACAACTTCGGACGCGACCTCTGGGCCCGGGTCGCCTTCGGGTCGAGAATCTCTCTCACCATCGCCCTCACTTCCGTCGCGGCAGCGCTCATCCTGGGTACTCTGGTGGGACTCGCCTCCGGATACTTCGGAGGGCTCCTCGATCTCCTGCTCATGCGGGTCGTCGATCTGTTCCTCGCTTTTCCCCCCTTCATCCTCGCCCTCGCGCTGGTCGCGGTTCTCGGCCCCGGCGTTTCGAGCGTCACCCTGGCCCTCACCGCGATCTTCTGGACGGAGTACGCGCGCCTCGTTCGAGCGATCACCCTCTCCGAGTCGCGACGCGACTACGTGACCGCGGCGAGGTCTCTCGGCGCGACCCACGCCAATCTCATGTTCCGGCAGATCCTGCCCCGTGCGTTCGGCCCCCTCGCCGTCCTCGCAACCCTCGGCATCGGCACGGCGATCGTCGCCGAGTCCGGCTTGAGTTTTCTCGGATTCGGAGTCGAGCCGCCCGCGCCTACCTGGGGCTGGACTCTCGCCTATGGGATGCGCTACCTGAGAAGCCACATGTGGCTTTCGACGGCGCCGGGCCTCGCGATCCTGGTGACCGTTCTCGGCTTCAATCTTTTCGGAGATGGCCTTCGGGATCGCCTCGATCCCCGAGGTCTCGTGCGGAGCTCATGACAAGGCTGGCTTTGTCAGCCGGCTTTTTGAAGAGCGAGAATCTTCTTCCGTACAGCTAGCGGAAAGTCGACGAAAGCGAACTGAGCTTTGTCGAAAAGGTAATCGTCCCCGCTCTCGTCGACGATTCGTACGAGATCGTCCTTGGCTGCTCGCGCATCCGGCAGAATTCGATAAACCTTGCCCAGAATCAGCGAGGCTTCGTTCCCAGCATTCTCAAGGCACAACGCAAATTGTGTCGCCGGGCGTTTCATGGCTTGTCCAAGTAATAGCCGTGAAGGAAGGATGACCGGAGGTCGATCGGAGACGAGTGGGGAAGCTACTTCGAACCCTCGCGCGCGGCAGCTTCGGTCTGCCTTCTGGCGATTTCTATCAGCTCGCGCAGCGCTCGATTGACGGCCTCGGAGCTCCGGAACACGGCGGCCACGTCCGGCTCGAGCAACACGACGTTCGTTCCCTGGCGATACCGTTCGAAGTACTTGCCTCGAACCCCCCCGCGAATGTCGTACTCGCGCCTCATGTCGTCGGCTTGTGTATCATTCTCCGGATTCATAAACTCTCCGCTCCTGCGTTGTCACATCACGGGCACCGATGATTCGTATTCCATTGTCGCGCTCGGTGTGCCAGACGATCAACACCCTTTTCTCGCTCGAAAGCCCGGTGGTCAGGAATCGTTCTTCATCCTCTGAGTGAAGCGTATCGCGCGTCGTTGTCGACAGCGGATCGCGATCCTCACGACCGTTCTCGGATTCAACCTTTTCGGAGACGGCCTTCGGGACCGCCTCGATCCCCGAGGGCTGGTGCGAAGCTCATGACGAAGCGGTGGAGATCTCAGTCCGTGCTCGTCTAGAATCGCCGCACTCTTATGGTCGTCCAGCCGGGCGTCCGTCTCGGGCGCTACCAGATCGAAGTCTTGATCGGGCGTGGCGGCATGGGCGAGGTCTATCGCGCCCGCGATACGACGCTCGACCGGGAAGTGGCGATCAAGACACTTCCGGAATCCCTGGCGACGGATCGCGAGAGGCTCGCGCGGTTCGAGCGCGAGGCGCGCTTGCTCGCTTCGTTGAATCATCCCCACATCGCCACCATCCACGGGCTTGAAAGAATCGACGGCGCTTCTTTCCTGGTCATGGAGCTGGTCCTGGGCGAAACCCTCGCCGAGCGTTTGTCGCGAGGTCCGATTCCTCTCGATGAGGTGCTGCCGTTGTTCGGTCAGATGGCGGAAGCGCTCGAGGCGGCGCACGGGAACGGGGTCGTTCATCGGGACTTGAAGCCGTCGAACGTGAAGGTGACGCCGGAAGGGAACGTCAAAGTTCTGGATTTCGGGCTGGCGAAAGCACTCGACGACGATTCTCGGGAGGGGGAGCTCTCGGAGTCGCCCACGAACACCTACGGAGCGACGCGAGCGGGAGTGGTTCTGGGGACGGCTTCGTACATGAGTCCGGAGCAGGCGCGGGGGAAGAAAGTCGATGCGCGAACCGACATCTGGGCGCTCGGGGCGGTGATGTACGAGGCGCTCACGGGGAAGAAAGCCTTTCCCGGCGAGACCGCGTCCGACGTGATCGCTGCGATTCTGAAGAACGAACCGGACTGGGAAGTCGTTCCGGGAGCAACACGGACACTACTGCGCCGATGCCTTCAGAAAGATCCAACGCGGAGACTTCACGACGCCGCGGACGTGAGGATCGAGATCGAAGAAGCGACAACAGCACCTGAAGCCACGGTCAGGAAGCGAAGCGTTAATCCATGGGCTCCGTGGGCGATTGCGATCGCGGCATTGGGCGTCGCGGCGCTCTCCCTATGGGCGCCGTGGCGTGTAGCGCCGTCCCGTCAGGTCGTGCGCACACGTCTCGACTTCAGAGACGTCCTGCCCGCGCCGGCAAGGGCGATGAAGGCGCTCGCGATCTCGCCCGACGGGGCCCGGGTGGTCTACGCCGGAATCCGGGCGGGCGAGAGCAAGCTCTTTCTCCGGGAGCTGAGCGGGCTCGAGGCCTCCGCCATCGCCGGGACCGAAGGAGGCTACGGTCCGTTCTTCTCGCCCGATGGGAAGTGGCTCGCCTTCTTCGCGGGAGGTCAGCTCAAGAAGGTTCGCACCGAGGGAGGCCCGGTTCAGGGGATCTCCAGTGCTCCGAATCCGAGCGGCGGCAGCTGGGGCGACGGAGACGTGATCGTCTACGAGGGAGCCACCTATGCCGGGCTAAGCCGGGTGTCGGCGAACGGCGGGGCCCCGGAACCTTTGACTCGGCCCGAGCCCGGCGAGGACCACCTCAGTCCCCGCTTCCTCCCCGGGGGCGTGCGGTTCTGATGGTATCGAAGCCGAACAGTGTGGACTCCGTCATCCAAGTGGTGGACCTCGAAACCAGCGTCCGAAAGACGGTAGTGGAGAGCGGGGACTCACCGACCTATCTCGCGAGCGGCCACATGGTCTACAACCAAGGGGGCACTCTCTTCGCTGTACCCTTCGACCCGCGAACGCAGGAGGCGGGGGCTCAGGCGGTGGCGATCGCCGAAGGGATTTTCGTCCAGGTCAGGAACTATTCTCAGTACGACGTGGCGCAAGACGGGACTCTCGTCTACCTGCGGGACACTTTCCTCCGGGAACGCCAGCTCGTCTCGGTCGACCGGAAGGGAACGGTGAACCCCATCACCTCCGAACGCCGCCCCTATGGGGCTCCGAGGCTTTCCCCAGACGGGCAACGACTGGCGCTCATACTCTACGAAGGGATGCAGGCCCGATCCATCTGGCTTTATGAGATAGGCCGTGATTCTCTCACCCGTCTTCCCTTCGAAAGAGGCCTCACCGCCACGCCTGTCTGGACCCCCGACGGGCGGAGCCTCGCCTTTGTCGCGAGGCTCCCTGAGTATCAGCTCTTTCGCGGCCCGGCCGACGGAAGCCTGGAGGCGGAGCCCCTCACCGAGCCGAGTTCTTATGTAATTTACGCCAATGCCTGGACCCCCGACAGCCAAACGTTGTTGTACACGCGGTTCGACCCTTCGACGGGCAACGACCTATGGACACTTGCCTTGGACGGCGAGAGGAAGCCGAGCCCTTGGCTTCGAACTCGCTTCAACGAGCGTGGGGGCGAGCTATCGCCCGACGGCCGATTCCTCGCCTACATGTCGGACGAATCGGGTCAGGATGAGATTTACATTCAACCTTTCCCCGACTCGGGCGCTCGATGGAAGATCTCGACCAACGGCGGGACCGAGCCCTGCTGGGCCCGCAGCGGACGAGAGCTTTTCTATCGTGAGGAAGACGAGATGATGTCGGTCGGGATCGAGACTACTCCGGCGTTCTCCGCTTCGAAACCCATCGTGCTCTTCTCCGGCCGCTACGAGACCAGCAACCTCTTCACTGGAAACCGCTTCTACGATGTCTTTCCCGACGGCGAACATTTCATCATGGTGCAGAGCGATGATTCCTCGGGCGCGACCGAGCTCAACCTCGTCCAGAATTGGGCCGAGGAGGTCGAGCGCCTGGCCCCCACGAAATAGCGGCCGCACCGCCTGCGGTCATTTTTCCCTTGACAACTTTCGGGCGCGGCTTCGAGGAAACTCGCGGACGCCATCCACAACCCGCGCAGAACTGTGCTGAAGGCGTTCCCGCAGCGTCGAATGATGAAGGGACCCTTCGAAGTCGTCTCGTGCGTTCTTCATCGCTCTGAAGCGCGCCCATGCGCGAAAAAAAGTGCGTGGTATACAAGAACCATGACGCACACAAACACACTTGAGTCGCTTTCTTCAATGGCGGATGACGAGCTCCTCCACCGCCTGCTCGAGCTTACCCAGCAGTCGCGTCGGGTCGAGGCGGACCTCATCGCACACATCGGGGAGGTCGACCATCGCCGCCTGTACGCCAGGGACGCTTGCTCGTCCATGTTCTCGTACTGCGTCGAGGTCTTGAACCTTTCGGAGGCGGAGTCGTACTTCCGTATCGCCGTCGCTCGCGCCGCACGGAAGCACCCCGTGCTCCTCACGATGCTCGGGGATGGCCGACTGCACCTGAGCGGCATCGCGCTCCTCGCACCCCATCTCACGGACGAGAACTGCGAAAACGTATTGGCCCGAGCCACGCACAAGTCCAAGCGTCAGATCGAGGAGCTCGTGGCCGAGCTCGCGCCCAAGCCCGACGTTCCGTCGGTCATCCGAAAGCTTCCCACTCCCCCGCCGGCGCCGCCACCACAGGTCGTCCAACTCTTTCCAGACAGAGTTGAGGCTCCCGTGCGCCCCAGTCCTCCTCCGCCGCCTCCGCCTCCGGTGGTCGAGCCGCTCCGGCCGGAGCGCTATCGAGTGCAGATCACGGCGAGCGCTGAGCTTCGCGACAAGCTTGAGCGCCTGCAGGCGCTCATGGGAGAGGACCTCGCGGCCGTCATCGAGGCCGCGGTGACTGAGAAGCTCGAAAGGCTCGAAGCCAAACGCTACGCGATTACGAAGAACCCGCGAAAGACCCTCGAGGAGACCGATACCGATACCACTCCGTCGTCGCGGTATATGCCGGCGGCGGTGCGGCGCGTCGTGCGAAAGCGCGATGGGAATCGCTGCCGATTCGTGGACAGCAAGGGCAGGCGCTGCACCGAGTGCCGCAACCTCGAATTCCACCACCTCGACCCCTTTGGCCGCGGAGGCACGCATGACCCGGCACGGATCGAATTGCGATGCCGATCCCACAACCTCTATCACGCCGAGCAGGACTACGGGAAAGACGTGATGGATCGGTATCGGCGGCGCGGGGGCCGCGTCTCCGAACCCGCGACTTCCTACGATGGCGCCCGGATAACCGGGCTCATGCGACCAGAACAGGCCCCCCCCTTGGTCTGAACATCCTCGATACGCTTGCTGAAATATGACCGTGAACCCGCGTCAGCTCTGCTGGATCACCAGGTCGGCACGTGCTTCCAGCCAGGGAACGGTCCGATCTCCACTTTCCACCCGGCGCCCGACGACGGATCCCGGACGACGCGCAGATTGGTGAGGGACCGCAGCTTTGCGAGGAGCTCGTCGTGAGGGAGGGTGTGGAGCGGTGGCTTCGAGAAGTCCGGCATCGGCCAGAGCCGGAGTGTGTTGTCCTCTCCCGTCGTGGCCACCCACCGGAGATCCGGGGAGATGGCAATCGTGTCGACCCTACCTCTGTGCCCGACGAGAAGATGGGGTTCTCCGTCGGGCAGGCGCCCGACGCGCACGGTCCCGTCGAGGCTTCCGGTCGCCGCCACGGTGCCGGACGAGTCGAGTGCGACGGCTCCAGGACGCTCGCCGAACTTCGTAAGCTCCTCCGACACGCCGTTCCTCAAGTCGTGAAGCCGCACTCTGGAACGGGCCTTCCACTGGCCCCATCGCGTCTCGACCATGATGGCGATGCCCCTCTCGGCACGGAGCGACCCTCGTGTTCCGTAGCCGGGCGAGGTTGCGGCGACTACCTCGTTCGAGCCCGTCTCGAGGTTCCATCGGCGGAGCCCGCCATCACCGGCCGTGTAGAGTGTGGATTCGTCCGCGAAGTCCAGGCTCTCGATTCCCCGCTCGTACCCCGTAGCGCTCTCCTCGCTTCCGATGCCCTGACTTTCCGGCAGTTCGAAGCTCCGCAGCTCGCTGGTTTCGAGATCCCACACCCGCAGCGTCCTTTCGCCTCCACCGTACCAGAACGCGGTGGCGCCCCGGCGTCCGCTCGGTGAGACCGCGGCCGCATTGAGCATCGTGTCCTCAGAGAACCCTTCAAGTTTTCGTGGTGCCGAGCCATCGAGCGGCGAGACCCAGACGCGATCCTGGTTCGCCGCGACGAACAGGTAGCGGCCCATTGGGTCGAACGCGAAGGATGTCACTGGATCGGACGCCTCGGGCTCGGGAACTTCCAACGACCTCACCTCGCTCGCACCGCTTCCTGGGAGAGGCCAAAGGCGCAGCCGCCCATCGCCCCAGTTTGTGGCGAGCCACTTTCCGTCCGGGCTGAAGGCCAGGGGTCGAATGACCTTCGTGTAGCCTTCCACCACCGTTGGATAGGTCTTCCCGAGAGGCCAGAAGGTCAGCCGGCTGAAACTGTGGGTCGAGCGCACGACCCAGTCGCCCTTTGGGTGATAGGTCCCCCCGGCGCCGTACCAGGATGCGCTGCGTCGAAGCGTAAGGGGCCGGGCTCCTTGCCAAGCGCTGACGTCCCAGAGACGGACACCCTGGTCCTCTCCCGCATTGTCGGCTAGCCACCGGCCGGAGGGATCGGGCCGCATCCCGTACGATGCCGTGTCCGGCTTTGGAATCTCAACTTCCCGAGCCGGCCCCTCAGTCGGATACGACCAAACGTGGGTTTCCCCGGATCGGTCGGCCAAGGCCAGCCAATCCATCGAGAGCCAAAAATCCTCGAGCTCCGCTCCGAGCCGGGCGAAGAGGCGGTCCGGTCCTGAGCCCACCGGAAGCGGCCGGGAAAACAGGTCGCGATCCTTCGCGTAAAGCCAGCTCCTGCCGTCGGGCTCGAAGAAGGACGTTGAGGTTCCGAGTTCCCTCCAATCGACGCGGCCAAGAACCACGGGCTCACCTTCCGGGAGCGCCCACGACCGCAGGAGACCGAGATCCGGCTTTTCTGTCGAGCCGCTTTCGAGGGTCGCTGCGAGGAGCAACCGCGGCCCCACCTGCCAGGAGCCAGGCCCGCCGAAATCGATCGTCCGGACCCGCTTTCCCTCAGGGAGGGACCACAGGTGCGCTCGGCTTCCGATCATGCCGCCCGATCCCGTCACGAGCAGATCCTCCGAAGCCCACTGGGCGACGTTGGAGCCGCGCGGACTCGTCTCGTGGCCCGGGAGCACGATGGGGCCTTTGCCGTCCTCATACCAGACCAGAGCGTCCGTTGTGTGTCCCGCGGTGGCAAGCCACTTTCCATCCGGGCTGAAGGCAGGTGCTCGCACAGCCTCCGAGTCGGCGACCAGCTCGAAAGCAGGTGGAGCCTCCCAAAGGACCTTCATCGCGAAGACGCGCGCCTCCTCGGTGTCGGCCTCTTCGAGGCTCGCGATGGTGAAGGCGAGGGCTTCCGTCGGGTCTTCCTGGAGCTTGAGCTCGGCGAGCGCGAGGAGCCTCGCCGCCTCCGCTCGATCGCGCGCATTCACCGCCTGCTGGCGGGAGATTCCGATCGCGATCGCGACGGCGGTAATCAGAAGAAATGCCGCGCTGGCGATGAGGCGTATGAAGCGCTTCTTCTTTCGCGCCTTCTCCTCCATCGAGCGGGCGAAGTTCTCCTCGAGCGCGGTGAGGCTTCCGGGATACCGCTCCCGCCAGAGCTCGAACTCGTCGAACGCGGTCCCCGACCACAGCAGATCCGGCGGCCGCCCCTTCTCCTCCCAAAGGTGCGCCGCCTGCTTGAGCTGATCGCGGAGGACGGCTCCTTCTTCATCCTGCGCCTGCCAGCGCACGAGCCGCGGCCAGGCTTTCAGGAGCGACTCGTGGACGATCTCGACCTGGTGAGCGCCCGATTGTCCCTCCGCCCCTTCCACTTCGTAAGATGTCAGAAGACGCGCGTCGATGAGCTCCCTCAGAGCGGCCTCGGCGGTGCTTCGGTCCGGACAGGCCGAGAGAACCTCCTCCCACTCCGCGACCGCCCGCGTCCCGAGGGATGTCACCAGGTTGCGAAAGATCTCGCGCACCACTGCCTGACGCTCGCTTCCGATCTGCTCGAGCGTCTTTTCCGCGTGCTGCGCGAGCGCCCCGGCAACCCCACCGCTCTCCTCGTACGCCTCGCGCGTGAGGACCTTCTTCTCCCGGTCACGCCTCTCCCACACGCGCGACACCGCGAAGGCGAGCAAAGGCAGAGCCGCCCGCGCGCTCGCAACTGACGAGAGCATCTCCTCCACCAGCCCCTCGTCCTCGAACCGGTACCCCCTCTTTTGCGCCGGTTCGACCAGCGCGCGCTTCAGTCCTTCCCGGCTCAGAGCCGGAAGAGGCGTCAGCTCGAGGAAGACGGGCGCGAGCGGCTCCTGCTCCGCGCACCGGATGAGGAAATCGTCCCGCATCGAGAGCAGCACGTGTACGCCGCCCTCACGGGCGATACGACCCAGGAGCGCGGCGAAGCGAGACTGCACCTCCGGCGGGCTCAGCGTGAAGAGCTCCTCGAACTGATCCACCACCAGGAGCGCGTCGCCGTGGTCCTTGCGCCAGAGGCTCACGAGCTCGAATGCCGTCTCCGGATCGTCGAAGCCCACGAGCTTTCGGAGCGCCTCGGGATCTCTCGACAGCTCCGGTGCGAGCGCTTGCCCCAGTCCTCGCAGAGGCGCCGAGCCCGGCGTCGACACAATCGCTCCCCACGCTTCGGGCCGCGACGCCACGACTCCGGCGCGCACGAACGAGGTCTTTCCCGCACCCGAGGGTCCGATCACCGCGAGCATGCGTTTTCCTTGAAGGCGCTTCCAGAGTGCTTCGACCTCAGCCTCCCGGCCGAAGAAGAACGCGGCGTCCCTTTCGGTGAAGGAAGAAAGCCCCGGGTACGGGCTCTGCTCTTCCACCTCCTCGAGCGCGGCCGATCCCGCCGGCGCCGAAAGCACCGTTTCGAGCGCCACTGCGAGATCGTGCGCGGAGGAGAAGCGATCCGCCTGCGACTTCTCGAGGCACCGCCGCACGATCCTCGCGAGAGGCGCCGGCACACCCCGTCCGAGCGACGACAGATCCGGCGGCGTCTCCTCGAGGACCGCGCTCAGAGTCGCGACGGTCGTGTCGCGCCGAAAGGGGTGTTTTCCCGCGAGCACCTCGTAGAGGACCACCCCGAAGGCGAAGATGTCGGAGAGAGGGTCCACCGGAAGACCCCTCACCTGCTCGGGCGACATGTAGCCGAGCGTGCCCAGGAGCTGCCCGGGGCGGGTCGGAACCGCCCCCGTCGTCTCTTCGCTATTCACCTCCTTGCGGGAGGTGAGCCTGGCGAGGCCGAAGTCGAGGATCTTCACGCGCCCATCGGCCGAGACGAAGAGGTTCTCGGGCTTGAGGTCGCGGTGGATGATCCCCTTCCCGTGCGCGGCCTCGAGACCGCGCGCGATCTGAACGGCGAAGGCGAGAATCTGCCGCTCGGTGGGAGAGCGGCGGAAGACGAGCTCCCGCAGCGTCTCGCCCTCGAGGAGCTCCGAGACCACATAGCGCGTCCCCTCGTGGGTCCCCACGTCATGGATGGTCAGGATATTGGGGTGGTTGAGGGCGGCGAGGGCGCGCGCCTCACGCTCGAACCGCTGGATCCGGTCGGGGTCACCCGCCACATCCTCGGGCAGGATTTTTATCGCGACATCCCGTCCGAGACGGGGGTCTCTGGCGCGGTACACGGCGCCCATGCCTCCGGTCCTCAGTAGGCCGAGGATCTCATAGGGCCCGAGACTTGTTCCGTCCGACAAGGGCATGAACGAACCACCTGGGAATGAACTTCGTGGGATTGTATTCGCGATGGAAACGCGGCTCAAACGGATTCCAGAAACGCCGGTGAACCCGTCTGGCACGGGACCGGTGGAGTCTGTAGAATCGGCGCAGGTGACCGAGAAGCCAGGGATCCTCGTCCTTGCGGCGCGCATCGACGAGACGGAGCTTGCGCGGCTCGTGGACCTCTACTTTCAGGACATGGTGAAGTATGTCGTCGACGTCAGGCGAAGTATCGTCGCCGTTGGCGGTGAGCTCCACGCGGACGGAGAAAGTTTGCTCCTGGAGGCCGGCAGCCGGCAACAGGATCTGTGGGGCGCGAACTACTACCCCGGGCTCGGGCCGGAGCGCTGCATCGATTACACCGCGCTCATCAATATTCGCCCGTCGCAGGGAAACCTCAGCATGGAGATTCAGGACGCGCATACGAGGGATTTGATACGGAAGATCACTAACGACCTGATCGGAAACGGAGAAGCACTTCGATGACCCAGCACGCGGGGCTTACCGAGGAAAGATGGGCAACGTTCACGCTCGATCAGCAGATCCTCATGATCGCCAACGAGATGAATCGCGCGTCGGCGCTGGTCGCCTTCGAGGATACGAGTCGAGCGCGAAACTGCTACGAGCGCGTGCTTCACCTGACAGACCTGACGGTCCGAACGCAGACCAGGAGCACACTTAGAGGCGAGCTCTTGCGCTGGAGAGATTTGGTCGCAGAGCTCTACCTATCCGAGGTGACTCGTCCCGACGAGCATCGACGGGCGTTTCGATGTCTCCTGCAGTTCACACCCGAGGTGTGGCGCCAAAGTCCCTTCCTGGCCGGCGCCGCGCGCTGACTCCCGGGGCATCATGACGAAGCTGAAACGGATCCCCCTCGCCTCGATGGCGGACGGCGGCGAGATGGCGCTTTACCTCCACGAGATCCAGGGCCGGCAGGGGGACGGCCCGGCGGTCGGGATTTGCGCCGGAATCCATGGAAACGAGAGGACGGGAACCGAGATCGTTCTCGAGATCGCGCGGCGCTACGCCGACGGGCGCTTTCGGGGACGACTGGTCCTCCTTCCCGTCGCCGATCCTCCCGCCTTCGCCGCCAACCGGCGACATGCGCCCGTCGACGATTTGAACCTGAACCGCCTCTTCCCCGGTGATGGGCGCGGCTGGTTCTCGGACCATCTCGCCGGAGTCATCACCTCGGAGTTCCTCGATCGCGTCGACGTTCTCCTCGATCTTCACTCCGGGGGCGATCGGCCGACCGTCGACTACATCTATATCCGCAACGCCGAGGAGCTCTCACGCGCTTTCGGCTCGCGGGTTCTCTACCGCCAGATCGAGGGGAAGGAAGGCACGATTTTCTTGGGCACCTCGGTCGGGGTCGCCGAGAAACGAGGAATCCCCGCGGTCACGGTCGAGCTAGGCGGGGGGCTCATCGACCAGAGGCCCTACGTCGCGCGCGGGGTTCGAGGGATCGCGAACATCCTGGCGAAGCTCGAGATGACCGACGAGGCGGAGGAAGAGCCGCCGGAACAGCTCGTGGTGGCCTCGATCGTCACCCTCCGCCCGAGGATGGGAGGTTTTCTCGAGACCGAGGCTCCCCCGCTGGGCGACACCATCGAAGAAGGCGCTGTCCTCGGCCGGGTGGTGAGCCCTTATACCTTCGAGGAGCTCGAGGTGATCCGGAATCCAGTTCCGCACGGAATCATGATCCTTTCGCACCTGACGAGAAACGTCGTCGAGCCAGGAGATTATGGCTACATGGTGGGCGAGACGAGTTGACTGGCGCATCGGCTTGACGTATCTTGAATCGTCAAGATGCCTTCAATAAAGATCAGCTCCAAGGTCGATGCGGCGCTCTGGGAAGAAATGAAGGAACTTGCCGACCAGTCTCACCAAAGCATATCGGGCCTGCTCACGGATGCGATTCGAGACTTTCTCCGCAGGAAGCGAGTGCGGCCGGAGGTCCTGAAGCATCTCGAGTCCTCGATCGCCGAGAACGAGGAACTGGGCCGACTCCTTGCCCAGTGAAACCGTTTCATTCCTCACCGTCGATGAAGTCCTCGCAATTCACGAGGGACTGATTCAGGCATTCGGAGGGCCGCCAGGAGTTCGGGATTTGGGGCTTCTGGAGAGCGCACTCTTTCGGCCGCAAACCGGCTATTACGAGGACCTCGCGGCGATGGCTGCCGCCCTTTTCGAATCCCTCCTCATGAACCACCCGTTCATCGACGGAAACAAGCGTGTTGCATTCTTCGCGACCGACGTGTTCCTCCGATTGAATGGCTGGCGAATGAAGGTCGACCCCAAGGAAGCGCACGCCGCTCTCATCGGACTCTTGGAGCAAGGAGTTTGCGACTTCGACCACCTGCTACCGTGGATCCGGCGATCCCTCACCGAGCTCGGGTGAAGGCCCCAGTTTCCAGGAACCTCTGGCATAACTCCGCGGTGTCCGACGCCATCATGATGAGCGTGTGGGTGTGGTGGAGGACGATGAAGTCCGACATTCCCTCGAGCTTCGCGCCCTCGACCGAGACCACGCCGTCGTTGGGCTCGTCGAAGCTGATATGGTGCCCGCGGTCGCCGGCGATGACCCCGAACTCGACGGGCGGAACGGGAAGCGTGCGGTAGAACTCGGCGTCGGCGACCTTCTGGCCGGAGTCTCCCGTCCAGAAGCGAAAGAGCCGATTCTCTCGAAGATTCGAGGCGAGCTTGGCGGGGCGGTTCGGCGGAGCAAGCATCACGATGCGGCCGAGCCCCGGGCGAAAGCCCTCGCGAAAGCCGTTGCGCACGATGACGTTTCCCAGAGAGTGGCCGATGAAGTGATAGACCGGACCTCGGACCCTCTCCTCGACGAAGCTCCGGAGCGCGCGCGAAAGCTCGTCGAGCGTCGGCCGCCTCGGGTGATAGCCGAAAAGATGCGCGTCGTAGCCGCGACGCTTCAAGCGATGACCGAGAAGGGCCATCGAGAGCCACGTGCGCCCCATCCCGTGAAGGAGAACGACGGCTTCGCGCTTCACGAGGGAAACCCGAGCTCCCGCCGCGCGACGTGAAGGTAGAGGAGCCGGTCCGACTCCGAGAAGCAGCAGAAGATCACGAGGTCGGGAACCGCGCTCCTCTCGAGAAACGTTCTCACCGTCGATTGCGCCACGGCGGCCGCGAGCTCGATGGGGTAGCCGAAGGCGCCGGTCGAGATCGAAGGAAAAGCGATGGAAGCGAGGCCGTGGTCTCGAGCGAGACCGAGGCTCCTCTCGTAGCAGCTCGCGAGAAGCTCCGGCTCGCGCCGATCGCCACCGTGCCATACCGGCCCGACCGTATGAATCACGTGCTTCGCCTCGAGCCGATAGCCCCTCGTGATCTTGGCCTCTCCGGTCGAGGCCCCGCCGAGCGTCCGGCACTCGGCGAGAAGCTCGGGGCCGGCGGTGCGGTGGATGGCGCCGTCGACTCCCCCGCCTCCGAGAAGCGCCGGGTTCGCGGCGTTGACGATCGCGTCCACATCGAGCTCCGTGATGTCGCCGCGCACGATGCGCACCCGCGACGGGTCGAGAGACATCGGATTACTCCTCTTTGATGGGTCGATCGTCGGTCTCGTAGATCCCTTCGAGGAGCCAGGGGTACGCGCCGTACGGCTTCGCCTGGGGCCAGACTTCATCGAGAGTAGCCCCGTCATAGAGAACGCCGTCCTTCATCACGTACACGATGTCCTTCGTGTTCCGGATGTCGTCGAGAGGGTTCTTTTCGAGAACCACGAGATCGCCGATCTTGCCGGGTACGATCGACCCGAGCTCGTCGCTGAGGCCCAGGAAGTGCGCGCCGCCGAGGCTCGCGACTTCGAGAGCCCCCATCGGCCCGAGGGCGGAGGCCGCCATCCAGACCTCCCAGTGGGAGCCGAGACCGTGATGCTGTCCGTGCGAGCCGATGGCCCCGTGACCGCCCTCGGCGATGATGTCCGCGAGCCCCTGAGCGATGAGAGGGTAGCTGTAATCCGTCAGAGGCCGCTGTGGCCGGCGACGGGTGTGCGGAACGAGCATGCGCCAGGGAAGAAACCTCTGCTGCTTGGGATCCTTCCAGATCTCGCTCTCCTGCCAGAAATACTCCTCGTTCCACGCCGCGGGACCGCCGACGACGAAAGTCGCGGAATAGACGGCGTTCGCCCGCCCGAAAAACTTGGCGACGTCGGAGTAGATCGGGGTGTAGCTCAAGGGATGCTCCCAGCCCGTCTGTCCGTCCATCATCAGGCTCAGGTTGTACTCGAGGTCGCCGCCTTCCCCCGTAACCTTCAAGCCGCGCTTCCGCGCCGCGTCCGCGATCCACTGTCTCTGGTCGCGCCGCGGCTGCTGGTAAGACTTGATGCTCGGAGCACCCCAGGAGGCGAGCCGCGAGACGTTCTGCTCCGCCACCTCGTAGCTCGAGATCTCGTTCTGACGCGGGCCGTCGCCGGAGTACAGGGGATCGCCTGTCGAGAACGTGCGCGGCCCCGCCATCTCTCCCGCCTCGATGAGCTCGGCGGCGGTAAAGACGTTCTGGGACCACATGGAGTTGTCGAGCGTAGTGGTGACGCCGTAGGCGAGGTATACCGCCGATTCCCAGTTGTGGCGGGGAAGAACACCCGTGTGATCGCGATGGTGGTGCGCGTGCATGTCGATGAGCCCGGGAATGATGGTCTTCCCATCGACTTCGACGACGCGGTCCACGGAAGCCGTCGAGCAATCGGCGCCGGCGCAGCGGATCCATCCATCCTCGACGACCACCGTGCCGCGCTCGATCACCCGGCGGGAGTCGAGGGTCACGATCCGTGCCCCCGTGAGCGCGATGGTTCCCCGCGCGCGAACCCGAGGAAGCTCGAGCGAGATCTCGGTCGTCGACGTCGTCTTCGAGCCGACGTCGTATGCGAAGTGGCGGTTTCCGCTTCCGAAATCGAGAACGGTCGCATTCCTCCATCGGGGGAAGAGACCGCCCTCGAAGCTGAGCTGAGTTACCGGCAGCTTCGGCTTCTTGCGGTCGATGTGGGGAGGCTCCTTCCCGGCGCCCGCGAATGGAAGGGGGGTCAGGTAGACGTTGTCTCCCTCGGAGAACGCCACCCACTTGCCGTCGGGGGACGGCACCGATTCATCGGCGTAGGGGAACGTCATGTGGACTCTCTTATCCGATCCGTCGAGCTTCACCGAGAGAAGCGCGGTTTGCTCCAGGGTCTCCCCGTCTTTCTTGATCCCGCTCTGCTCGGGATAGAACACCCGGCCTTCGGGTCCGAACGAGGGAGCCACGATCTGGCGGCGCGGCATGAGAGGCCGTCCTTCGTTGAACGGTCGCTTGGTTTTCACGATGAGCTCGGCCTCGCCACCGGTGGCGGGAATTCGCACCAGGTCGTACCAGAGGTTGTTCGACCAGGAGCGGCCGCGCTGAGTCGCGCCGGAGCCGCGCGCGAGGACAATCTGAGTGCCGTCCGGCGACCACGCCGGATGAAGGTACTCTCCCGGCTCGCGACTGAGCTTCTCGGGAAATCCTCCGGACGGAAAAATCCTCCACAGATCACCGGCGGTGTCGTCCCAGCTGGTGAAGGCGACCCACTTCCCATCGGGTGAGAAGGCCGGGGACAGCTCGAAGCTCGCGAAGGAATCGGCCGTGAGCCTCCGTGGCATTCCTGCAGGGAGGTCCTGGATCCAGATCTTCCCCGCGGCTACGAACGCGAGCATTCTCCCGTCAGGCGATACCGCGGGCCAGCGGGTGAAGCGCACGGGGAACGTCTGGCTCTTCACACTGATCTTTCCGTAGGCCATCTCGGAGACCGGGCGGCGCACGCGCGCGGTGAACGGAATCCTCGTGGTCGCGCCCGTCGCCACGTCGAGCCTCTCGAGACGTCCGCCGCGAGAGAGGAAAATCTCCTTCCCATCGCGCGAGAAGGCGTATCCAGGGAGGACCCGCAGAGTTTTCATACCCTCGGCGGCGTCCATCTCGATCGGATCCAGTAGGATTCGCTCGCCGCCGGTGCGGAGATCGCGAAACCAGAGGGCGTTTCGCGGTCCGAAGCGGTGCCCTTTGTACGAGAGGGTTCCCCCGGGAATGCGGCGGGCGAAGGCGAGAAAGCGGCCGTCGGGAGACGCCTCGGGAGCGACGGCGCCGCCGCTCGAGCCCTGGTACTGCTGCTGCACGACTCCCGCCGTGACCTCGATCGTCTCTCCCGTCTCTCGATCCAGACGGTTCAGCTGAAAGCCCCCGCGGATGAGGTCGACTTCTTCTCCGCCGGAAGCGGTGGAGTAGTGGTAATAGAGGTAGCGACCGTCAGGAGAGAGCGACGGCCCGCCCGCGCGCCGCACGTCCTTGCCCACGAGCTCGATGCCCTCGCCTCCATCCCGGTGGTACATCCAGATACCCGCGGTCCGCGGTTGCCCCAGGGTCTGTCGCGAGACCACGACGTACTCTCCGTCCGGTGTCCAGACCGGCTCGACCACCCGGGTCATCAGGTCCTGGAATACCGGACGGGGGTTACTCCCGTCGGAGTCCATGATCCAGAGGTTGTTCTGTCCAGCGCGGTCGGATACGAAGGCGATGGATCGGCCGTCGGGAGAGTAGCGGGGATGAAAGTTCAGCGCGACTCCGCTGTCGGCGGTGAGACATTCCGCGGCGCCTCCGGAAACGGGGACGCGGTAGACGTGCGCCAGGAGATCGAAGACCAAAAAGAGGCCGTCGGGAGAGACGTCGACGGACATGAACGTCCCTTCGTCCGTCTCGAAGTCGATCTCGTAGCTGTTCCCTCGGGCCTGGGTAACGTCCCAGGTGGAAGCGGCGACGGCGCCGGCCAAAAGCCACTGCATCATGTGTTCGTCCTCCCTGCGCAATAGCGCTTCATCATTTCGTAGACGGGTTTGTTGTCGGCGTAGACTTGCCAGCTCTCGATGAGATTCTCTCCCACCTCGGCGAGCCATGCGGCGGGAATCTCCCATCGGTTCTCCTCGCGGAGGGCGCCCTCGGGAGCGAACGTGCCCCGGGCGGCCCCGAACATCGCGACCCGCCGTCCCCGGACCAGGATCTCCCCGATCTCGATGCGGTAATCGGGCATCCAGCCGAAGTAGGCCCGCCATGCGGCGAGGACGGGCTCGCGGCCTTCGACCGAGGTTCCCAGCGAGTCGGTGAGGCGGTGATCGACGTCGAGAAGCCGCTTCATCTGGTCGAGGTCCTGGTCGTTGATAGCCTCGATGAAAAGACCCGCGATCTCCTTGGATGTGCTCATTTTCCGCTGCTGAAATGCCTGCCCGGGTCTGCTATCCTATTCCCAGTTCCATAAAATCTCACTTCCATGCGAGCGGTGTCCGACCGAACAGCTCTGGTCATCGACGAGGACGCGGCGTTCCGCGAGCGTCTGACTGCGCTTCTGTCTGGATTCGGCGTCCGGGTGGAAACGGCCCAGGGAGCGGACCAGATTCTGGAGTCCCTCGGAAGACGGGTTCCCGAGGCGGTCTTCCTCGCTGTGGACCTTCCGAAGAAGGAAGGCTACGGTCTTTTCAGCAAGATCAAGAAAGCGCGACGCCGCGTCCCGGTGGCGCTCGTGACCTCCACCATCTCCGCCGCCGATCTGAAGCTCCACGAGAAGCTCAAGGTCCACGCCGAGCTCTACCTGGACAAGAATTCGATTACCGACGACGAGCTCCGCGACGCGATCGAAAAGCACCTCGGAATCTCCCCGGCGGAGCCAGACCCCGAACGGCCGCCAGAGGAATCCGCCTCGAAGGAAGAGCAAAGTCACGCTCAAACGGAGGAGGAGGACGTCGCGCCCGTTGGGCCAATTGGGCCCGTTGGTGAAGAACCGAAGGCGGCCAAGAGCACAATCGAGCCATGGCTCGCCGAGCTCCTCGACCCCGAGACCACCGCCATCCTTGCGGACCTCGACGAGGAGTCGTCGCTCGCACGCGCTCCGAAAGCTCCGTCGGTCTCGGGGGAGGTCTCCGCGGAAAGGGTCAGCGAGCTGGAGGAAGAGCTCGAGAGCCTTCGACAGGACCTGGATCACGCGCGTAGGGACGCAAGGAGCTCTCCCTTCTCCAGCGAGTTCCTGGTCCTTCGCGAGGAAG
>CAZKNR010000196.1:0-2206 GCA_964553925.1 uncultured Acidobacteriota bacterium
GATCTTCCGTTGAGCCCCTTGCCGATCGTCCCGGCGCTTCTCCGCGACACGCCGCTCCTCCTTTCGTCCTTCGGTGAGGACGAAGACGGCGAGCTCTACGCGGTGGGTCTCGGCGGCGAGGTGCAGCGGCTGCTCGCGGCGGTGCGGATTTCTCCCACTGCCGCGGCGTTCGCGGGGTCCGGAGGCGGCGGCAGCATCGGCGTGACCTCACCCGGCGGGTGCCCCGCGTGGACCGCCGTCAGTAATGACCCCTGGATTACCGTCACCAGCGGCGAGGGGGGGACCGGCAACGGAACCGTCGGCTACACGGTGGCGCCGAGCCCCACGGTCACACCGCGCACCGGCACCCTGACCGTCGCCGGACGAACGTTTACCGTCGAACAGGGTATGGGACACCCGCCGACACTCTCGATCGACGACGTGGTCGTGACCGAGGGTCCGGGCGCCCAGGCGTCGTTCACCGTGAGCCTCTCGTTCGCGAGCTCAGAACCCGTTTCCGTCCGGTACTCGACCGCGAACGGCACCGCGACGGAAAATGACTTCGTCCCGGCGCCGCTCACCACTCTCACCTTCGATCCAGGGGAAACGGAAAAGGCGGCAGCCATCGAGATCGCGGACGATCTCCTCGACGAGGACGACGAGACTTTCTTCGTCAACCTCTCGAATGCCTCGAATTCGGATATCGAAGACGCCCAGGGGACAGGGACCCTCGCGGACGACGATCCGCTCCCCACGCTCTCGATCGGAGACGTGAGCTTCGCCGAGCGCAACGGCCTGCGCCCGGTTCTGTTCCGCGTCACCCTCAGCGAAGCCAGCGGACGCACGGTCACGGTGGACTACGTCGTCGGTCCGGGGTCCGCGACCCCGGGGACGGAGTTCCGGGAGAAGACGGGAAGCCTCACGTTCCCGCCCGGCGCGACGACACGGAGACTCCTCGTCTGGACCAAGGGGGACCGCCTCGACGAAGCGGACGAGGATTTCGTCATCGATCTCGCGGGAGCGATGAACGCCACGATCGCGACACCGCGCGCGAGGGGAACGATCGTCGACGACGACCCATAGCCGCTGGTAGCGCTCCCGGGGTGGGAAGGCATAGGATCCCACCGGGAGGCAGAGTCGTGAGCTTGTTTCGCAGAGAGTTTTTAAGGTTTCTTGCCGGGAGTCCCCTGCTCTTGTGGGAGAACGAAGAGCATCTTATCGGCTCCCCCGCGGAGGCGCTAAGCGTTCTCGAGTTCGAGCCGGTGGCGAAGAGTCTGCTTCCGCCCGCTCACTACGGCTACCTGGCCTCGGGCGTCGACGACGACCTGACGCTCCGCGCGAACCGCGAGGCCTTCACGAAGATTCAGATCCGGCCTCGACGCCTCGTTGACGTCTCGACTGTGGATCTCTCGATCGACCTCTTCGGCACGCGGTGGGAGACACCCATCGTCCTCGCGCCGGTGGGAAGCCAGATGGCGTTTCACCCCGATGGAGAGATCGCGGTGGCGAGGGCGGCGAAAGCCAAGGGACACCTTCAGATCCTCTCCACCATGACCACGGCCTCGGTCGAAGAAGTGACGGCCGCGCGGGGAGCTCCGATCTGGTATCAGCTCTATCCCACGGCCAAGTGGGCCGTGACCGAGGCCCTGGTCCGAAGGGCCGAAGCCGCGGGTTGTCCGGTCCTGGTGCTGACCGTCGACCTCCCGGTGATCAGCCACCGCGAGACCGCTTCCGAGCTCGCGCGGCTCGACGAGAGAGACTGCGCCGCCTGCCACGACCAGGACGCATCCACGTACTTCCGCGTCGACCGCAAGCCGATGTTCGACGGCCTCGATACCAGCGGCCTTCGGGACCTCGACGCCCCGGCGGTCACCTGGGATTTCATCGACCGTCTGAGGGGCGTGACGCGCATGAAGATCCTCCTCAAGGGTATCGTCACCCGCGAGGACGCGAAGCTCGCGGTCGAGCGCGGCGCCGACGGAATCATCGTCTCGAACCACGGTGGGCGGGCCGAAGAGAGCGCCCGCGGCACCATCGAGTCGCTCCCCGAGGTGGTCGAGGCCGTGGGCGGACGCATCCCGGTCCTCATCGACAGCGGTTTTCGGCGCGGCACCGACATCTTCAAAGCCCTCGCTCTGGGAGCGGACGCCGTCGCGATCGGAAGACCGTACCTCTGGGGACTCGCCGCCTTCGGCCAGCCGGGAGTCGAAGCGGTCCTCGACATTCT
>CAZKNR010000197.1:0-8255 GCA_964553925.1 uncultured Acidobacteriota bacterium
GGCGCAACGGAGTCCTGCTGTTCCTGGTGATGAAGAAGAGACTCTTCGAGATCGTCGCGGACGACGGGGTTCACGAGAAGGTGGGTGCCTCGGCTTGGGAGGGGATTGCCGGGCGAATCACGGAGACGATCGAGCGTGAGGGTTTCGAGGCCGGAGTCTGCCGCGGGGTCTCTCTTCTCGGAGAGGTTCTCGCGAAGCACTTCCCCCGCGAGGAAGGAGACGTGGACGAGCTTCCGGATCGGCCGAGAGTCGAAGCGGACTAGGTAGGAAGACGGGTCAACTCCGGGAAGGCTCTTGGTCGAGAGTCCCCGGGTCGTCGTCGTAAGGGAAGCCGTCTGCCTGGGCTTCGTGATACAGGCCCGCGGACGAATCCAGAGGAGCGATTCGCTCGTTCTTCCCTGGATCGTCGATCATCTCAAGTTCCACGTTCGGTAGATCCGGCAGTATATACCGAACGGTTGGTAAGCGCCACTATTCGCGCCAGGCGAAGACCTCGAGCGCGTATCCGCCGGGATCCTTGAAGGCAAAGGCCAGAACGCGTCCGTCGGCGCCTACCTTGGGTCCTTCGCCCACGTCGACGCCCTTCGACTTCAGGTAGGAGTGCCAGCGCTCAACGTCCGCCTTGTCGACCACCAGGCTAAACATGACCGGCTTCTCCTCGTCGACCGCGGCAGGCCGCAGCGAGCCCTTGGTCGCGTTCACCAGGCCCACGGACGAGCCCGAGGACAGCTGGAAGATCTTGACCCAGTCGAGCTCGAACGAGGTTGAAAGGCCCAGGACTTCGCGGTAGAACCGCTCGGCCGCGGGGAGGTCCACATAATAAAGGAAGGTGACCTGGCCCGTGACCGGGGGACGTTCTTCCGTAATAACCGCCGGGAGAGAGGTCATCGAGAGCATTAGAATGAGCTTCAACATCCCGGCATGGTACCAGACAATGAGTAGCGTGGAAGTCAGCTCCGAGGCTGATAGAATGTTTCAAGATCTCCCCATGGCGCGAAATCCCCATCGCCGGGCAACACTCGTCTTCGCGCTGGCGCTTCTGATTGCCGCCTGCGACCAGGACCCGCCCGCGCCCGAGATCCGCATCGGTCTTCTCGCCGTTCTTTCCGGCGTTCCCGAGGTAACCTCCGGTCGCCCCTCGATCGAGGGCGCCGAGCTTGCCGTGCGGGAGGCGAACGAAGCCGGCGGCATTCCGATTGGGGGAGTCCCCCATCCGGTGAAGCTGATCGTGAAGGGGTATGACGATCGGCCTGACTCTGCCACTAGCATGGCCCGCGCCCTCGTGAATCAGTCCCGCATCGACGTTCTCGTGGGACCTCAGTTCAGCCGGCACGCCATCCCCGTCGCCATCGTCGCCGAAGACGCGGAGATTCCGATGGTGAGCCCGATGTCGTCGAGCCCCGCCACGACCCTGGGGAAGCGTTTCGTCTTCCGCCTCGCCTCCCTCGACGGCGTCCAGGGGAGGGCCATGGGCGAGTTCGCGGCGCGAGATCTAAGGAAGCGGCGCGCCGCGGTCCTCTACGACATCTCGACCGACTACAGCCGCACTCTCGCGGAAGCGTTCCGCGGGGCGTTCGAGGACGCGGCTGGAAAGATCGTGGCCTTCGAACCCTTCGCGCGCGACGAGCCTTTGGACTACCGCGCGAGGCTCGAGCGTATCGCCGCGGCGGACGCCGACGTCCTGTACCTCCCCAACGACAGCGAGAGGGTGGAGGCGCAGATCGTGCAGGCGCGCGAGCTCGGGGTGGAGGCGACGCTCCTTGGCGGAGACACCTGGGACTTCGAGCGGGTCCTGGCCCTCCCGGAGGCCGATGGAGCCTACGTCGCGCACCAGTGGCATCCGGATTTCGACACCCCCGAGGCCCGCCGGTTTCGGGAGCTCTTCGCGAAGACCTATGGAAAGACGCCGAAGATCACCGCGGCGATGACGTATGACGCCGTCGTTCTGGTCCTGAGAGCGATCGAGCGGCAGGGGAGTCTCGACTCCTCGGCGATTCGAGATGGACTCGCGGCGACTACCGACTTCACCGGCGCCACGGGATCTGTCAGCTATCGAAATGGGCCGGATCCCGAGCGGAGCGTCGTGATCTCGCATATCTCCGGGGGAAGGAGCTCCGTCTACCGCCTCGTCGGTCCCGCGGGCGTCGAGCCATGAGGCTCGCCGACCTTTCACCCAATCGCAGCCTCATGGCACGGCTGGTGGGCTCGTTTCTCACCGTGTCCCTCCTTACGGTCGGCTTCGTGGCCATGGTCGCTTTCTTCGAGGCGCGAACGGCGCTGCGCGGCGCGGTCATCGAGCGCCTTCAGGCCGCCGCCGCGGATAGAGAAGACGATTTGAAACGGTGGGTGCATCGGCGCCGCCAGACCCTTGTTTTCGTCGCTTCCACCTCCGAGCTCAGGAGGGATGCGGCCATCCTGGCCGGAAGCCCCTCGGGCTCGAAGGAGAGCGGGAGCGCGAGGGGCCGCATCGAATCGCTTCTAGGATCGGCTTCGGTTTCTCTCGACGACGTGGAAGAGATGTTCCTCCTTTCCTCTCCAGGAGGTGAGGTCCTCGTCTCGACCGATCTTCGCCGGATCGGAGACTATCGGGTCAACGACCTCTTCTACAGCCGGGGCAAGAGCGAGACGTTCATCCAGAACGTCTATACCTCCCCGGTGACGGGAAGGCCCGCTTTCACGATCGCGACGCCCATCGTGGACGATCGAGGCCGGACGCAAGCGGTCCTTGCGGCACACCTCGATCTCGCCCAGGTGGACCGGCTGGTCGCGAACCGGACCGGGCTCGGGACCAGCGGAGAAGCCTACCTCGTCGGCCCCTCCAACGATTTCGTCAGCTCGGCCCGATTCGGGCGAGCGGAATATCGACGCGGGGTCTTCAGCGTCGGAATCGACCGGGCGCTCTCGGGAGATACGGGAGTGGGGGAGTACCTGAACTACGCCTCGGTGCCGGTCATCGGCGCTTACCGCTGGAACCCCGAGCGGGAGTTGGCGTTGGTGGTGGAGATGACCCAGAGGGAGGCATTCGCGCCGGCGAGGCGTATGGTAACGACCATCCTCGGGATCGGTCTCGTCTCCGCGCTCGTCCTCGCGAGTGGGGTGTTCCTGATAGCGCTCCAGATCGCGCGCCCGGTCCTCGCCATCACCAAAGCCGCTTCCGCCGTCTCCCAGGGAAATTTTGAAACGGTGGCTCCCGTCATGACCGGCGACGAGGTGGGGGTTCTCGCCACCGCCTTCAACGAAATGACGGAAAGGCTGCGCCGGCTCTACTTCGATCTCAACCAGCAGGTGGACGCGACGACGCGCGCCATGGTGGACCTCGAGAAGAGCCGAACGCTCCTTCAGGCGATCATCGACAACTCCACGACGCTCATCGCGGTCACCGATCGCGAAGAGAGATTTCTGTTGCTGAACCGGAGCTTCGAGAGGATGCTCGGGGTGCCGCAGGCGGATGCGCTGGGAAAGACCCCGCGCGAATTCTTGCCCCCGAACGTCGCCGCCGCCTATCTCGACGCCGCGGGCACCGCCCTCTTCGAGAGGAGGGTTTCCGAGCGCGAGCTCGAGATGCCCCAGGGGGACGAGCGGAGGAGCTTCCTTCTCGTCTGTTTTCCGTTACGCGCGGACGAGGCCGAGCCCTATGGAGTGGGGGCGGTCGCGACCGATCTGACCGAGATCCGGCGGGCTCAGGAAGCGCGGGAGCGTCTCGAAGCGCAGGTGCAGCACGCGCAGAGGCTGGAAAGCCTGGGCCTCATGGCGGGAGGCATCGCTCACGACTTCAACAATATTCTCACCGGCGTAATCGGCAACACCGACCTGGCGCTCCAGTCGGTGGCTTCCGGGTCTTCCGCGCACGCGAACCTGGAGAGGGTCATCGCGGCGACGAAGCGCGCGGCCGAGCTGACGGGGCAGATGCTCGCCTACGCCGGCAAGTCGAGCCTCAGACAGGAAACTGTCGACCTCAACGCCCTTCTCGGCGAGATGACCGACCTGGTCAAGGTTTCGGTGCCGAAGAAGATCGCGTTTCGCGCGGAGCTCCTGGCCCAGCAGGCTTCGATCCGGGCGAACCGCGCCCAGATCGGTCAGCTGGTCATGAACCTCATCACCAACGCCGCCGAGGCGGTGGGCGACGGTCCCGGCTCGGTGCTGGTGGCTACGCGAAACCGGAAGGACGATGGCCGCGACCGGGTCGCCCTCACCATCGAGGACACCGGCCGAGGAATGGACCCGAAGACCCTCGCCCGCATCTTCGACCCGTTCTACTCCACGAAGGGGCCGGGGAGGGGCCTCGGTCTCGCCGCGGTTCAAGGAATCGTGAGGAGCGCTGGCGGGGAGCTATCCGTCGAGAGCGCGCCCGGAGAGGGCTCCACGTTCGAAATCGTCTTTCCTTCGGCGCGCGAGTCGATGACGGTGAGCCCGCCGGTCGCTTCCGCCGAGGACGGCTACTCCGGGAGCGGCACCGTCCTCGTGGTCGACGACGAGCCCCTGGTGCGGAACGTGGCGAGAGCGCTCCTCGAGTCCGCGGGCTTCGACGTCGTGGAAGCCGCGAACGGACTCGAGGCGGTGGATCTTTACCGCGCTCGGGCCGGGGAGATCCGCGCCGTGCTCCTCGACGTGACCATGCCCGGCCTCGGTGGGGTCGAAGCCCTCAAAAGGATCCGCGAGCTCGACCCCGGAGCGTGCGTCATCCTGTCGAGCGGATACGACGAGCGCGACACCATCGCCCACCTCGATCGCGACCAGGGTGTCGAGTTCCTGCAGAAGCCCTATCGGGCCCACACGCTCCTGGCGAAGCTCCGGACGGTGCTCGACCGGTACGACCGCGAATCGGTCAGCCGAGCTCGTTGAGCCGCTGAATCTCGGACAGAACGAGATCGTTGAAGGCGGAAGCCGTCTCGAGGTGGACCAGGTGCCCGGCGTCGGCCACGACCACGCGGCGGGCGCGCGGCATCTCGCGCTCGAGCAGGAGCGCGACCTCGAGGGTGTATGCGTTGTCTCGCTCCCCCACGACTACGAGCGCCGGGACCTCTATGTCCTTCAGCCGCTCGCGGACCGGAGGCGCCAGCGGCTCCACCCAGCCGGGTGAGACCTTCCAGTAGCTCTCGTTCTCGAGCGCGTTTTCCCGCAGGAGGCTCCGGAGCTCTTCGTCCCGGGGCATCCTCTCGTCGATCTCGAGCCAGACGTCGATCCCCCGAGAGAAGCTCTCTTTCATCGCCTGGGCGACGGGCGCGAAGGCGCGAAAGAGCTCCGCCGGCATGGGAAACCCGTTCTGGGGACCGCCGGCGCCCACGAGAACCAGGGAGGCCACGCGCCCGGGATGGGCCGCGGCGAAGTCGAGCGCGAGGGATCCGCCGAACGACGAGCCGATGACGTGCGCCCGGGAAACGCCGGCGAAGTCCAGGAGCGCTCGAAGGTCTCTGGTGTGAGAAAAAGGGCCGTCGGGCCTCGAGGATCCTCGAAATCCCCGCGGGTCGTATCGGAGGACGCGGTGCCTCGCGACGAACGCCGCCCACTGCGGATCCCAGATGCGGCAGTCGAGAGCGCCGGGGTTGACGAAGACCACGGGCGATCCCTCGCCCTCGATCTCGTAGTAGATCCGCGCGCCCTCGATCTCGGCGAGTCCCTGAGTCATCGCTTTTTAACTCCTATTCCGAGATAGGCGGAAGGCACGAAGTCAAGCCGTGCGCCGGGAAGCCTCAGCGGGCGGCGCCGCAGGCGTCGCCGATCGTGCCCACCTGTTTTTTCAGCGTCTCGATAATGGTGCGGCCGACGGCGGTCTGAAGCTTTCCCTCGACCTCGTCGAGCTTGGCCATCACCGAGGAGAAAGATGCGGTGACGGCTTCGCAGTCCGACGCGTTGCGGATGACGTCGTTCGCGGCGGCCTCCGCTTCGGCGAGCACCTGGGTGTCGGAGACGGTGCCTGCGACCGCCTGGTCGGTGCCCCCGGAGCCGGAGCACCCGAGGAGCGTGAGGGAGGCGAGAGCGGCGAATGCAAGCGTCTTGGTCATGAATCGATGGTAAGCCATACTCGTCGGTGAAGGAAACACTCCTTCCCGGCTGAAAGCCTGGCGAAGCCCAATTTCCGATTGACTTTGGGTCGAAGGTGAGAGATTTTGGAGGGGACACCGAGTTTGGGCGGCTTGGTGAGCTGCAGACGGTTGGGCCCGTCGATGTTGGGAACGCCCAGAAAGGAGGTGGTCCATTGAGTTACCTTACAGTTTCCGCGGAGGTGGCGTCCCCTTAGGGACAACGCACCGCGTAGCGTGAGGTGCTCCCTCGGACAAGCTCCGAACGGGGAACCCAACGCCACCAAAGCGAAGCTACCGAGCCCCGGTCTTGCCCGAAAAAGGTGAGGCCGGGGCTCTTACGCTTTAGGCTGGTTGGGAAAGCGGGAGTCGCTCTTGATGCGCTCGATCTGGCGCGTGTGCCGCCGCTCGTGCCAGCCGCTGATGAGAAGCCACTGGTAGAGGTCGAGCTCGCCGAAGAACGGGTGGCGATAGGTGAGCTTCGCCCCGTCGAAGGGCGAGAGCGATTCGAGGCTTTCGAGGATTCGGCTCCTCGCGGACTCGAGCCGCGCGAGGGCCAAAGGCGCTTCCACTTTGGAGCGGGGCGTGACCCGATCCGGAGCCCGAGCCTTCTGGTCGGCGGCGCCGTCGACGCCATGGACCAAAGAGTCGATCGACTGAAGGACCGAGCTCGCGGGGCTCGGGTCGGGTCCGATCGCATCCTTCGCGGCACGCTCGCGGAACATCGCCATCAGCTTCGCCGACGCTTCGTCGGTGAGGGCCAGGTGATGGAGCACGTCGTCGATGGACCATGAGCCGGGCTCCGGCCGGAAATCCGTCTGTTCCGGAGCGAGGTCTTCGACGGACTCCCGGAGTCCGAGGCGATCCCGCGAGATCGACTCCAGCACTTCCTTCGCCTTGGGTGACAACAAGGGCATCTTAACCTAGCGAACGATCTTCTCCCAGCCTACGTTTCTCACGAGAGCGTAGGCCATGGCGCCGCAGGCGAAGGCGCCGCCGAGGCTGGCCGCGGCGGCCCATCCCTCACCGAAGAGAAGCAGTCCAATTCCCGGGAGCGTCAGGTACACGACGCCCGTCGCGAGAAACGCCGCGGCGACGGACTTCCCGAGGTTCCGATCGACGTCCACGTTCGGAAGCTTCGAGGCGATGGGTCCCCATCCGCCCCCTCCCGGGCGAATCCGCGCGTAGAACGTCTCCAGCACCTCGCTCCGCTCCGGCCGTGTCAGAAACGTCACGGCGAGCCAGGTGACGATGGTGAGGAGCGCCACGACCGCGAGGCGCCTTTCGTTCGACACGATGAAGCGGCTCACGATCAGGAAGTAGACGAGGGACGCCACCATCGCGGAGATCTCCGACCAGGCGTTGATGCGCCACCAGAACCAGCGCAGCATGAAGACCGCGCCGGTGCCGGCGCCGAGCGCGGCGAGGAGCTTCCACGCCTCGTCGACGGCCATGTCCCGCATCAGCCAGGACGCCGCGACCCCGATGAGCGTGACCAGAATCGAGGCCCATCGGGAGACCGTCCCCAGACGACTCTCGTCCGCGTCGGGTTTCAGGAACCTCAGATAGACGTCTCCGACCAGATACGATGCCGCCCAATTGATCTGGGTGCTGATGGTGGACATGTAGGCGGCGAGAAAGGCGACGAGCATGATGCCCAGAAGCCCTGGGGGGGCAATGTCGCGGATGAGCATGGGATAGCCGACTCCCGGGTCAGGGAGGGAGCGAAGGTCCGGGTAGACCGCGAGCGCGACGAGCGCGACCAGAAGCCAGGGCCACGGCCTCAGGCAGTAGTGCGCGAGCTGGAACCAGAGCGTCGCGAGAACGGCGTGTTTCTCGTCGCGGCAGGAGGCCATGCGCTGCACCACGGAGCCTCCGCCTCCGGGCTCGGCGCTCGGATACCACGAGGCCCACCACTGCACGAAAATCATGATGAGAAAGATGTCGAGAGGCATCCAGGGGTCAGAGGCAGAGAAGTCGGGAAGAAAGCTCAGGATCTGCTCGCCTCCGGCGTGTCCCGCGGCGAGGCGCTCGCGGAGCGCCGACATCCCGCCGACGTGGTCGACGGCGAAAAACGCGAAGACGATGCAGCCCCCCATCGCCAGGATGAACTGGAAGAAGTCCGTCACCACCACTCCCCAGAGCCCGGAGAGGGTGCTGTAGATCGCGACGACGGCGAAGAGAATGACGATGATCGGAAGGTCCCATCCTCCCTCGGCCGCCTCGGTTCCGGAG
>CAZKNR010000198.1:0-13029 GCA_964553925.1 uncultured Acidobacteriota bacterium
CGCGGTTGCGGTCGGAGACATCCTTTCCCCCACGGTGTTCTCGAACACTTTCTGGTTAATCAGCAACTCCGACTCCGTATCGGACCCCAACTTCGCCGCAGCGACCAATGGAGGGTTCTTCGATCTCTTGATGACGTTCGACGGCGTCGTCAACTCCATCTCGCTTCAGACCGACGACACTTGAAGGCGCCGATTCGTTCGCTTGCTGGGCTGCAGCTCGTGGGCGCGAACTTCCAGGTGGTCGCGCTTGCAGCGGGCCCGGATAACGCCACGACCGCGCCCGGGAACGTTCTATCCTTCTCGGCGCCGATCACCCACGCGATCTTCCAAACGACGACTGAGCAGGAGGGGTTCGATAACCTGGTGTTCGACCTGACGGCCGCGCCCGAGCCATCGACGCTCGCGCTTCTGGGTCTCGGCCTGGCTGCGCTTGCCCGCGGGATCCGCGCGAGAGGACGTCGCTGATACCTGCGCGTCACTGGAAGTCGATCAACTGCACAGGAAGGCCCGCTCGCGTTCATCTCGCTATTTACCCAGATTCGCGGAGCCCTTCCGGTGTTCGCGCTCAGCGTGCTTCCGGGGATGGCCGCGTTTCGAGTATCGCGAAATCTCACGACGGCGCTCGCGGTCGCGGGAGTTTCCGGGGCCGCGTGCGGGGTCCTCGTTCCGCGATAAGATGCGGCGTCGAACCGAATCGCCAGGAGGCCCAGATGCGTCGATCGAAGAAAGAGCCGTGTTGCTGGAGCGTAACTGCCGCGTTGTTCTCGACACTGCTCGCGATGTCCGCCTGCTCGGGAACAGCACCCGAGCCGCCTGCCGAAGAGCAGGGACCGGTCACCGTATACGAGGGCGCGCGCGTCATCATAGGCAACGGACAGGTCATCGAGAACGCCGCGTTCACCGTCGGCGACGAGGACGGCCGTTTTATCGCCGTCGGCCCGCCCGGCGAAGTGGCCGTTGCCGAGGGTGCCAAACGGGTGGACCTGAACGGCATGACCGTGATGCCGGCCATCGTCGATGCCCACACCCACCTCAACACCACCCGCGAGGCGCTCCTCGAGGACCTGGAGCGGCGCGCGTATCACGGAGTGGGGGCGGCGTTGAGCCTCGGGTTGGACGGCGGAGAGGCGCCGCTCGCGATGCGAAGCGAAATCCTCCCCGGCGCCGCGCGATACCGGTCGGCGGGGCGCGGGATTACTTCACCGGAGCCCGGGCGCTCGGAAGTTCCTCACTGGGTCACGACCGAGGAGGAAGCCCGAAAGGCGGTTGCCGACGAGGCCGCCCGCGACGCCGACATCATCAAGATCTGGGTCGACGATCGGAACGGACAGTACAAGAAGCTCGCTCCGGAGCTCTACGGCGCCGTCATCGACGAAGCGCACAAACTCGGGAAGAAGGTCACCGCCCACATCTTCAACCTCGACGATGCGAAGGGTCTCCTGCGCGCGGGAGTCGACGCCTTCGCGCACGGCGTGCGCGACAAGGACGTTGACGACGAGCTCGTGTCCCTCGTGAAAGAACGCGCGAACGTGGTCCTGGTGCCGAACCTGCCCGACCGCGGGGTCCCCCCCGACTACGAGTG
This sequence comes from uncultured Acidobacteriota bacterium, assembly GCA_964553925.1. Taxonomy (GTDB): domain Bacteria; phylum Acidobacteriota; class Vicinamibacteria; order Marinacidobacterales; family SMYC01; genus DAISKN01. Next base: position 1,583 of record CAZKNR010000198.1, read on the forward strand.
GCTGAGCGGCTCGATCCCTGCCGACGAGCTCCAGAAGTTGAAGGCGGTGGCGACGGAACAGCCGGAGGCGCAAGCGCGGTTCGGCATCCAGGCGCGCAATCTGGCGCGTCTCAACGAGGCGGGCATTCGGATCGCGATGGGAACGGACGGAAACACGCCCTGGGCTCCGCACGTCGAGATGGAGGATATGGTGGTGTCGGGAATGACCCCGGGCCAGGTGCTCGTGGCCGCGACGCGCAACGGCGCCGAGCTCGCCGGATGGGGCGACATCGGTACGGTCGAAGCGGGCAAGAGCGCGGACTTCGTGGTGCTCGAGGCGAACCCCCTCGACGACATCAAGAACACGCGGCGGATCGCAGCCGTCTACCTGCGTGGCGTGCGGGTGGACCGCGACGCCCTCCGCGCCCGGTGGTCGGGCCCAAAGATGGAGTGAACGCGACGCCTACTCGACCGATCTTCTCCGGCAGGCTCCCGGGCGGCGATCCCTGGCGCGGACCGCCGCGTCGAGTCAATAGTGGTACCGCGCTTGGAGGAAATGCACTCGGTCTTCGGTGACGACGTACACGATGCGATGTTCCTGTGTCAGACGGCGGGACCAACTTCCACTCGCGACGTACTTCAACTTCAAAGGTTCCGGCTTTCCCAATCCTTGAAACGGGCTTCGCAGAACGTCTTCGACGATGTCGAGCGCGCGAAGGGCCGTCTTCCAATCGTTCGCGACCCAGAAGCGGAGGTCCTCGCGAAATTCCTGGTGGATAGCCGCGAGGCGTTTCGGGGATGGCGGGTCAGGTTTTCTCGTCAAGACCGAGGCCGTGTCGAAGCTTGGTCACCGACTGCGGACGCGTCTTACCCCGAAGCGCGCGGTTCAGTGCCTTGAGAAGTCGTTCGGCGTTCTTCGGGGATCGCAGAAGGTGTGCCGTTTCGACCAGGCTTCGCAGCTCCGCTGCGGAGATGAGCGCCACGTCGTCGGCTCCTCGGCGGCGAATGATGACGGGTTCGCGCGAAGACGCCGCCTCGTCACAGAGTGCCTTGAGGTTCGCCCGCGCATTGGTGTAAGTCATCACTGTGGCCACTTTGTCCGTCCTGTACAGATATATTGTACAGGTTAGGAGCACTTGCCTTCAAGTGGGCGCGGTCCCCGACCGACGCTGACGCGAGCCCCCCGGCTCGAGGTGGAGCGAACAGAAAACAATAGGTTTTCGATGGCTCTTACCGCAGGAAGTCAGCTCGGACCTGACTAACTAACTAACAAGGCTAGCGAAACAGGATCGCCTCCCGCGAGTACCTGCGGATCACGAGAGCGAGGAGAATAGCGCCCGCCGCGAGGGTGGTTACTGACGAGATCAGAAGGTGTGACGGGTTCACTTCTTCGGCGCGGAGGATCCGGTTGATGAAGAGCTGCTGTCCCACGGTGGGGAGAAGGGCGAGCCAGAGCGATTCCCGGACGGGAAGGATCGCCATCACCAATGCCGGGAGCGCCGGGATCAAGAGCATTCCTGAAATGTAGTTCTGGGCCTCCTTGAAGCTCTTGGTGTAGCTCGCGATCATCATTTGGAGAGCGACGACGAAGACCATCAGGGGCAGGCTCACCAGAAGGATCGAGAGGAGGGCCCGCGGCGGAAGGCTCATCTGGACTCCGAGGAATTGCTCGAGCGGCACGAGATTCAGGATCGCGGCGAATCCGATGAGGGTCTCGATGAGCGCCACGAGAGTGAAGAGAAGAACCGCCGCCGCCTTTCCCAGGACCAGCTCGGCGCGGCCGAGGGGGTTGATGAGAAGGGGCTCGAGCGATCCGCGCTCGCGCTCGCCCGCGGTGGAGTCGATGGCGAGGTACATCCCGCCGACGAAGAGAGAAGTAATGATGAGGTACGGCGCCATTGCCAGCATCCGCGCGCCCTGGCTCTGGGGGGTGGAGACGTCGACGCTCTCGATGGCGAGAGCGTCCACCACCCTGGGGTCGACCCCGCGTGACTGGAGCCGGAGCTGGCCTATCTGGTGCGCGTATCCGCCGAGGAGAGCCTGGGCGCGCTGGATGGACGTGAGCGCCTCGTTTCGTGACGGATCGAAGACGAGCTTCACCACCGCGGGATTGCCCTCGCGGAACTGGCCGCCGTACTCCTCGGGAATCAAAAGCACCAGCATCTTCTCGCCGCTTCGGACCGCGGCCTCGGGGTCTTCGGGGGCGGGCTCGATCTCGACGCGGTTCTGCTCGAGAAACGAGATGAGGCTCGGCGCGCGCTCCCTCCCCTCGACGGGAAGCTTGAGAGGCAGCTCCGCCTCCTTCGAGAGCCGGCCGATGGCGAAGACCATGAGCAGAATCAAACCCGGACCGAGAAAGGGATAGAGGAGCGCCGCGATGAGCGTTCTTCGATCGCGAAGGTTGTCGACCACCTCCTTGGCGAAGACGATTCCGGCGCCGCGGGCGATCATTGAAGTCATAGAAGCCCCTCCTCCGAGCCGATGGCGGCGACGAACGCGTCCTCGAGACTGTCCTTTCCCGTCACCCGCCGCAGCTCCTCTGGGCTGCCGCTGGCGACGATCTTTCCGCGCGACATCACCACGATGTGGTCGCAGAGGGCCGTGACCTCCTGCATGATGTGGCTCGAGAAGAGCACCGCGGCGCCCTCGTCCCGGAGCCGCCGGATGAAGTCGCGCATCGCCCGGGTCGAGGGGACGTCGAGGCCGCTCGTCGGCTCGTCCAGGAGCACGTTTTTCGGCCGCTGTACCAGAGCCCTCGCGATCGCCACCTTCACTCTCTGCCCTGTCGAGAATCCTTCCGTTCTGCGGTCGGCGATGTCGTCCATATCGAGAAGCCGGATGAGGCCGTCGATCTCGCGCTCCAGGGTCTCCCCGCGCATGCCGTGGAGGCGGCCGAAGTAGCGCACGTTCTCTCGCGACGTGAGACGAGGGTAGAGCCCGTGGGAGTCTGGCAGGACGCCGATTCGCTTCTGGACCTCGCGAGGAGAGGCGAGAGTGTCGAAGCCGTCGACCCGGGCGCTCCCGCGGTCCTGCTGCAAGACGGTATAGAGGATCCGGAGGGCCGTAGTCTTGCCCGCGCCATTCGGCCCGAGAAGCCCGGTGATTCTCCCGTTCTCCGCGCGGAAGCTCACGCCCGAAAGCGCCGAAACCTTCCCGAAGGCCTTTGCGACGGCGTCGAGCTCGATCATGGAACGGGACCCGTGTAGCTCACGAAGAAAGGTTGGGCCTCGATCTTGGAGACACAGCTCGGGTCGAGGCCCTCGAAGCTTCCGGTCTCGATGAAGCCGGCGGCGAGAAGCGGGATGCAGCCTCGGTGAATGACGATATGGCCCTGGCCGCTCGCGACGAGATGGAGCGCCGCTTCCCGGCCGATCTGGGAAGCCGTGAGCTCGCCGTTCTCGGGCGGCGTGACCGGATCGGCCTCCCCCGAGAGCAGAAGCACTGGCGCCGTCGATCGTGCGGGGCCCTTGAAATCCTCGGGGACGTCGCCTCGCGGCCAGAGCGGGCAGACGAGCTTCAAGCTGTCGGTCTGGAGGGCGCCGACGTAGGTGTCCCGATTGCGCTCCGCGACCTTGTCCTCCTCGAAGAACGGGAAGTCCTCGCTGCAGACGACCGAGATCCCCATGCCCTCGGCCATGGTCTCTCCTACGCGGCTGGTAACGAGGAGGAACTGCGCCGCGAGCGGCGCGAGATCGGAGCGCGCGGCGGAGCTCAGAAGCAGGGGAACGAGGGAGGCAGTCTCTTGACTGTAGCTCAGCAGACGGATGGCATAGGCCGCCATCTCGCGCGAGAACCGGAGCTCCTCCGTCTCCCCCGTCCTCGGGTGGCGCAATGTCACCGTGACGGGTGTTGCGAGGCGCTCCATGAGGGAGTCGAGGGCCTGCGATAGATCGGGGAAGGCCTCACGGCACTGGGGCTCGGAAGAGCAGCGGGCGATCACGAGATCGATCGCGCGCTCGGCGTCGGCGGCCACGTCCAGTCCCAGCACCTCGGTCGGCGGCACGACTCCGTCCAGGATCACGGCGCGCACGCGCTCGGGAAACATCCGCAGGTAGGTGAGCGCCGCCCGGGTGCCGTAGGAGAGGCCATACAGATTGACGCGCTCGTACCCGAGCGCTTCCCGCACTTCGTCGAGATCGGCCATGGCGATGCTCGTGGTATAGAAGCGCGGATCGCCCGCAAGCGTCTCGAGACAGCGGGCGACCCAGGGGCCGACCTGGTCCTCGTCGAGAAGTTCCAAGTCCTTCACTTCTTCATCGGGGCAGCGGAGCGCGTTTGACCCCCCGGTGCCGCGCTGGTCCACGAGGACGATGTCGCGCTCGCGATTGACCCTTCGGAACGCGGGCGCGAGCGTCGAGTAGGTCTCGGTCGCCGCCTGGCCCGGGCCGCCGGTCAGAAACACCAGAGGGTCGCGCTCCGGATTCCGGCTGACGGCGGGGACGACCGCGATGCGGAGATCGATCGAGCGCTTGTCCGGGTTCTCGCGATCTTCGGGAACCCGGAGAACTCCGCATCGCGCGGCGAGCCTCGATGGCGAGCCGGCAGCGCCGAGCTGGCAGGGCTCGAGCGAGATCGAGCGCCCGGGCGCCTCGCTCTTCGGCGTGCAGCCCCCGACCGAGAGCAGGACCCCGATCCACGCGGCGGCCGGAGCTGAACTACGCATCCAGTCTTCGGGCGATGAGAAGGGTGAGGACTTCCGCGGCCTGCACCAGCTCTTCGAGAGCAACGCTCTCGTTCGCGGAGTGGGCGACACGCACGTCGCCCGGGCCGTAGAGGACCGCAGGCATCGACGCGTAGCGGGTGAAGAGCCTGAGATCGCTTCCATAGGAAACGCCGTGGGTCGAGCTTTCGCTCCCGAGCATCTCGCGATGACAGCTTCGAAGCTCGGCGAGGATCGGAGCGTCGAGCGCCGTCTCGCCGGGCTCGAACTGCCCCTCGAACCATTCGACGCCGACGGGATTCTCCGAGAACCAGGAATCATCGTCGCGGACACGACGGACCGCTTCCTCGAACGCCTCGCGGGCCGAGGCGCAGTCTTCACCCGGGAAGATGCCGAAGCGTCCTTCCGCCCGGAGCTCTTCGGGAACCGTCGAGGGCCAGTTGCCCGCCGATACTTTCCCGACGCTCAACGGAGCGACGAGGTTCCCTTCGGGGTACAGCGGATGGCGAAACCCGCGGTGACGCTCACGCTCGAGCGACTCGAGGGCGCGGAAGACCGGCCAGAACTTCTCGACGGCGGAGACTCCCTCGCGCCGCATGGCGCCGTGAGACGATTTCCCGCGCACGTGGAGCCGAAACGAGAGCGCCCCCGCCTGGACCGGGCAGAGCTCGAGGCTCGTCGGCTCGGTGATAATCGCGGCGTCCGCGCGATAGCCGCGAGCGATCGCCGCGAGCGTCCCGAGGCCTCCCGTCTCCTCGCCCACGACACTCTCGAGCAGGATCGGGCGGTGGGGCTCGATGCCGAGCTTCATCGCCGCTCGGATGGCGATCACCGCGGCTGCGAGCCCGCCCTTCATGTCGCAGCTCCCGCGCCCGTAGAGGGTGCCGCCTCGAATCTCTCCCGAGTAGGGGTCCGAGCTCCATCGCTCCCGCTCTCCTTCGGGCACGACGTCGATGTGTCCGTTCAGGAGAAGGGCTGCCGGCGTTTCGGATCCACCCGCGCCCCATCGGGCGACGAGGTTCAGGCGATCGAGACGATTGCCGTCGTCGCAGAACGCGGGGTGCGCGCGGATCTCGGGGTCGATTCTCCACAGGTCGACTTCGAGCCCGAAGGAGCGGAGTCGATCCGCGAGCGCGCGCTGGGCGTCGTCCTCGTCTCCGGTGACCGTTTTCCGCTTCACGAGATCGGAAGCGAGATCGTAGAGCTCGTCTTTCAGGGAGCGGACCGTCTCTTGCACCGAGCTTCGCATGACAGTTCCCATGCTAAGTCAATGTACCCGAGGCCGACAAGCTTGGATGCAGCCCGCGGGGGGAAGCCGCCGGGCTGTGGGCTTTCTCCCACTCGAGGGAGGGAACAATTTCCCCGAATCTTCGAGGAGGACATTCCGTACGCCTACCAGGAACATGAGGGGACAAGAAGTGAGGTCGGGGCAGCCTTCGAGATAGAGCAGGCTGCTGGAAGCGGAGAGCAGGGCTTCGGCTTCCACGTGGGGGAGTACGACAAGGCGAAGACGCTCGTCCTCGACCCCGTCATCCTGGCCTACTGCGGCTATATCGGCGGCTCGGCGTCGGATCAGGCCCAGGGCGTCGCCCTCGACAACGCCGGCTACGCCTACGTGACCGGGTTGGTGTACTCGACTGATCTGACCTTCCCTGAAACTATCGGGCCCTTCCTGACGTTGACCGGCCCCGGCACCTCCGACGCCTTCGTGGCGAAGATCAACCCTGCCGGCACCGCATCGTCTACTCCGGCTACATCGGCGGGAACGGCAATGAGATTGGCTGGGCGATCGCGGTGGACAGCTCGCACAACGCCTACGTCGTGGGCAGTACGTCCTTGGGGACCGGCTTCCCGGTCGGCGTCGGACCCGATCTCAGCTACAACGGCGTGTTCGACGCCTTCATCGCGAAGGTCAACCCTGCGGGTACCGCCCTCGACTATGCGGGCTTCCTGGGCGGCACCGCCAACGACTACGCCTATGGCGTCGCCGTCGACGCCGCGGGCAACGCGTACGTCGTTGGGGAGACCGCATCGAGCCCGGTCAGCTTCCCAGTGGCGGTCGGCCCGGACCTGACCCAGAACGGCGGCGTCGACGGCTTCATCGCCAAGGTCAAGCCGGTGCCGAACGATCCGACGCCCGCGAACAACATGGTCTACTGCGCTACATCGGGGGCTCGGGGTCGAACGACATCGCCTCGGCCGTCGCCATCGACGCAACGGGAAGCGCGTACGTGGTCGGCCAGACCAACTCGGGAGACCTGCCGGTCATCGTGGGGCCGGACCTCACCGCGAACGGTCTCGACGATGCCTGGGTGGCGAAGGTCAACCCGGTTCCGAACGACCCGACCCGCTTCCGGGTCCTCAACAACACCTTTTACGGCAACACCAACGAAGGTCCCGTCAAGAACCCCGGAGCCTCCGCGGCCGCGACCCTCCTGGTTCGCAACAACATCTCCGTTTTCAACGGCAGTACCGACTTCAACTGCGACCCGGCGGACGCGCTCGATCCTGCCAGCAGCCACAACCTGTCGGAGGACGGGACGGGCGGAGCGTGCAGCCCGGCGGGATTCGCGGTCACCGAGCCGACCGTGCCCGCCTTGCTCTTCGTGAACGCGGCGGGAGGAGACCTCCACATCGGCGCCGGGAGCACGGCGGCCAACGTGGGCGCGGACTTGAGCAACGTCTTCGCCTTCGATATCGACGGTGGCGCTCGCGTCCTGCCGTGGGACATCGGGGCGGACGACCAACTCGCGACCACGGAGGTGGCGCTGGTCTCGTTCGAAGCTCGAGGCGTCGACTCCGCGGTTGCGCTCACGTGGGAAACGGCCTCTGAGCTCTCGAACCTCGGATTCCACTTGTATCGCGCGAGCGAGCTCGAAGGACCCTACGCCCGCATCACCGAACGAGCGATTCCCGGCCTCGGCTCTTCGCCCGTCGGAGCGAAGTATTCTTATCGGGACTCCGGGCTCGAGAACGGCGCGACGTATTTCTACCGGCTCGAAGACATCGAGACCAACGGAAAGACGACGCTGCACGGACCCGTCTCGGCGACACCTTCTTCTGGTGTGCCTTCGGACCCGCGGGAGGCCGGGAGCCTCATCACCTACGGCAACCCCGAGGCCAATCACTTCCGGGTGCTGAAGCGAACCTCTGAGGGAGCGGTGCTGGAGCTCACGACCGAAGGCTTCACCGCCGAGCCTCAGGAAGACGGAAGCGTTCGTCTGGAGATCCCCGGCTTCGAGCCTCTGGGAGGCTCTCCTTCGGTTCCTGTGCTTCGTCCCTGGGTCGATGCGCTTTCGGGGAGGGGAGCCAGAATCACCTCGGTTCGAGAGTCCTCGGTTGAGTCGTTCGAAGGCCTTCGGCCCTCGGGCGGCGAAACGACCGAGATTTTCGCGAATCGAAGAGGCACGGTGCGAGCCCGTCGAGGACGAGCGCTAGCCCATGTGGGAACGACGCGTCTCGTCCCCGTCGAGTCCGCACGGGTGTTGCAGGTGGGCTTCCAGGGTGATGCGAAGAAAGCGCAGATCGAGCTCGCTCCTCTGCGATGGAACGGCGCGCGGGGAGAGCTGGTGCTGGCGCGGCGGCTCACGGTGCATGTGTCGTTCCGGGGTGTGGTAGCGGATAGGCACCGGGAGAGCGGGGGACACCGCACCGGAGACGTGCTGGCCCGTCTGGTCACGACCGAAGCGGGTCTTCACGAAGTGCCCTATGCGGCTTTGCTCCGAAGAGGACGAGGAGTTGAAGCCGGCGCTCTATCGCTCTCCCGTCACGGAAAGCCCGTCGCCTTCCACGTCGCGCCCGAAGGAGCGCGATTCGCTCCCGGCTCGAGACTGTATTTTCTCGCCGAAGATCCGGCGAAGAACCCCTACGGCCACGAGCTCGTCTACGAGCTCGCGCTCGAAAGAGGCGGTGTCGCCATGGACCTCGGCTCGGCGCCTCCCGGCGGTGAGGAGATTTCTTCGTACTTCGAGACCGAGGACTACGAAGAGAATCGGCTCTATCAGGCGGGGCTTGTGGATGCGCCCGACCTGTGGCTCTGGGACGTCCTTCTCGCGCCTGTTACCAAGAGCTTTGCCTTCGACGTGAGGCAAATCGCACCGGGACCGTCCCGTCTCACCGTGTGGCTCCAGGGAGTGAGCGACCTCGCCTTCGACCCCGATCATCACGTGAGGCTCTACGTCAATGACATTTTCCAGGACGAGCTCCTCTGGAATGGAAAAGAACCGCGAACCTTGGAGATGATCCTTCCAGAAGGAACCCTTCGGGAAGGAACGAACCTCCTCCAGATCGAGAACGTGGGAGATACCGAGGCGCTCTACTCCATGGTGATGCTCGACCGCTTCCAGGTGGTCCACCCGCGATGGGCTTCGGCGGAAGGAGGGCGTCTCCAGGGCTCGTTCTCGCAGTCGGGGTCGGCAGTCGTATCCGACCTGGGAGCGTCGTTCCTTCTGGACACGACAGGCGACAAGCCGCGCTGGCTCTCGGGAGCCGAGGTCTCGCCCGAGGGCGCGCTCCGCTTCCGCGCAGAGGCGGGACGAAGCTACCTCGCCGTCTCCCGAGAGGCGGTCGGGCGTCCTCTCGTCCGGTCGGCCGCCCCGGCGAGGCTCAAGAAAGACACGCTATCCGCCGACTACCTCGTCATCGGCCCGAGTGCCTTCTCCCCGGAAGCGGCGCCTCTTCTGGCGCACCGGGGACGGCAGGGGTTGAAAGTGAAGTTCGCCTCTCTCGAGGACGTCTACAGCGAGTTCGGGTTCGGAGAGCCGAGGCCCGAGGCGATCCGGGAGTTCCTCTCCTACGCCTATCATCACTGGCGCGAGCCGAGGCTTCGCTACGTCCTGCTCCTGGGCGACGCCACCTACGATTTCAAAGACTACCTGCGGACGGGAGTTCTGAACCAGCTTCCGCCGCTCCTGGTGAAGACGTCTTTTCTGTGGACCGCCTCCGACCCCACCTTCGCCGCCATCCACGGTGAGGACATCCTTCCCGACGTCGCCATCGGAAGGCTCCCCGCGGCGAGCGCCCTCGAGCTTCGGGAAATGGTCTCGAAGATTCTCGCCTACGAGGCGGGTGAGGTTTCTCTCGACGGCCTTCTCGTTCTCGCCACCGACAACTCCGACCGCGCGGGGGACTTCGTGGGCAACGCCGAGGAGATCGCTCGCGGCGTCCTCGCGGGACGGTCGGTCCGAAAGCTCCAACTCCAAGAGCTCGGAGGCTCGTCGCTGAGGATGCGAGGCGAGATCCTCCGGGCCTTCGACGAAGGCGCATCGCTCGTGAGCTACATCGGCCACGGCGGCATCCACCTCTGGGCCGACGAGAACGTGTTCAACACCGCGGACGTTCGTTCGCTCGCCCCTCAGCCCAAGCAGCCGCTTCTTCTTACGATGAACTGCCTGAACGGGTATTTTCACTTTCCCTACTTCGACTCGCTTGCTGAAGAGCTCCTGAAGGCCGAGGGCCGGGGCGCCATCGCTGCCTTCTCGCCGAGCGGGCTGAGCCTGGACGCTCCGGCCCACCTCTTTCACCAGATGCTTCTCAACGAGGTGTTCCACCAAGGACACCCAAGGCTCGGGGACGCCGTGCTTGCGGCGCAGGGAGACTTCGCAGCGACCGGCGCCTTCCCGGAGCTTCTCTCGATCTATCACGTTCTCGGGGACCCCGGCCTTCGGCTGCGATAGGCGAGGCGCTGAAGAACGTTCGAGTGCCGGAAATTTCTGCGCTTTAAAACCACTCACTTGGAACCGTGAACCCGGCTCTCAAGACTAGGTGAGCGTGCAACGCGGTGGCGTCTCGCAGATGGCCAACGGCGTGGACCTCGGGTTCGGCCGAGGCGGTGAACGCGATGTTGCGCCCGACGGGATTGGTCCGGGAACGGTACACGATAGGTGGCGGCTTACCGTTCCACCAGTCGTATAGAGCGTCGATCAGCCGGCCGCATGTGTCCAGGAGCAGGTCGGCGTCCTCATCGCGCTCGCCCGCGAGCCGGCCGGTGTTTACGCGGTCGTCAACTCCGAGCGCATCCAGGTTGGACTGATGGGTGAGGTAGAGCGATAAAGGAATTCCGCCTAGTCGAATGAGCCACAGCTCGCCATCAGCGTCGGTGAGGGTACGCGCCGGGAAGCGTTCGCGGGCGGCGACCGCGGCGCGGCTAGCGGCATAACGGACCCGGAAGCGGCTTGAGAGAGGATCGAACCGGTGCCGGGGTGTCGCAAAGGGTGTCCACTGCCAGTCGTCAGGATGGCCTTCGTCGATCCGCCACCAGGGTCCGGGCGCCGGCCTGAGCCGAAGCCCTGGCGGGCGCTCCGCGGGAACGTCGATCAGGACTGATCTCGGGAGGCGAGGATGAGGCGCACAACGGTCTCGACCCGACCGCGGGCAAACAATTCGGCGAGGGTCCCACCATCGAGGTCCTCACGGGGGGTGGTCATTAGGGCGTCGGCCACCCAAGGGTCAGTGGCAACATCACCGAGCGCTTCGAGGACCCTCTCGAGGCCCGGACGTGTGTCTCCTCTAAGCCGGTCGAACTGCCACTCCGGGTGAAGGGTCCGTCGGCCCGCGCGCCAGCCCATGAGGTTACCCCGCCGACGCCGCCGGTCGACGCCTTTGCGGTCCTGGATCGAGTCGATGAGCTCGATGACCTCCGCAGTATCGAGCGTTCGGTTGTGAAGAGCCGCGCGACGCTCGCGCTGGCGTCGCTCGTTCACGAGACGAGCTGCGCCAAGCACGGCTTGGCTTGGATCGCCCAAAGGATCGTCGGGCCCGTCGGCATCCTCGGCGAGCAGGCGAACTGTTTCCGCCAGATCGGAGTCTT
>CAZKNR010000199.1:0-5018 GCA_964553925.1 uncultured Acidobacteriota bacterium
TTTTCATCGAATGTGGTGTCTCACGATGCGAAATTATATGTCGGGCCGGGCGGTGGTGCTCGGGCTTCTGCTGTTCGCGGCCGCCCTCGGGGTCGTCGCTGTCCTGGGCCGGCCCCGGATTTCTCTGCGCGTCCAAGCTCCTGAGGAAAGGCCCTCGCTCGCCGTCCTGCCGTTTCGAAACCTGAGTGGAGAGCCCGAGCTAGAGATCCTCTCTTCCGATCTGACGGCCGCCGTGGCCGAAGCCGTTGCGGAAACCGGCCGGGCGTCCATCGTTTCGCGGGAGAAGACCCTTGGCTTCGAGCTCGATCGGGAGGGAATAGAAGAAGCGGCGCGGTCCCTCGGGGCTGACTACGTCATCGCGGGAAGCCTGAACGAGAGCGACGGCCGCATCGAAGTCGACGCATACCTCTTTCGGGCCGGCCCCAACCCCGCCCTCTGGGCCGATCGGCTGAAATGGGAGCCGTCCGAGCGATCCTCGCTCGCCTCGGACCTCGCCGCCCGCATCCGGGAGGCGATCCGTTCGGTACATACAGCAAGGTAGACTGTCCCCTGGAAGGGGACTCATGACGACTTCAGCTTCTCTTGCCGAATCCGTACGCGCTCACCGGGGTCTCAACGTCACTCTTTGGATCGTGCAGGTGCTCCTCGCCGCCGCCTTCGGGATGGCGGGCGTAATGAAGACGACGATGCCGATCGCGGACCTCGCGCAGCAGATGGTCTGGCCCGGAGCCCTACCTGCGGCTCTCGTGCGGTTCATCGGGCTCGCCGAGCTCGCCGGCGCTCTCGGTCTCATCCTGCCCGCCGCGGCGCGGATCCGTCCCACGCTCAGTCCGCTCGCGGCGATGGGCATCGCCTTCATCATGCTTCTCGCCGCGGCGTTTCATGTGTCGCGCGGGGAGCTCTCGACTTTGCCGGTGAATCTGGCCTTTGGCGGGCTCGCGGTGTTCGTCGCCTGGGGCCGATTCCGCAAGGTGCCGATCTCGCCGCGCGCTACTGGTGCCTGAGGGCGGAGAGCGGGTCGACGCGGCTCGCCCTCAGAGCGGGAATGAGGCTCGCGACGAGGGCGACGAGAACGAGCGTCAAGGGAACGGCGATGAACGGCCCGGACGCTTGAAGAGGCTTCGCGCCGCGAACCGCAGGTCCTGGAGCGCCGAGTGGAGCACAGGCGTCAGGCCACTTCGACCTTTTCTTCCACGATGCGCCCGTCGAAGAGCGAGATCGTCCGCTCGGCGTATTGGGAGTAGCGCGGATCGTGGGTCACCATGCAGATCGTCGCGCCCGCGCTGTGGAGCTCGCGAAGGAGGTCCATCACCGCTTCGCCGTTCGTGGAGTCCAGGTTACCCGTGGGCTCGTCGGCGAGGAGGATGGAGGGCTCGCCGACGACGGCGCGCGCGACCGCGACCCTCTGCTGCTGACCTCCGGAAAGCTGGGAGGGGAAGTGTTTGGTTCGGTGCGCCATACCCACCTTCTCGAGCGCGTCGTTCGACCGCTTCTTCCTCTCGGCCGAGGGCATTCCCCGATAGGTCAGGGGGAGCTCCACGTTCTCGTAGACCGTCAGGTCGCCGATCAAGTTGAACGCCTGGAAGATGAACCCCACTTCGCGGTTCCGGATACGGGCGCGCTGCGAGAGATTCAGGTTCGCGACCGACTGGTTGTTGAGGACGTACGTCCCGCCGGTGGGAGTGTCCAGGAGCCCGAGGATCGAGAGCAGCGTCGACTTGCCGCAGCCCGACGGGCCGTTGATCGAAACGTACTCGCCCTTCTTGAGGTCGAGGTGGATTCCCGCGAGCGCGTGCGTCTCGACCTCGTCGGTATAGAAGACTTTGGTAACCCCTTCGAGGTGAATGAGCGCGGTAGATTCTGCCATCGTTTCCCCTTCCTTATTAATGGATGAACTCATGAGTCGTCAAATTCAAGTGCGTCAAATTCAAGGGCATCAATTTAGGCGAATTCGATCGTAGGCGTCCCACGCAGAGGTGTCGGAGAGGATGACCTGGTCGCCCTCGAGCAGTCCCTGCACGATCTCGATGGTGTTCACCGAGCTCCGGCCTAGCTTCACCTGGGCGCGGACGGCGGTCTCCCCGTCCTCTAGGAGCTTGAACAAACCGACGGTGCTCTCCGCCTGACCGTAGGCGGGCCGGCCGACGTAGAGCACGTCGGCGAGCCTTTCGAGCTCGATGGTGCCGTCGACGCTCAAATCGGGCCGCGCTCCCTTGGGGAGCGCTCCCACGAGCGTGACGTCCACCGTGACCGTTCCTTCCTGAACGGCTGGATCGATGCGCATGACCTTGCCTTCGATGAGACCGTTCCTGGTATCGATGACCGCTTTTTGTCCCACCTCGATGTCCTTCGCCTGGGTCTCGGCGATCCGGAGCTGGGCCTTCAGCTTGTCCGGCTGGGCCACCCGAGCGAGGTTCGCGCCGGGAGTCACCTCCTGGCCCACTTCGACCGCGAGCTCCTGGAGGACACCGTCGATGCTGGCCCGAACCGTGAGCGCTTGCTTCTGGCTCTTTCGCAGATCGTAGAGCGCTTGGAACTGCTCGACCGTGGCCCGTTTCGCCTGAATCTGCGCCTCCACCGACTCGGCCGCGATCTGGAGCCTCTGCTGTTCGAGCTCGTTGCGCGTCGCGAGCTCTTCGGCGCGCACTTTGGAGCGCTTGAGAATGAGATCGCCGATGAGCCTTTCCGCGTGGAGCTTCTCGTCCGCGTCGGCCTGGAGCTTCGCCTGCGTATACAGCGAAGCCACTCCCGCCGCGACCGCCCTTTGGTTCAGGACTTGACTCTCGAGGCGAACCCTCAAGTCGGCGAGCTCCGCTTCCTGCGCGCGAAGCTGATAGGCTGCGTCACCGAGCTCCTGTTCGAGCTCCGGATTGCTCAGCTCGAGGATGATCGTCTCCGGCTTCACATAGACGCCCGGAAGGAGAACGCGCCGTTCGACGCGTCCGCGGGTTCTGGCCGCGACCCATCGAATCGCCTCGGGCACGACGACGAGCGTTCCCGGGCCGCGCACCTGGCGAATCATCTCACCCCGCTTCACCGCGTCCATCCACACCGTGGCCCGGTTGACCGAGGGGGCCGCGGGCTCGAGCCTGGAAAGCCCGAAGCTGATGGCCGCGATCCCGGCGAGAACCGTCCCCGCGATGATGGCGGCTCGAATCCGCTTCTTGCGGGTCACGCCCTCCCTTTGTACATCCAACGAGCGTCCTCCTTATGGTGCGCGGCGAGAATTACGCTTGCGCCTCCTACATATGCGCAAATGATGTGCCATTTGTTCCACGAAACGCGGAATCTCGCAAATGACCCCGGGAGAGCGAGATCGGGCCCCGTGACCCGCCAGTCCTCGTCGAAGCCTGTGCGGCTGCGGGACGGTGCATTCCCATCCGCGGACAAGCTTAGCGCCGGCCGTTACGGTTGTACTAAGGCATTCGCGGGACGGCCTTATGCGCCAATGCCATCGCCTGCGCTTCGTCGGGGGGATTCGTGCCGACCTGGAGCATACGCCCGCCTTTGAAGACCTGGACCGCGTTCTCATCGGCGACGTACATCGCCCAATCTCCGACACCCTCGA
This sequence comes from uncultured Acidobacteriota bacterium, assembly GCA_964553925.1. Classification (GTDB taxonomy): domain Bacteria; phylum Acidobacteriota; class Vicinamibacteria; order Marinacidobacterales; family SMYC01; genus DAISKN01. The sequence goes on from CAZKNR010000199.1 coordinate 3,569, forward strand.
TTGGACGGTAATACTCCGTCGGAGGTTGTTCGCCGCCGAACTCTGCCTGATAGCTGGCGACGAAGCCGTCGTAGGACGCGTAGCCGGAGTCCGAGGTCGTCACGCGAACGAGTGTCGACGACGGATCGTCCGCCGAAGACCAGATACAGTCCTCCGTGCCTTCCGGGGCTTGAGGCGCTCCCGGCGCCTTCCCCATGACCTCCTGGATCTCTTGGGTGGTGAGGAGAGCGCAGGTGCCCGACAGGGCGGCCTGCGGCTCGGAGGAGATGGTTCCGGAAGAAGCCGGCTCGCCCGGGGGAGCCTCGGAGCTTCCGCAGGACGTCACCCCCGCGAGAAGAAGCGTTGGCCAAAAAATGCGCTGGATAGAACCTCTGTCTCTCATGAGAAGAGCTTATTACAAGAACGCCGTTTCGTGTGGCAAGCGAGATAAGATCCGCGTCGTGATCACGGTTTACAGCCCGGACCACCGTCTCCAGTCCGGCCGCTTCGAGCTTATCGGAGCGGAGCTCGTGCCCTGCTATGAAAAACCGGAGCGCGCGGAGATCGTCCTCGCCCGGGTGCGCGAGGCTGGCCTCGGAGACGTCGTGCTACCGGCGTCATTCGGGCGGAAGCCCATTCTCCGGGTTCATGACGCGAGATTTCTCGATTTCCTCGAGACCGCCTGGGAGAACTGGGTTCGCGCCCACGGAGAGAAGGACGCTCTTCCGATGAACTGGGCGGTCCGGACGTTCCGGCAGAAGGTGCCCCGGGCCATCGACGGGAAGCTCGGGTATTACTGCCTCGATGCGGCGACGCCAATTACCGAGGGCACGTGGAGGGCCGCTTCGGCCGCCGCGGACACCGCTCTCACCGCCGCTTCCCTGATCGCCGGTCGGGAGCGCGCTGCCTTCGCGCTCGCGCGCCCGCCGGGGCATCACGCGTCGAGCGATCTCTACGGCGGGTACTGTTTCCTCAATAACGCCGCCATCGCCGCCCAAAGTCTTCTCGACGGAGGAGCCGCGCGGGTCGCGATCCTCGACGTCGACTACCATCACGGAAACGGGACCCAGTCGATCTTCTACGCCCGCGCGGACGTTCTCTTCGTTTCGATTCACGGCGACCCGATGGATGAGTTTCCGTACTTCCTCGGATACGCTGACGAGACCGGAGAAGGGAAGGGGGAAGGCACGAACGTGAACTACCCGCTCCCCTGGGGAACGGAAGCGTCGAGTTGGCTCGATGCCCTCTCGGAAGGTGCGAAGAGGGTTTCCGCCTTCGCCCCTGACGCCCTCGTGGTTTCTCTCGGCCTCGATACTTATAAGGAAGACCCCATCTCGCACTTCCTTCTCGCGAGCGACGACTACCTGGAAGTCGGAAGACGCATCGCCCGGCTCGGTCTTCCCACGGTCTTCGTTCTCGAGGGCGGCTACGCGACCTCCGCCCTCGGGGTGAACGCCGTGAACGTGCTCGC
>CAZKNR010000200.1:0-5961 GCA_964553925.1 uncultured Acidobacteriota bacterium
CGGTCTCGGGGGAGGTCTCCGCGGAAAGGGTCAGCGAGCTGGAGGAAGAGCTCGAGAGCCTTCGACAGGACCTGGATCACGCGCGTAGGGACGCAAGGAGCTCTCCCTTCTCCAGCGAGTTCCTGGTCCTTCGCGAGGAAGCCTCGGCGAAAGACAAACGACTGCGGGCGCTTCGAGAGGCTCTCGGCCGCCGCGACTCCCAGGTGGGAGTCGTCAAGTCAAGCCTCACCGAGCTCGCGAGAAGGCTCCTCGACGCCCGGCGCGACGCCGACCAAGGCCGCGAGCAGGTCTCCGATCTCAAAGGCGAGCTCGAGGCGGCGCAGGGAAAGCTCCAGCGCCTCTTCGACGAGATCGAAGGCCACGAGCGGAAGCACGACGACGACCAGAAGGCGCTGCGGAAAGAGATCGCCGACGCCGAAGCGCGCCACGCGATAGCCCGCCGGGAGCTCGAAGCCGAGAACGCTTCGTTGAAGGCTGTGCACGCGAAGACGAGGGAAACCCAGGAAAGCGAGCACACCTCGTCTCTCGACGCGCTCGAGCGCAAGCTCGTGGAGCAGAAGGGCCACCTTGCGGACGAGCTCAAATCGAAGTACGGCGAGAAGCTCAAGGAGCTCCAGGCGAGCCACGGCCGCGCCCTCGCCTCCGTCCGGGAGGAGCATGAGAGGGATACGCAGGCGATCCACGACTCTTACCGCGAGACGGCGGCGCGTGGGGCGGCGGAAGCGCAGGAGGCGCTGCGCCAGGCTGCCGAGACGAGCGTTTCGGCCCTCGAAGGCGCGAACCGCCAGCGTCTCGCGGAGCTCGCGCGGGGCGAGGAAATGCGGCGGGCCGACCATCTCGAGTACGAGAAGCGCCAGCACGACGAGCTCCAGGCGCTCGACCAGAAGCATCGCGCCGAAAAGGAGCTGCTGGCGAAGGAAGTGGCGTCGGCCCAGGCCCGGATCGAGAGGATCTCCGCGGAGTTCGGCGCCAAGGTCCAGGACGTGGTCAAGGGCCTCGACGAGGAGCGCGCGCGCCACCAGGAGACCCGCGACAGATACGAGCAGGAGCTCGGAGCCCTCCAGACGGCGCACTCGAACGCCGTCGAGCAGTCGGAGCAGGACCAGTTCTCCGCGCTCGCCGGTCTGTCGCGAAAGTTTCGCGACGATCGCACGCGGTTCATGGACAGCGAACGCGTGAAATGGGAGGAGACCGCGCGCACCCTCCACCTCGACCACATCCGGGCGCTCGAGGGGATCGAGAAACAGTATCAGGACGAGTCCACGGCGCTGAAGGCCGCTCACGAAGCCTCGCTGCTCCAGCGGGACGCGGAAGCGGAGCAAGCGCGCAAGATGGAAGTGGACAGAGCTCGGGCCCAGATCCAGGAGAGTTTCGAAAAGAAGCTGAAAGGCCACGCCGACGAGCTCGCCTCGCTTCGACAGGAGCACGAGAAAGAGGTCTCCTCGCTGCGAGCGGCTCAGATGGAGGCCCTCCAGAAGCGCGATCGTGAAAGCCAGCAAGCCCTCCGGGAGGCGGTAGAGGCGGCGAAGACCGAGTCTCTCGACCGCACCGACCGGGTGCGGGGAGAGGCAGCGGAGGGCCTCGCCTCGCAGCGGCGGGAATATGAAGAGGAGTTCGCCGCTTTCGAAAAAGCGCACCAGCAGACGGTGGCGAAGCTCGATTCCGACGCCCGCGAGGCGCTACGCCGGGCGGAGGAAGAGCGCGACCAGGCGAGAGAGTCCGCCGACGGCCTGCGAGCGCAGATCGCCCAGCTCGAGGCCCGGAACCGTTCGAGCTCGACCCTCGCCGACGAGAAGCACAAATCCGACCTGAGGGAGGTCACCAAGGATTTCAAGACCCGGATGGCGCAGCTCGAGGAGGAGAAGCAGTTTCTCTCGGCCTCCGTCGAGAAGCTGAAGCGGCAGTCCTCGACCGAGCTCACCCGGACCCTCGACTCGCTCGCTCACGAGAAGAAGCTTCACCAGAGCTCGCAGGACCGCTACGAGCGGCGTCTCTCGGAGCTCAACTCCCGCCATACGGATGGGATCAAGGAGGTCGAGAAAGACTGGATGGAGAAGTTCGCGCTCCTGGAGAAGAGCTTCAACGAGAGGAGTGAGAAGGCGATCTCGAGCCTGGAGCAGGACTGGCGCGCCCGGATGGAGAAGGATCGTTTCGGGCACGAGGAGGCGACGGCTGCACTCTCCCGGGACTTCGAGATGGAGCTCGCGACGGTGCGGCAGCAGAGCGAGCGGTCGCGGGGGGTCGAGGAGACCTATCAGACCGCGGCCCGGGACCTCACGGCGATGAAGGGGAGCGTCGAGGAGCTGAGCCGGAGCCTGACCGAGGCCCACAACGAGATCGCCGACCGCGACCGGGCGCTCCAAGATCAGACCAGGCGGCTACAGGAGAACACCAAGACCATCTCGTCTCTCAAAGCGGTGATCGATGACTTTTCGCGATCGGTCGAGGGCTACATGCAGGACCGCGTGGAGTCGGATCAAACCATCACGTCGCTCAAGGCGATGATCGACGACTTCCACCGGAGCATCGGCGAGGAAAATCCCGACGCACGGAAGAACTAGCCGGCTAAGCCGGCTGGTCGGGGTCCGATGGCTCCGGCGGCTCGACGAGACTCTCGAGCCTGCGAATGATCTCGTCGACGAGCGCGAGCTCCGCCTGGACCGACTGAAGGTAGACGGGGATCGAGCCCCGATACTTCCGGCAGACCTTCAGCAGGATTGCTATCTCCGAGGCCTCGAAATCCGGCTTCGATGCTGGGTCGGTTCTAGCTCTGGTCGCCAGAGCTCGGCTCGTCGGCAGACTTCCCACCTTTGACCACCGTTGGCTTTGTCGGCTTCTCGTTTGCCAGGTGCTTGTCGCTAATGACGTGGGCCAGTTTCCGCGGCGCAAGCTCCTTACGGTCCGTCACCGTGACCAGGAGCACCGGAGGGATCACGTCTTCCATGCGCTTGTGGTCGTCGAAGAAGGCGTTGCGGATGGCGGCGCCGTGGATCGCGACCTCGTCCATCTCGGCGTTGCCGGCGTCCTCGAGATCGGAGATCTTCTCCAGCACCTCGAGGATGGCGCGGTTCAACGGATCGTCCTGCCCCTTCTCCTTGTCCAGATGCTTGCCGATGGCATTGGCATCGGCGATGGAGAGCGGGTAGATGCGATAGCCGTCCCGGGGCGAGCTGTAGACCGACTGCAGCACTCCGAGGATGACCGAGAGGTTCTTGGGGTAGATGCCGCCCTTGTGCCAGCGGGTCATCATCGCCAGGATTCTGCCCACGATGTACTTGTTGGGCTGGACGCCGGAGAGAAGGAGAAAAGGGTCTCGCCCTCCGATGAGAGCGTCGATCACCCAGTGGTTCTCGATCTCCAGCATGCGGAGGAACACCGGGTAGTTCTCGGGTGTGATACCCACGCTCGAGAGGTACTGGGCGTAAGTGATCGCCGCCTCCACCGCCTCGGTGGACCGGCATCCGAACACACCCTGGGTGAGACGGTTCTCGATCTCGGACATCCGGACTTCCCTCGGGAGGCCGAGGATGTCCGGGTGGTGCTTGGCAACTTCCATTGGTTGAGCCATATTCTTGCTACCTCACTTTCCTCTTGATTAATCGGCGAAGAGCTGTCGCGGCGTGGTCTCTTCCTGCCGGTAGTCACCTCTCACCAGAAGGACTTGCGGAATGCAGTCTTCGAGGGCTTTGGTGTTGTCGAAGAAGTTGCTCCGGATCTTGAGCGCCTGGCGGGCCACCTGCTCCATCGATTCATCCCAGCGCAGGCCCTCGAGCGAGCCGATGCGATCGAGGATGTCGAGCAGGCACCGGTTGCGGGGATCGTTCTGGCCCTTTTCCTTCTCCAGGTGCTTTCCCAGGTTGTCCACGTCGGCAACGCTCAAGCGGTAGATCTTGTAACCGTCGCGGGGCGAGCTGTAGGTGTTCTGGAGCACGCCGAGGACGATGGCCAGAGTCTTGGGGTAGATGCCTCCGGCCCGCCACCGGGTGAGGAGCTGGAAGCACTTCGACGAGAGATACTCGTTCGGGGGAATGGTCGAGAGCAGAAGGAACGGGTCTCGATCCCCGACGAGCGCATCGAGAACCCAGTGGTTCTCCACCTCGAGCATCTTGAGAAACAGCGGGTAGTTGTCGGTGTCGAGCCCCGACATCCGCAGGAAGCGGGCGAAGGCCACCGAGGCCTCCGCCGCTTCGCCGGTCCGAGCGGTCATGATCTGCTGCAGGATCTTGTTCTCGACGTCGAGAACCGCGTCTTTGGTCCAGAGCCTAGCGACTTCTTCCTCTTTTGCCATGTGTCGACTCACCTTGGTTGAAATGGACTTCCCCTGACACCGACTCGCGGAATGGGAGTTGGTGAACCCAGTTTTTTCGGTCTTAGTTGAAAGAGATTGAAATAATGCTACGGAGAAAAAGCGGGGATGTCAATAGAGTCTTGCGGGGTCTCGCGTGAATTTTTGCGCCGTTCAGCGCGCGCGAATCTGCCGGGAGTCGGAGATCGACGGATCGCGTTCTTTTCGAAGCTCTTCCGAGACGCGCTCCGCCTCCCGCATCACCCTGAGCAGGTTGGCTCCCGCGACCTTCTTCGCGTCCTCGTCGGTATAGCCGCGGGCGAGGAGCTCGGCAAAGAGCGCGGGAAACCGGGTGACGTCGCCGAGGCCTTCCGCCATCGAAGGTCCTCCGGCGTCATAGAAGTCGGACCCGATTCCCACATGGTCGATCCCGGCGACGTCCCGAATGTGGTCGATGTGATCCGCCACCTGGCTCACGCTCCCTCGAGGAGCGGGATTTCTCGAGACCCAGTCCTGAAGACGGCGCTCGATCTCCCGCTCGTCGTCGAGATCGCGGCGAAGCCGCTCGAGCTCCTCGCGGCGCGTGGCCGACCAGAAAGGCTCGTCGGGGGACATTCCCGCTTCGATGCCGACGCGATCGCGAGCGGACGCCGGAGTGGGCGCGATGTAGCCGGGAATGAAGTTCACCATGACGACACCGCCGTTCTCCTTGACCATGAGAAGCACGTCGTCGGGAACGTTTCGCGGGTGGGCGTTCAAAGCCAGGGCGTTCGAATGGGAGAACATCACCGGGGCGCGGCTCACCCGGAGCGCATCGCGCATGCTATCGGCGCTCACGTGCGACAGGTCCACGAGCATTCCCAGGCGATTCATCTCGCGCACCACCTCTTCGCCGAACTCGGTGAGGCCGTGGTGGCGGGGGAAGTCAGTGGCGGAGTCGGCCCATTCGTGGGTGCGGAAATGGGTGAGAGTCATGTACCGCGCCCCGAGGGCGTAGAGAAGGCGCAGAGCCGCGAGCGAGCCCTCGATCGCGTGGCCTCCTTCGACGCCGATGAGAGAAGCGATCTTCCCCTCGCGGCGGCTCCGCGCGATGTCGTCCGTGGTGAGGGCGAGCGCGAGCTCGGGGTATCGATCGACCAGCCGATGGATTACGTCGATCTCCCGCAGGCACTGCCTCAGGCTTTCTCCCGTGTCCATGAACGACGTGTCGACGAAGGCCGACCAGAACTGAGCCGAGACCCCACCCTCGCGCAGCCGCGGAAGGTCGGCGGGGAACTCGACCTGCCGCTCTCGAAGATCGAAGCGGGTGACGTCGCCCTGGGCGGCGTCGAGGATCACGCTCGGAAGATCGTTGTGCCCGTCGATGAAAGTCGCCTCCGCCAGGATCGCCTTCGCGCGCTCGAGAAGAGCGGCGTCGGGCTCAGTCAGAAGGACAGCGCTGACCAACGAAACATAGAGGGACATCATCGGGGCATTCTATGGCGTTAGGCGGGAATCGGGGGAACGGCGGCCGCCCCCTTCGAGTCGTCTTCGTCATCTTCTATGGAAGGCACTGAAGCCAGCACCACGCGGTCTCTGCCTCCGGCCTTCGCGCGGTAGAGGGCGCGATCCGCGGCCGAGTACAGCCGGTCGGGATGGAGCTCGGGGATCGAGCGGGTGTCGGCGATCCCAATCGA
>CAZKNR010000201.1:0-11789 GCA_964553925.1 uncultured Acidobacteriota bacterium
TTGATTGTGGCCGCCCCACCGCGCAGCTTATGCGCGTTCCGTTAGACCGACAACACGCATCGCTTGTTGTTGAGACCCGTGTGTTGATGCCTGACCCGTTCGCCGCGGGTCGCTCAGAACTACTTCATCGCGATCACGTGCTCCACGAACTGATCGACGGCGATCTCGGTGCCCTGGTAAAAGCCCGACGCTTTGTTTTTCTCGAGGTCCGCTTCATCCCGGTGCCCTTGGCGAACTTCGCCAAGATGATCACGTTCCGCTGAAGCAGCGGTAGCGGGGTGGTGCTGGCCCAGGTATTCGTTCCGACTTGGTGGTCGATCAGGATCACGGCGGTGTCGTCGATGTGGAAAGTCTTCATGTCAACGTAAGTATTGTATCCGGAACGTAAGTATTGTATCCGGCGCGCGAGAAATGGAGAACCGGCAGGATGTCGAGTCGCGCCGGATCACAATGTGTTGAACGAACCGCTTTCCTCTGGTCCTATGGGCATTGTATGGGGCGGCGAGAGCATTTCGGGGTGGACGAAGGTCTTGGGTGGGCGGTTGTCGGCAACGGTGGGCAAGACGGATTGGGTGAGAGCCGGGGGAGCGTGGGAAAAAGCAAGCCTTTGCCGGTGTGCGGGCACAACTCAAGCGTGGAATCGAGTGGTTTTTTCATGGGCAGGGAACGTGCGGTGTTCTCATGAGGAGTCGAAGCTCCAGGCTTGCTGAACGACGGGATAGCCGACGCGGAGGATGACGACGAGCCGACCCTGTTTGCACTGAGGGCAGAGCTCGAATTCGTCAATGGCTTCACCGGGGGTGGCTGACGGAGGATTCGTGGGTTCGACACCGACGTTGGCGTTGGTGTTTTCGGTTGAGCTCGTTTGGTCGGTGATGAGGCGACGAGCGAGCTGGAGTTTTTCGGCTCGGTTTCGGTTGGCGAGAAAGCCGTAATAGCGGATGCGCATGAAGCCGGAGGGAAGGACGTGGAGGAGGAAACGGCGAAGAAACTCGAGGGAGTCCAAGGTCATGATGCGGTTTTGGTTTTGGTGGGCGTAATCCTTCCAGGCGAATTGGACTTTGCCGTCTTGAAAGGACAGGATGCGTTGGTTGGAGATAGCGACTCTGTTGGTGTAACGGGCGAGGTACTTGAGCACTTGCTCGGGCCCCCCGAAGGGCGGCTTGGCGTAGACCACCCAGTTTTTATTTCGCATCGGCTCGAGCCAGCCCTCCCAGGCCTTGGGATGGTGGAGCTCGAGCAGTCGGCCGTGAAACTCGAGCTGTTGCATCTCGAAAGCGCGCAGCAGTAGAGCGAGAAACTTACCGCGAAACATTCGGCTCAAGACGGCAACGGGCAGAAAGAATCCTTCGCGACAACTCACCCATCGCTCACCGTCGGAGCTGAGGCCTCCGCCGGGGATGACGCAGTGCAAGTGCGGATGGGCAAGAAGGTTTTGTCCCCAGGTGTGCAGGAGCGCGAGAACCCCGATGTCCGCGCCCAAGTGTTTCGGGTCCTGGGCTATCGTTAGCAGTGTTTCGGAAGCGGCACGAAACAACATCCCGTAAACGGCGCGGCGATTCTGAAGCGCCAGAGGTGCGAGCTCGTGCGGAACGGTGAACACGACATGGAAGTACTCCACGTCGAGAACCTCACGCTCACGAGCCTCGAGCCACGCCGCCCGGGCCGCCCCCTGGCACTTCGGACAATGCCGATTGCGGCACGAGTTGTAGACCACCACCTCGTGAGCGCATCGCTCACATCGCTTGAGATGGCCACCCAGAGCCGCCGTCCGACACTCCGCCAGGGCGTTCAGGACTCGATACTGCTCCTTCGAAGGGCGGTAGCGCTCTAGAAACCTTGCACCGTCGCTGCGGATGACATCGGCCACTTCCGGCCGATGCTCGTTCACTTCTCTGGTAGCGTGTTCTTGGTGAGCGCCAGAAGATCCACCATCTGAGGCCGCGGCGGTCTCGGCTTCGCGCCTCCCACCGCGACGTGAAGATACAGCGCTGTGGTGTTAAGGCTCCCGTGTCCCAGAAGGATCTGGATCGTGCGCAGATCAACTCCCGCCTCGAGTAGACTCGTGGCAAAACTGTGTCGCATCGTGTGCGTCGTCACCCGTTTGGCTAGACCCGCTTTACGTGCAGCTTTGCAACAAGCTCGCTGGATGGAGGTGGGATCGGTCTTGCCCGTCCGTTCCCGGTTCGGAAAGAGCCACTCTCCCCCCGGCCGATAGGTCCTGTAGTAGTCGCGCAGCGTTTCGAGAAGCGTCGGCGACAACGTCACGTAGCGGTCCTGACGGCCTTTACCCTGACGTACCCGAATCGTCATCCGCGCGCGCTATCGATATCGCTTGGTATCAGATTCAGCGCTTCCATGAGCCGCAGGCCCGTTGCATACATGGTCTGCAGAATGGTCCGACTTTTCACCGTCCGGACACCGGAGAAGAGCTTCGAGACCTCTTCCACGCTCAGCACTACGGGAAGCCGTTTCTCTCTTTTCGGAAAGGGGATGTGCTCAACCGGCCATTCTTTCTTCAGCGTCTTCTTGTACAGAAACCGAAGGGCGCAGACCGTCTGGTTGAAGAAACTCCAGGACGCCTTCTTCTCTTCCACCAGATATCGCTGGTATTCGCGGATGTGCCCCTCGTTCAGCAATTCCGGCGAACGCCTGAAGTACTTCGCGAACTCCGCGACGCAACGCACGTATATCGACACCGTCTTCTCGGAGTAGTTTCGGATCCGCAGATCTTGGGTCAGGCGAGTTCGTAGTAAGCTCGACATGCAAGGCTCCTTTCGTGAGCGGTTTTCGTTTGGCGACAAAAACACTAACTCACGAGGGGAGCCTTTCGCATCTCTCGCAACGAGACGCTGCCCCTTACGAACTTCCTTCGATGGTGAGTGCCGAGACTACCGCGTAGCGGTTTCGTTCAACGCTCGCCTAAGCTGCGGCCGCGCGAAGCGCGGCCGCCAGCTTCAGGCAGTCGTTATGCCGCTGATTGATCACCAACGACCCACCCGGAAAAGACGAGAACTGCTGGGTGACACTTCAATGCTCGGGCGAGCACTTTCGCGCGCTCGACGCCAAGATTCACCCGATCATTCTCGATCGCCGACAACGTTGACTGTGGGATTCCCGTTCGCTCAGACAGTTCGTTCTGGCTCAGCTCTTGGAGTTCTCGCATGATGCGAACCGACTCACCAACCGAAACATCAACAATTCGTCGAGCTTTTCGATAGGTTCTCTGTGCCATGGTTCACCTTCTCCGGTAGTCGTGCCCGGCCGGGCACGTGGATGCTCACGCCCTTGGCCTTGGCCCTGATCATGGTCGAGTTTACGGACCTGATCTTTGCGGTGGACTCGATCCCGGCGATATTCGCTATTACCGCCGATCCGTTCCTGGTTTTCACCAGCAACGTCTTCGCGATCCTCGGCCTCCGGTCGCTCTATTTCGCGCTGGGAGGCATGCTCGACAGGTGCAGATACCTGAAGGCGGCACTCGCGTCGGTGTTGATGGTGGTTGGCGTGAAGATGCTGATAGCAAAGTGGCTCAAGGAGATGCTCGGCAGCGGCTTCAACTTCTACTTGGTAGGAGTAGTGCTCCTGATCCTGGCGGCAGGTATAGCCGCCTCCCTGATTGCTGAACGTCGCGGTGAGAGTGCCGCCTAACGTAAGTATTGTATCCGGCGCAACGTAAGTAGACGAAGATGTTGTCGACGCTCAGCGACTTCTCGACGACGTAGCCCGTCAGGTACTTGATCGTCGCCGTCATGCCATTATTGATCACGCCGTCGACAGCATCATCGTACTTCCCAGTCCCAGCCAGTGGTTCTCGTACCCGTAGTACACAAAGACAGAGAAGGACAGCCCCAGCGTGACCCACACGGCGGACCACGTGAGGGCCTCTTTGAGCGTGACCACGTGGGCCTTCCGATGGAAGACCCCCAGGTCCAGCGCCAGCATCATTAGCACCAAGAGGATGAAGCCCGCCCAAATCCAAACCATTCGTTACCCTCCTTGCTGATGGGTCAAGTCACTTGGTGTTCAGCAGTCAGCTGAAACTGCTGGCGCTTTCCTGCACTACATCACTTGGCACCGGTTCCATATTGCGGCCACCGGCGACGACGACACCAGGCCTGTCGGTCTCACTCTATACGTGGTCACGATGTCGACGGACCACGCGATGTCTCGATCTCCCGCCGCAGCGCGCGTACCTCGTCGAGGATCAACCGGGTGTGGGTTTCTCCCTCGTCCTTGAGGTCTTCTGTGACCTGTGACTGCATCGCGTTAACGACCACGGCAATGAACAGGTTCAACACCATGAACGTCGCAACGAGCAGGTAGACCACGAAGAAGATCCAGGAATACGGCGACTGCGTCATGACGCCGCGTGCAATGTCGGGCCAGCCTTCGACGGTCATTACCTGGAACAACGTGAACAACGATGCGCCGAGGCTGCCGAAGAACTCCGGCGCTATCGCACCGAACAGTTTCGTGGCCATCACCGCAGATACGTAGAGCACGAGTCCCATGAGGCCGACGATCGACGCCATGCCTGGCAATGCATTGAGTAGAGCGCCAATCACCCGGCGCATCGACGGCACCAGCGAAACCAGCCGGAGCACACGCAGCACGCGCAGGGCGCGCAGGACTGCGAACGCACTGCCCGCAGGAACGACCGCTATCCCCACGACCACAAAATCGAACACGCGCCAGGGGTCACCGAAGAAGCGACCACGGTAGACGAAACAGCGCAACAGCAGCTCGACTACGAACGTAGCCAGCACCAGTCGGTCGAACACGTAAAGCGAATCACCGAATCGCGCCGCGACCGGCGGTGAGGTTTCGATTCCGAGCGTGATGGCGTTCGCAACGATCAGCGCAGTAATAGATCTCTCGAACCGAGCACTCTCGATGAAACTGCGGATGCGCTCGCGCAGGCTCGAAGCGAGTTCGGTGTTTCTCGTATTCACCATGCCTTCTCCATAGTATCCCGTGGTCGTAGCTCCCTTCGCCACACCCTATCGTGTGGCTCCTCGTTCACCGCAGTAGGAAGCGACTCCGGCCCGGCGTCATCCAGGCATCGTCCTGACACTCTCGGGTGGGCACCACACGCCACGAGGTGAGCGGAGGTTTCCACTCGTCCCGGTGACTTGCTGGCCTATCTGTGTCTGCCGCCTAACACCCGGGGTTAACCTGCGAAGCCCCTGCTTGCCGTTAACCGGGGGCTTCGTCAGGTTCAACCCCTTGTTAGCCGGCGCCACCCCGCCACGTCGCTCTGCCTGCTCACAGGTCCTCGAGGAAATCGAAGCCCGTCCGCGTCACGATCGCCTTGCGGACAATGTGTGCACGGGTGCGTGCGACAGGATCGCTGAGATCCCAGATCTTCCGACATGAACGAAGACTGCTTCTCCAAGATGGATTCCCGTCAAAGGTCAACAGGGCTCCCTTCGAGGACGTGAAGGTCGTATAGATGAGGCCTGAGGGGCTGGTCACCTCAAGGTCGACAGGTCGTGAGAATCTGCTCGAGTACCGAGGGGCACCGAGAAACACGCGCTCGTTCGGTAGCAGGAGGCCGGCACCTTTCACGAAATGCGGGTTCCTACCCGCGCGCAGCCGGTTGTGCTCGCTTACTTGTTGAACCAACTGACCCGGAACCGCGATCTCTTCCACACGGAGCGCACCGAAAAGATACCTCCCGAACCTTCATCCTGCCGCTATTACCCGAGTGCGTTGGATCGAAGTTCCTATTCGCTATTCGCGAGATGGGGATCCGGCGCGCAATCGGCGCGCCGCCGGACAAAGTCCGGCGGATGGTGTTGCGCCAGGGTCTGGCCGTCGCCACGTTTGGGATTGCGGTCGGGCTCACAGGCGCGATGGTGCTGACGCGATTTCTCGCAACGTTACTCTTCGAGGTGAGCCCAACGGACCCGGCGATCCTGGCGCTGGCGACGGGGCTCCTGCTGACGGTGGCGGCGGTGGCGAGCTGGCTTCCCGCCCGTAGAGCCGCGGTTATCGACCTGGCGCAAACGCTGAGAACCGAGTGAAGGTACGCGGTGATTCTTCTGTAGTACTGACGGACCTTCAGCCCGCTTTGGGGATCATCGCCGAGGCCTCGGCCGCGGTTCGGATACCGCGCAGCATTCCCTGGAACACGATGCGATGCAGGGGAGCGACGGCGTACCAGTAGACGATGCCCGCGAGACCTCGCGGTCTGAAGAGGGCTGTCTGCTCGAGCCGGCTACCCCCTGGATGGGGCTCGACGACGAAGTGGAGCACGGCCTCGCCGGGGAGGTTCATCTCGGCTCGAAGCGTGAGCGTTCGACTCGGCTCGATTTCCGAGACGCGCCAGAAATCCACCGCGTCTCCATACGCGAGCTCCTGGGGATGCCGTCGGCCGCGTCTGAGCCCCGGCCCTCCCGTCAAACGATCCAGAGAGCCCCGAAGCCACCAGAGCCAATCCGCGGCGAAGTAGCCGTTGTCGCCCCCGATGCGACTTATGGTTCGGAATACGGTCTCGGGAGACGCTCCGATCGCGATCGAGCGCTCGTCGGAAAAAATCGTTCCCCCGGCCCAATCGGGGTCGCCGGGAACCACTCCCGCGTCCGACCACGCCGTCGGAACCTGGTTTTCGGCGAGCGAGGAGACCGCGGCTTCGATCGACTCCCGCACGGTCTGGAATCGGTGGCCGGTGAGGCGCGCGATGGAGTCGTCCCGGCAGACGACACGGTTCTTGAGTCCTTCGGCGAGGGGCCTCGCGATCCGGTGGCTCACCGGTGTCACCAGATGAATCCAGAGCGAGCTCAACCTCGGGGTCAGAACCGGAACCGGCACGACCAGCCGCCGCCGAAGTCCGAGGACCTCCGCCAGCGTCTGGAGGATCTCGTGATAGGTCATCGTGTCGGCGCCGCCGATATCGAACGTGCGCCCCGCAGTCTCTCGGAGCTCGAGGACCTGGACGAGAACGTGAAGAGCGTCGTTCACGGAGATCGGCTGGCATTCGGTGTGCACCCATTTGGGCGTCACCATGATCGGGAGCCTCTCGACGAGGTAGCGGAGGATCTCGAACGAAGCAGAGCCGGCGCCGATGATCATCGCGGCGCGAAGCACGGTGACGGGCACCGAAGTCGATTGGAGGGCAGATTCGACTTCCCGCCGAGACGTCAGATGCTCGCTCAGGTCCTCGCCCGTTTCTCCCAGGCCCCCGAGGTAGATGATGCGGGAGACGCCCGCGCTCTCCGCCGCGCGAGCGAACGTGAGGGCGAGCGCCCGGTCGACCTCGCCGTACCCCTTCCCCGCCGAAATCATGGAGTGAACGAGGTAATACGCGAACGCGCAGCCCTTCATTCCCTGTTCCAGCAGGTCCTGCCGGGCGACGTGCCCTTCGACCAGCTCGACGCCGGAACGGTTGACCCAAGGGCGGGCGCGGAGCTTTTCGACTTCGCGAGTGAGGCAGACGATCTCGTAACCCGCGTCGAGCAGACGAGGGGCGAGCCGTCCGCCGATGTATCCCGTGGCGCCTGTAAGAAACACTCTCCGTTTCGGAGTCATTGGTTTTCACGCTGGAGGAGCGACTCGAGCGTCGCGCGGAGGCTTTGATAGTCGGGAAGGTAACGGGCCCCGATCGCCTCGAGAACGCTCCGGTAACTGGATGCGCCCCGGCCGCCGACGAGGATCGTGGTCTCGGGTCCGACGAGCTGGGAGAGCCTCTGGATCTCTATCCGGACGTGCGGATCGTCGATGGGGTGGACGACACTGAGGGCCACGGCGCGGGCTCCCGTCTGTCTCGCGGCGGCGGCGATCTCGTCCGCGGGAAGGCTCGGCCCGAGGTAGGTCACTCGCCATCCTTCCGACGCCGCTGTGGCGGCGGCCAGAAGCGCGCCGATCTCGTGGAGCTGCCCCGAAGGTGTGGTGACGACGATCTCGGGGGCGTTGGTAGAGACGTGGAAGGCGCCGTTGAGGCTCCCGGTGAAAGAGCGGACCACCGCGGATGCGAGATGCTCGTGCGCGATCCGCAGCGACCCGTCACGCCAGGCATCGCCGACCCGGTGCATCAAGGGGACGATGACCTGCTCCATCAGCGCCGGTCGGCTGAGAGAGACGGATGCCTCATCGAGCGCCCGTTGGAGCGCGGCGGTATCGAGCCGCCCGGCCGCTTCGATGCAGGCGGCCAGCAGCTGAGCCCCGTCGGAAGGAGCTCCCGGGCGTGGCTCCTCGGGAGCCGGCCGGGGTGGACGGACGCTCGCGGCGGCGCTCTCGTCCTCCTCGACGAGACGTTTCAGCTCGGGCGTCGCGAGCTTCGCAATCTGCCCGATGCTCCTCCCGGCGAGGGTCGCCCGCCGCAGAAGGCTGAGCCGCTCCAGGTCTTCCGTCGAGTAGACCCGACGCTGGGTCGGCGTTCGCTTCGGTTCGACTGCCCCGTAGCGCTTCTCCCAGGCGCGGATCACGTGGGCACTCAGTCCGGTGCGCCGGGCCACCACTCGAATCGGATGCCATTCCGTCATTTTAGCTACCCAGTATCGAACATTGATAATTCCTTGTCAATGAAGAATTAGCCATATTTTATTGTAGACACATATTGTACGAAATGGCAGAGGGGGCTACAATTCCCGGGAGATGGGTTTCACAAAGAGCAGCGAAATGAGAACCTCGCCGGAGGCATTGTACGAATGGCACATGCGCCCCGGATCCTTCGAGCGACTGACTCCGCCCTGGGAGGACGTGCGCGTCCTCGAGCGCCGCGGCGAGCCGGGCAGGATGTTTCGCGTTCTCGGAAGGAGCGAGAGCCGATGAAGACCGCCCTATGGTGGATCCGTCGCGACGTCCGGCTCGAGCACAACGTCGCGCTCGCCGCCGCCCTCGAGAGCGCGGACCGGGTCGTTCCGGTCTTCGTTCTCGACCCGGCGCTACTCGCCTCGCCCTACCAGTCCGAGAAGCGCTTCGGGTTTCTTCTCGGAGGGCTCCGAGAGCTCGATGATTCTCTCCGCGAGCGCGGAAGCCGTCTCGTCGTCCGCCGGGGGCCGCCGCAGCGCGAGCTTTCCCGGCTCCTTCGCGAGACGAAGGCGGAGGCCATCTACTGCGAGCAAGATGTTTCTCCTTACGCGCGTAGCCGCGATCGAAGTTTGAAGGATTCGCTCCCCCTGAAAGGCGTCTGGGGGCTCTCCTACCTTTCTCCCCGGGAAGCGCTGAAGCCCGACGGCTCCCCCTATACCCAGTTCACCGCCTACAGCCGCGCCTGGCGGCGGGACGCCGCGGAGCGCTCGCCCTCGATTCGGAAAGCGCCCCCGAAGCTCACCGACGTGAGTGACGTCGAGAGCGACGCCTTGCCCCCGGCGAAACCGATCGACCCTATCCTTTTCCCTCCGGGAGAAAAAGAGGCCAAACGCCGGCTCTCCCGTTTCCTCCGGGGGCCGATCCATTCCTACGCCGACGACCGGAATCGTCTCGACCTCGAGGGGACGTCGAGGCTCTCGCCGTATCTCCGGTTCGGAATGATCTCCGCCCAGCGGGCCGTGACCGCCGCCTTCGACGCGATCGAAAAGGCTTCGGGGAAGAATGCGAAGAAAGGGGCGGAGACGTGGCTCAATGAGCTCATCTGGCGCGAGTTCTACATCTCCGTTCTCTATCACTTTCCCGAAGCGCGAAAGGAGAGCTTCCGCGCCGAGGGCCGGTTCCTCGCCTGGCGCGACGACGAGGACGCGTTCGCCGCCTGGTGCGCGGGAGAGACCGGCTATCCCGCCGTCGACGCCGGCATGCGGGAGCTGGCCCACACCGGGTTCATGCACAACCGGGCCCGCATGATCACCGCCTCCTTTCTCACGAAGCACCTGCTCATCGACTGGCGGCGGGGAGAACGGTGGTTCATGCGGCATCTCGTCGACGGTGATCCCGCCGCCAACAACGGCGGCTGGCAATGGACGGCGGGAACGGGAACCGACGCCGCTCCTTATTTTCGCGTCTTCAATCCCGTGCTCCAGGGGAAGCGATTCGACCCGGAGGGCCGGTACGTGAAGCGCTTCCTGCCGGAGCTCGAGGACTGTCCGAGGGATCTCGTGCACGAGCCCACCCGACCCATCGTGAGCCACATCGAGGCGCGGATTCGAGCGCTCGGCGCTTTCAAACAAGCGCAACAGGGGGCGCGGGCGAAGAAGTGAGGAGAGGAGACTTATCTGGAGGTCGAGCGAGCGATCTTTCGGGATAGCAGGGGAAGGGCGATGAGGGCTCCGGCCCAGACGCTAGCGAGGATCGAGAGGGCGGGAATCGCATCCAGGAGTTCGATGGCTCCGAGCCTCGACCCCGCGACGTAGGCAAGAGGTCCGGCTGCGGCGCCGAGGAGCCAGCCAAGGAACCATCGCCCCTCGAGCCAGCGAAGGGAGTGTCGAAGGGTCATCGCGAAGTTGGCCCACATCGCGGTAATCCACGGAGGGCAGAGCCAGGAGGGAACCGGATCGGAGCGATACGATACGAGCCCCGTTAGACTCAGGGCGGATTCGGCGACGGTTCCGAAGGCGGCGCTCGCGAGGATGAGAAGCGCCTCCCGCTTCGTTCCGAACCAGCGCAGGTGGATCGCGATGGCAATCCCGACGACGAGGGGTCCGGCGAAGGGGTGACCCTGGGCCGCGCCCAGGACCGACGCGAACCAACCGATTTGAAAGAGCGCGAGGTTGGCGAGAGTCTTCACGACGTCCCGGGGCCCGGCCGCCAGTCGGGCTTCACGAACGACATCTGCACGTCCCCGAGGTAGCGCTCGGCGAAACCTCCCTCGCAGTAGCTGAGATAGAAGTCCCACATGCGCACGAACCGCTCGGAGAATCCGAGTCGCCGCACCGCTTCGAGATTCTCCCGGAACGCGTCCCGCCATCTCCGAAGCGTCAGCGCGTAGTGCCAGGAGATGTCGTCGAGCTCGAACAGGCGCAAGTCGCTCGCCCGGGTCACCGAGGCGACGAGAGCGGTCACCGAAGGAATGCAGGCGCCGGGAAAAACGTAGCGCTTGATGAAGTCGACGTCTTTCCGGTGCCGCTCGAAGTCCTGGTCGGCGATGGTGATCGTCTGGAGCAGCATCTTGCCCTGGGGCCGCAAGAGCTCGGCGCACTTGGCGAAGAAGGTATCGAAGTGCCGGTGTCCCACCGCTTCGATCATCTCGATCGAAACGAGCTTGTCGTAGACGCCCCCGAGATCGCGGTAGTCCTTCATCAGGACCTCGACTCTTCGGGAAAGGCCCGCTTCCTGAATTCGCCGGCGCGAAAGCTCGTATTGCTCTCGGGAGATCGTCGTCGTCGTCACCCTGCAGCCGTAGTGGCGGGCAGCGTGGATCGCGAAGCCGCCCCAGCCCGTCCCGATCTCGACGACGTGATCGGCAGGCGAGAGCTCGAGCTTTCCGCAGATCCGCTCGAACTTCGCCTCGGAGGCCTCCCGCATGGGAGTCTCCTCGTCGTCGAAGATGCCACAGGAGTAGGCGAGCGTCTCGTCGAGGAACAGGCGATAAAAATCGTTACCGAGATCGTAATGGGCGGCGATATTCCGCCGGCTTCCCTGGCGAGTGTTCCTTCTCGAGTAGTGATAGAGCGCTCTCACCGGGCGGGCGAGCTTCGCCAGGCCTCCCTCGAGGCGGTAGTGGGCGTCGTGACTCACGGCGAAGAGTTGGACGAGCGCCGGAAGATCGTCGCAGGACCACAGACCGTCCATGTAAGCCTCGGCCGCTCCGATCGTGCCCCCTAAGAGAATCGCTCGGTACGCACCCGGCTCGTGCACCGAAATCGTCGCCGACGGCGCTTCGTGAGGAGGGCCGAAATCGTAGACGGCGTCGC
>CAZKNR010000202.1:0-94788 GCA_964553925.1 uncultured Acidobacteriota bacterium
TGCGTTGTTTCATACTACCTATGTAGTATATATATCTAGTTGGCCGCTTCCGTCAATCGAAATTTCTACTCGGAGGGCTTCTGTCTTCGAGTGCGTCCTCCGGGCGGGCGCTCCGAGATCTTGCGGTCGGCGTAGGCGGCGACTTCCACCACTTGCTCGAGCGGGTCCTCGAGCCTCGGGTCCTGGCTCGACCGCAGCACGACCTCCTTCGCGAAGAGGAGGGCGAGGTAGCGGAGCTTCAGGGCCGGCCGGGCGGAGCTCGCCCGATAATCCGGGTGGCCGCTATTGACCTGCCAGCGCCCCTCGTGAAGCCGCGAGCGCCACGAGGCGGAGGGTGCGTCGACGAGCTCGGGCTCGGGGATCCCCTCGTTCGCGCTCGAGGGAAGGATCTCCACGACCTCGACCGGGGCCGCCACCGAGGCTTCGTTTCCGCTCGCGCGCTCTCGCGCGTGGGCCGAGAGAATCCCCTCCCCGGGGAATTCCGACGCGGCGAGCACGACGCGGCCAGGATCGCTGCGGACGTTTCCAACCGATCCAAAGACCTCCCAGGTGAAATCGACGCCTTCCTCGATCCTTCTACCGGACGCATCCAGCGCGTGGGCGCGGACCACCTTCTCGCCCCCGGTCTCGACGACGACCTTTGCCGGCGAGATCGCGACCGTCGTGAGAGGACCTGGAGGAAAGAGCTCCGCGGCGTCGGCCCCGGACTCGCCGAGCGCTCCGTCCTCCGCGGCGGACTCGGGAGCCGCCGTCTCGCCCGGCCCGGCATCGACTCCGCTTGGGCCGCTCGGGCCCTCGGTCTTCTTTTCGGTCGGGAGCATGGTGTAGCTCGGTCTTTTTCGATAGAAGTCCCGAAACGCCCTCTGCAGATCCCGGATGAGATTCTGATCGAGCTTCTCCGCGCGCTCGCGGTCCTTCGTTTCCAGGATCGAAGCGAGGAGCGGATCCACTCGGAGGAGCGCTTGCACGAATGCATGAGCCATCTCGTCCGGGATGACGCCCCGGCGGCTTCCCGGCGCGACGTGGAGCTCGGGAAAATCCACCATTCCCGTGAGGCGCGAGTCCGTCCAGGGCTCGCGATCGAGGCCCATGGCGGAGAGCTCGGAGAAGCTCTCGGCGACGAGCGTACCCGCCGCGTAGACGGCGAGCGGCCGGGCCGCGTCTCCGTTGGACGGATCCCCCGCGAGATAGATCTCGAGCTTCACCGGAGCATGGCCAGGGATCGCGACCGTGCCCAGTCCCTCGAGACGCTCACCGAGAAACCGCGGCGGCTTGACCCGGAGCTTCTTGGGGGAGCGTCCCCGGGACATCTTGTCCTCGATCGTGACCTCGACCGGACGCATCAGAAGCTGTCCGCGAAGCTCCGCCGCCAGGTAGTCGGCCGCCCTCCGGGCGCTGACCGCCGCCGAGGCCTCCTTCGAGAGGCCGACCACCACGACCTCGGTGAAGCGGTCCTCGAAGGCGAGCTTTCCGCGCAGGGGCTCGATCTTGTACTGGGGCCGTTCGCGATACAGGATGAGCCGGTGGGGCTTTTGACCCGGCATCGAGGAGCGAATTTCGAGCATCTGTCCGAGGCTCCAGAAACCGAGAAGACCGATCCCGTACTGGCCCTGGGTCATGAGCTGAAGCCGTTCCGTCGGGGTGAGAGATCGCTTGCGGCTGTGGCCGATATGGGTCGCGACGTAGCGGAGAGCATCGTTTCTTTCGAGCTCCGCGATCACCCCCTCGCCGTCGTCCTGGATCTTCAGGCACGGGACGCCCTTCTCGCGCACCCGGACGATGCGGATGTGGCGGGCGTTCGCGTCGAGACTGTTCTGGACGAGCTCCGCAAGCGCCTTTCGAGGATCGGGCTGGCTAAGGGCGAGCCAGCGGATGAGCTCGAACG
Organism: uncultured Acidobacteriota bacterium; assembly: GCA_964553925.1. Lineage (GTDB taxonomy): Bacteria > Acidobacteriota > Vicinamibacteria > Marinacidobacterales > SMYC01 > DAISKN01. The sequence goes on from CAZKNR010000202.1 coordinate 1,886, forward strand.
GCTCGTGGACGCGGACCTGCCCTTCCTCGACGGAGGATTCCCGCGCCTTTTTCGCCACCGCGGAACCTTAGCACAGCCGCTTGCGGAGGCGGGGAAGGGCGCGGTAGGTTCCATTCATGCGGAGTGTTCTTCTGATGCTGCTGATGTCTTCGAGCGCTCTCTTCGGCCAGGATCGAACCTATCGGTACCTGCACCTCGACGTCTTCACGGACAAGGTGCTCACGGGAAACCAGCTCGCCGTCTTTCTCGCGCCCGCGGGCCTGAGCGACGAGGAGATGCAGCTCATCGCCCGCGAGATGGCGTTCTCCGAGAGCACGTTCGTGTATCCCGCGGAGGCCGCGGGGACCGACTTCCGGGTGCGCATCTTCACTCCGAGCCGCGAGCTCGACTTCGCCGGCCATCCCACCATCGGGACCGCGTTCGCTCTCGCGCGCGCCGGGAAGATCGCGCCGGGGAAAGAGCGCGTCGTTCTTGGGGAGGGCATCGGCCCGATCGGAGTCGATCTGGAGTGGGAAGGCGAGGCGCTTCGCTTCGCCTGGATGGTTCAGCGCGAGCCCGTCTTCGGGAAGACCATCGAGGACGTGGCCGCGGTCGCGGCGGCGCTCGGAGTCGAGGCTTCCGACATCCAGGCTTCGGGCCTTCCGGTTCAGGAGGTCTCCTGCGGCGCGACGTTTCTGTTCGTTCCTATCGCCACCCGCGCCGCGGTAGACCGCGCCTTTCTCGACCGCGCCGCGATGGGAGGACTTCTCGAGAGGCTTCAGATGGAGCGCCGCGGCGTCTTCGTCTTTTCGAAGGAGCCCGGAGGCGACGACGCCACGGTCTATAGCCGCATGCTCAGCTTCGGAGTCCTGGAGGATCCGGCGACGGGAAGCGCGAGCGGTCCTCTCGGCTCCTACCTCGTCCACCACGGCGTCGTTCCCCCGGAGAAAGCGCGCGAGATCCTGAGCCGCCAGGGGGTGAAGATGGGCCGCCCGAGCCGCGTCTACATCTCCATCGGTCTTACGGGGGATGCCATCAAGGAGGTCCGCGTCGGCGGCGCTTCGGCCTTCGTGGGCGAGGGAACAATCGAGCTCGGCTCGCTCGGCGCGCGTTAGCATCACGACGCTCGCGAGCTCTATCCCGACGCGCATCGATCCGGCGCTTGCCCTACGGGGAAGGTCCCGCGAGTCGAGCCTTGGCGTGGGGCAACCCCCCTCGCCCGCTCCGTGACGCCGGTCACCATCCGCCACGCCGACCTCGTGATAGAACTTTGGCGTTCCCGCAAATTCGGAGGCAGAGGCATGAAGATCGGTTTCACGCTCGTGCTGTCGACTCTCGGAGTCGCCGGATCCGTGACGGCGCAACCCTTGGCGCCCGTTCTCCTCTCCCCGGCAGGAATCGGCTCTAACCGGCTTCCGGCCTACATCTGGAACGTCGCGAGCGGCGCGAGCGACTACTACCTGTGGGTGGACGGGCCTTCGGGAGCCGTGTTGCGGCAGTGGCACACCGCGGCCGGAGTCTGCGGCGCCGCCACGTGCTCGTTCACCCCATCTGCCCCGCTTCTCGATGGGGCGCACGTTTTCTGGGTGCAAGCGAAGAATGCTTCGGGCACCGGGCCGTGGAGCGCGGCGATGAGATTCACCGTCAGCTCTTTCGCCGGTCCACCGCCCGCGGCCTCGCTCGTCGCCCCCGCTGGCGTCGGAGCGCCAGCGCAACCGGGCTACGTGTGGAATGCAGTGAGCACGTCGACGGATTACTACTTGTGGGTGGACGGACCCTCGGGGAACGTGCTGAAGCAGTGGTACTCCATTTCCGCGGTGTGCAACGTGACGACCTGCTCCGTAACGCCGGCACAAACGCTGTCCGCGGGGACGCATACCTGGTGGATCCAGACGAAGAACTCCGCGGGCGTCGGACCGTGGAGCGTCGCGAAGACCTTCACCGTGGTTACCGGCGGCGTGACCTCTCCGCCGCCCGCGCCCCTTCTCCAGTCGCCTTCCGGGATCATCACCGCGACCCAGCCGAGCTACAGCTGGACCGCGGCGAGCACGGCCGCCGAGTACTACCTCTGGGTGAACGGGCCTTCGGGTAACGTCATGCGGCAGTGGTATCCCGCTTCGGCCGCCTGCTCGAGCTCGACCTGTGCGGTCGCGCCCGCCGCGATCCTCGCCGATGGCGCTCACACCTGGTGGGTGCAGGCGAGAAACGCAGTCGGTGTCGGGCCCTGGAGCGCCGCGAAAATCTTCACCGTGGTTACCGGCGGCGTGACCTCGCCGCCGCCCGCGCCGGTTCTCCAGTCGCCTTCCGGGATCATCACCGCGACCCAGCCGAGCTACAGCTGGACCGCGGCGAGCACGGCCACCGAGTACTACCTCTGGGTGAACGGACCGCTCGGACCCGTCGTTCAGCAATGGTACGCGGCGACGGATGTCTGTTCGGGGTCGGCCTGCTCTGCCGCGCCCGCGACGACTCTCGCGAGCGGCGCTCACACCTGGTGGGTGCAGGCGAGAAACGGAGCGGGCACGGGACTCTGGAGCGCGGGCAGGAACTTCACCGTGCAGCCTCAAGCCACCACCGACGCTTACTTTCCACCGGGTGCCGTCTGGTATCAGGACGTGAGCACCGCGGCGCTCGATTCCCAATCGGGCCAGGTCATCGCGTGGCTCCAGGGCGCGGGCGGCTGGGGCCTCGGACGAATGCAGATCGACTTTTCCATCGAGGTACTGGCGGCAAGTGCCACAACGCCGCTACGGTCGTTCATCCCCACCCAGGACCACTACAGTCCCGACTGCGACGTCGATCCCGTTCCCCTGCCGCCGGGAGGGGCGCTCGAAGGGGAGAGTGGCTACGAGTGCGTGAGCGACGGCGACTGTCACCTCATCGTGGTCCAGCGATCGACGAACCGCCTCTACGAAATGTGGCGGGCCAACGTCATCGGCGGCGTTTTCTTCGGCGGATGCCTGGCCTCCTGGGACATGTCGCGCGTCTATGGACCCGGAGGGCGCGGCGAGAACTGCACCAGCGCGGATGCCGCCGGTTATCCGATCGCACCTCTTCTATTCAGCGCGGACGAAGTGGCGCGGGGAGAGATCCCTCACGCCATCCGCTTCATTCTCCCCAACAGCCGCATCCGCAACGGTGTCTACGTCCATCCCGCGACGCACTCGACCGGAGCCACGAGCGGCCCGTCCTCGGCGCCGCCCTACGGAGCGCGGTTCCGCCTTCGTCCCGACTTCCCGTTGAATACCCTTCCGAACGAAGCCGCCCGGGTGGTTGCCCGGGCGCTCCAGCGCTACGGGATGTTCCTTGCCGACGGCGGAAACGTCGTCCTCACGGCACAGAGCGATCGCTTCACCACCGCCAAGTGGCAAGGACTTCTCGGCTCGCGCGACCTCCAGGCGATCCAGGTGAGCGACTTTCAGATGGTCGACGGCGGAGCGCGCATCCCGTACACCGGCGACTGCGTCCGAGTCCAGGAATAATTGAGTCAGCGGCGCTTCACAGACCAAGCGCGCAGAGGAAGGCCAGAAGCCGCGAGGGCGAGGGCGTAGAGGCTGTTCCGAGTGTCGCCGGCGATTGCTCCCACGAGGAAGATACCGGCGCCGGCGGCGACCAGAATCGCAGACGCGGGATAACCCCAGGCCCGGAACGGGCGCGGGAGGTCCGGCTCGCGCCGCCTGAGGACGAGAAGCGCCACGCAGCAGACGAAGTAGTTCGCAGCGAGAAAGAACGACGCGATGGCGACGAGCTTTTCGAAGGTGCCGCTCGCCGCGAGGATCATGGCGCCGACGGCGGTCACCAGCATGGCGAGGACAGGAGTTCCGCCTTCGCTTACCTCAGCCGCGCGCGACCAGCGGGGAATGTCGCGGCTCAACGCGTAAAGGATTCGGGTCCCTACCATGAGGACGGCGTTCAGCAGAGGAAGAAGCGAGATGAGAGAAAGGAGAGTCACGAAGCGCTGGCCGCCGGGCCCGAAGACCACTTGCGCCGCGTCGGCCGCGGGAAGCTTCGAGCTCGCGAGCTCCGGCAGCGGAAGGACGTGAAGGAGAGCGAGATTCACCAGAAGGTAAACGACCACGACGATCGCGACTCCGCCGATCATCGATCGAGGCAGGTTCTTCACTGGGTCTCGATCCTCTTCGGCGAAGTAGAGAGCGCTCTGCCAGCCTCCGTAAGTGATGGTCACGGACTGAAACGCGATGACGACGGCGAAGAAGAGACTTGCCGGCCGGGCGATCTCGGTCGAAGCCGGAGTGCCGGTGTCACGGAAGCAGGCGGCGACCAGCGCGAGAAACGCCAGAAACTTCACGAGGCTCGTGATCTCCTGGGCGCGGCTCGACACCTTGAGACCCATCCACTGCAAGAGGACGAAAGCCGAGAGGGCTCCGAGAGCGATGGGCGTGACCCCGAGACTCGATAGCTCGGGGACGAGCGCGAGCGAGAACTCCCCGGTCGCTATCGAGATGTACCCGAGAACCGCGCAATAAGTCACCCAGTCGGTCCATCCTGTGAGAAACCCGAAGCGATCTCCGAACGCGCGCCGCGAGTAAACGTAGTAGCCCCCGGTCTGAGGAAGCGCGGTTCCGAGCTCGGCGAAGCAGACGGCCCCGATGAGCGTGTAGAGACCTCCGAGCGTCCAGACGGTCAAGATCAGCGTGCGGCTCCCGAGCTCCGCCGCCACGGTGCCGGGAGTGCGAAGGATCCCGACTCCGATGGTGCCGCCGAGGATCACCGCGAGCCCGAAGGTGAGGCCCAGGATGCGAAGGAGAGGTCGTCTCGGCATCTGGGGTTCTTTAGACGTCCCTTCGCCTCGTCACCGCTGTTGCGAGGCCGGGGATCTGATGGGCCGCCATCGGCTCCGCGAGAAAGTCGTCGAGAGCAGGAAAATAGATACGGTCGGCCACGCCCTTCAATAGATCCGGCCGTTCGAGGACGTGAGCACGCCGTTCTCGGCGCTCAGAGTGTAGGAAATGCCTCGAGTTCCGCGCCAGCGATCGAGGTCGAACGTCCCGCCGGGGCCGATGCGGTAGACCGAGATGTTGCGATAGGTCAAAGGCGTGCCTGGCTGGCAAACCTCGGGGGGGCCGGGCGTCCGGAGGAAGTAGACGAAGGGGGTGGGATGCGTGGGTGTCGAGAAGACTTCGGACGATCCATCCGCCGGATCTACGTGGAGCGCCGTCTCCCGGTCGGCCGCGATCGCCAGGCCTTCGGTGGTCCACCCATCTTTCACGAGCCGAGCCAGAAACGCGACCGTGCGGCCCATGCGATCGCGCTCCTGAAGGTGCTGATCGGTAATCTTGCCGTTCAGCTTCGAGAGCGCGAGAAAGTCCCGATCCAGAGTCAGGTCGCGGTGGAAGGGATCGGAGAGGCCCTCCACCGACGTCAGACTGCTGTTGCTCATCGCCGAGTAGCCGAACTCGCCCATAACCGCCATTCCCGCGCTCGTCCCGCCGACGGGAGCGGGCTTGCCGGCGACGTAGTGAATGGCGTCTTCGATGGGCGTGTTCTTCCAAAGGTTCACGTAATCCGACTGGTCTCCGCCGGCTATGAACAGCGCTTCGGCGCCGCGGATGGTGTCGATGACGAACGGGTCGAACGAAGCGTTGCGGTTCTTGAAGATGATGGTCGCGACCGAATCGCAGGAGCAAAGCTCGAAGATATAGGGATTGTAGGCATCCGTTCCCGAGGCCCGGATTACCACGAAGTCGCCGCCGCCCGAACGCGCTCCCATGGCGACGAAGTTCTCGTCCACGTCCGTGCCCCCACCCTGTAGCACGAGAAGACCGCTGGTCGCGGTAGTCACGTCCGCGGGATTGCCGATGAGGAAATGTTGATAACCAGGGGCGGCGGCGAGCGGCGCCCCCATCAGCAGGGAAACACAAAGGAGAAATGGTGCAAGACGCGACGTGGTCATGGATGCTCCCTTCTTCGTGGAGGAGGAAGCTTAACAACACGGTGCGTAAACGGTCAAACGTTCACAGAGGCTTCCGCGAAGATGGAAGCACCGGTCGCGAAGTCCGATGGGAGCACCGTTCGTTTGGCTCGTCCGTCACCTAGTCGCGAATGTGATGGATGAGTGGCCTGCGATCGGAAGCGATCGGGCCCAGGGCGGCCATGAGAGCCTCGAGGTCAGTATTGGCAGCGACGAGCTCTCCGTCCGACAGCGCTACCCACATTCCCCGATGCTCTTGCTGGTGTCGAGTAAGCCATTCCATATTGTTGCGATGAGATGAATCGGGTAGCTGGCGGCGTGTGACCTCACCTGGGATAAGAGCCTCTTGGAGTAGCCTCAATTCCCCACAATCTGGATGATGCCGAACTGCTACATCGGCGCATTCCCGCGCGCTCGAAATCCTCTCCAGAGCGATGAGCGAGCGGATTCGTGACGCGAGACTATCCACCGACTCCGATGGAGCTTCTTGTACAACGCCCGATCCTCTGCGCTTCGCGGTCATGATCCCATTCTATCGCACCACCATTTCCTGGTGCAGCGACGGCGCGGAGCCGAGAGACGAAGAGTTGGTGGCGGGGGCGGGATTTGAACCCGCGACCCTTGGGTTATGAGCCCGCCAAATCACGCTAAAGCGACCAACGCCTAACGAAAACGGCCAGTAAGACGCAGCTTTTCTCACCTACCGATCCGCTCGGTTTGGCAGCTTTCGAGGAAGCGTTCACGGACAAAACACGGACACGGAACGCCTCCTCCCACAAGCCCGACTATAGAGTGATGGATTCTGCCTCTAGGATCTTAAAGTCGTTGCTGAGCTGTTCAAGCGTTGGGTAGATGACCAAATTCTTTCCAGCGCTTCGAGCGAAGGGACGAGGAGGCCATCGTGTCCGAGCCAAGCGACGGCGCCTCCAACACGCTGACACGGAGTCTGAACGTCCGAACGGAACTCTCTCTCGGGAAGGCCAAGGCGTTCCAACAATTCCAGAGCCGACAGGTCCAATTCTCTCGCAAGGCTCACTTGTATTGTGTACAGAGTTGTTGTAGCCCGAGGGCGCACTGGTTCCAGGCTGAGACGAGATGCGATCTCGGCGATGGCGGTATCCCGTTCGAGGCTGCAATAGATCGCAGCCGTGCCAGGCGGATTCCAGCGTGCACCGCGAGTATTCTGTCGTGTGGGTGGATAATCCGCGAACATCAAGCGATAGACGACTCCTTGCCAGGGAAATGATGGGAGTCGCTGAAGTTCATCCAGGAGTCGCGGATCGTGGATCACCGAAAGAGTGGCCCTTTAGGCATAGGCACCGTCGCGGAGTTGGTCGATCAGGGCCAGTACATCGTTCAATCGGCCTTGCTGGATACGATCAGCTGGTCTTTCTCTTTCGAGCAGCTTGTGAGGAGAGAACAGCCAGAGTCGGGCTTCGTCAGACGTGTAGAACTCCGATAGTTCGTCAAGCAGGAACTCCAAAGCGAGAATCCGCTCCAAGCTCTCTGGTCTTGGACCGACTTTGCCAGAATTCCACCTCGACACGGTCTCCGGGGTCGTGTCCAATAGTTGAGCGACTTCGCGGGAAGTGATTCCTCCGCGTTGGGTAATGACCTGCAGCCTGTTGGCGACAGCAGCAGACATTATTTTTGCAACCTCCAATTCCTCAAGAAGCGTCAGCCGCGAGCGTACCGCGGTCTTTAGGTCGTGGTGAGGGTACACGAGCAAAGGACGCTGACAGGCGCCCCTGCTGGATAGCCCTGCGAACCGATTCCAACCGTCGTCGATGGTTGTCGAGCGCCGGTTGGGCTTTACCAGCCAGGATCGCAAGATCCGTAGCTGGCCTAAGAAACTCGTCCATATAAATGCTCGCTCGGCGAGACTCCGTCTACCTAACATTTAACATAGCATAGAACATGACGTTCCCACGAGCGTTGTGATTGATGAGAACGTTGACGCTGATCCCGTTTCTGCCTGGAACGAGGAATCACGGGTTGGTCTTTTGTCGTTACCGGTAGTTGTCTTTTTGATAAGCTGATCAAAAGCTCAAGACCGGGCGAGACAGGCTCAAACAATGTCGGAACTCTTTAAGTACGACACCTATCCCGGCCCGGCGGAGATCCGCGTCACTCCCGAGGAGATGCGCGGTCAAGAGAGCACAAGATCGAGAGGGTCTCTCATGATTGCGCCGCCCTCGCGCTGCCCGATGGGCGCAGGCGAGGCGTTCGACACCGAAGCCGACCCGAACCCGTTTTGGAGCGTATTCGATACGCCGTGGTGGCCAGGCCTTTCACGACCACCGACGGCGAGGAGATCGAGACCACAGTGAGTGTCGGCGGCGTCCAGCGCGAGGCAGACGAGACCCTCGCCAAGCAGTTGGTCTGATCCTGGCAAGAGCCGCGCACGGAGCAGAGTGAGTGACGACCGCAATTGGGATGGGAAGGGGGGTGTCCGGGGAATCGAAACCAGAGTTGGTGGCGGGGGCGGGATTTGAACCCGCGACCTTTGGGTTATGAGCCCAACGAGCTACCGGACTGCTCCACCCCGCGTCACCTTTGGGGCCCGCTATTATCGGCGGACGAGCGGCCTGTGTCAAGACCTCGACTTTTCTCGACGTTATGTCGACGTCGGGAGTCTTCAGCCGAGCCCGTCGAGATCGGCCGGCTCGTCCCCGTGGCTCCCTAGCGGGCCGTAGATCTCGGACGCCAGAGTCTCGAGCCGCCGGGCATCCTCTTCGTCGTCGGCGACGAAGGCCACACCCAGGTGGTAGCGAGCATCGTTGCCCGGCGCTTCTTCGAGCCGCACCACGAGGCCCTTGAGGAACAAGTCCGGGCGTTGCTGCGGAAAGGAGATGTCGATCTCGAGCTCGGTTCCGACGTTCACCGGAATCTGACTTTCGACCAGCGCCCCGTTGCGCGACAGGTTCATGGTCTCGCTTCGGAGCTCGTCAGGCATCCTGTCGAGGCTGTCGCGGCGGTCGCTCCGGGTGCTGCGTTCGCGGAACACCAGGAGCTTCTTGGCGTCGAGCCGCGGGGATCGCCGCTTTTCCTCCGCGTGGAGGGTGATGCGGTTCTTCCCCTCGCGCTTCGACCGGTAGAGCGCCTTGTCCGCCATTCGGATCAGGCCCTCGGCGGAGTTGGAGTCCGTGGGGTAGATCGCGATTCCGCCGCTCACCGACATCGCGATCGAAGCCGGCGGGCTCGAGCCCAGGGGCTTGCTGTCGAACGTCTCCTTTGCATCGACACGGATGCGCTCGGAGACGATATAGGCGCCGGTTCGGCTGGTTTCCGGAAGAATGAGCGCGAACTCCTCGCCTCCGTACCGGCAGGCGACGTCGATCTCGCGAACGCTCGCGCGGATGACGTCGGCGAGCCTCCCGAGCGCCTCGTCGCCCACGACGTGGCCATGGAGATCGTTCACCAGCTTGAAGTCGTCGAGGTCGAGCAGCACCAGGGAGAACGAGAGCCCGTAGCGACGGGCGCGCTTGAGCTCCCGCCTCAAACTGGCGTCGAAGAACGGGCGGTTGTAGAGGCCTGTGAGCCCGTCGGTGATGGCGCTTCGCTCGGTGGCGAGAAACGTGGCCATCTCCACGACCTTGGGGTTCTTGATCGCGGATGTGAGGTTCTGAAAGTAGTCCAGGGTCGCGAGCTGTACGCTCGCCTCGCGTCCGAGCCGGGACGTGAGCTCGGCGCGGTGGCGCAGAATCTCGTTCCAGTGCGTCCGGGCCTCACCCTCCTCGAAATCGAGCTCTGTGAGAAGGCGGAGAAGGGGTGCCAGGGCCTCAGGCGCGGCGCTCAGCAGCCGCTCGAGGCCTTCGAGGCGTCCCCGACTCGCCTCTTCCAGCACCTGGATCCAATGCTGCCGGGAATCCCCCGACTTCGGCAGCGATGACATAAGTGCCTCCCAAAACCGGCCGAAATGAATAAAGACAATAACGTCGCGAAAGGTTGGGGGAGACTTCCAGCGGCGCCGGACCGACGCGGCCACCGAAGGCGACATGGTAGCAGAGGTCCGGGCGACAAATCAATCGCTGGAGAGGAGGATCTCCCAGAGGCTGACGTGGAACAGCTTTTTCTGGCGCCCCGGCTGCAGATACCAGAGGAGGGCCGGAAGCGCTAAAACGTGAAACGCCGAGAGCGCGACGAAGAGAGGGGTAACGGTGAGCGGTGCGTGAAAGACGAGGTAGGAGACCGCGATGTAGAGATACATCGCGAGCGTGACGTAGCCGTAGACCAGGGCCGCCAGACGTCCGAGGGCCGTAACCTTCCATATGAGGTAGGCGATTCCTAGGCAGATAATCGGATCGGCGGCGAGCGTCCACAAGGAGTCGTCGGCCATGGGAACGAGGGACCAGGACCGGCCAGCTTCGTGGTACTTCCCGATGGCTTCGAGGAAGCCCGCTAGCACGAAGTACAGATTTACCAGATAAACGCCCAACGGCCTCTCGGTCATCGCCCTCAACCTTAAATAATTATAAACGGCGGATTTCGGACGTGCGAACAAAAGCCCCACCTGCGGTATAATTCTTCCCATCGTCCCGAGTTAGAAAAGCGAGAGGAAAAGTGCTCTTCACCCCCTCGAGCCTCGCGCTGGTTCTCGCCTCTGGGCTGCGCACCCTGGTGCTCCCGTTCGAGAACCTGTCGGAAGACCGCGCAGAGGATTGGAAAGGGAGCGCCTTCGAAGAGGCTGTCAGCTCCCACCTGGAGTCGGCGGGCTTCGACGTCGTCGATCTCGCCGCGAGGAACCGAGAGCTCCTCGAGAAGGGTTTCGTCCCGGGCGAGCCCATCACCCGGGCCTCGGCCATCGTGCTCGCGAAGGATCTTGGGGCCGATCGCCTCGTTCTCGGTGAGTTCCGCCCCGTCGGCGAGCGAATCGAGGTCGCGGCGCGTCTCATCGACCTGAATCGGGGGGCCGCGGTCGGAGTGGTGGACGACTTCGGAGAGTCGAGGAAGCTCTCTCATCTCGCGAACCAGGTTGCGAAAAACCTCTTCCGGCTCGAGCGCGACCAGGCACCTCCGAGCTTCGACGCCGAGGCCGAAAGGCGCCTTTCGATCCCTCCCGCGGCTCTCGAAGCCTCGGCCCTCGCTCGCACGGAAAACGATCGGGGTGAGCGAAAAACCCTCCTGGAGCGAGCGCTCTCGAGTCACCCGGCCTACCTCGAGGTCCGTCTCCTCCTTGGCGACCACCTCCTCGAGGAGGGGCGGCCGCGGGAAGCGACCGAGGTTCTGGCTTCTGCCCGCGGCCGGGGTCTTCTCTATGAACGCGCCTACTTCGATCTGGGTCTCGCGTACCTCGGGTCGTCCGAGCCTCGTCTCGCGTTCGAGGTCTTTCGGAATCTCGAGGAAAAGGAGATTTCTCAGGCCGCTACTTACAACAACCTCGGGGTCGCCCTCATGCGTCTCGAGCGCATCCCCGAGGCGATCGAGGCTTTCGAGCTAGCCCGCGAGATCGGCTCCGGGAAGAAGACCTGTCTCTTCAACCTCGCCTGGGCCCAGTGGCGCGCGGGCAAGGGGGCTCTCGCATACGATCTCTTCGAGAAGCTGGCGGCTGCGGATCCCATCGACGCCGAAGCTCATTTCATGCTGGCAGCGGCGGCGGTTGCCCAGGCTCGGCCGGACGTCGCGGAGCGAAGCCGCGCGACGGCCCTGGTTCTGGCGCCTCATCTCGAGGGCGTCGACCCCGCGACGGTCTCGAACTGGGAGAGACCGCTCGGCGCCGTCGAGAGAGGGTCCGATCTTTCCTCGCTCGGCGATGCGATCGAGATCGAAGAAGACGTCTTCGGGCTCATGGAGCTCCTGGACGCGCGGGAGCTCCGTGCGCGAGGAAGGACGGGAGAAGCGATACAGCTCCTGCAGCAAAGTCTCTATCGCGACCCGAACGACACCGGAAGCCGTCGCGAGCTCGCCGACATCTACCGCGACAGGGGAGAGCTTCAGGAGGCTCTGTCCGAGCTTTCGATCCTCGTCTGGACCGAGCCTTCCGCCGAAGCGCACGTTCGGCTCGCGCGCGTCTATCTCCAGATGCAGGAGCCGGGGAAAGCCGTCGAGGAAGTGGAGAAGGCGCTCGAGCTCGACCCGGAGCATCCCGGGGCCCGCGGGCTCCGGAGCGAGATCGCGCAGCCCTAGCCTCTGCGCTACGATAGAGCCGATCATGCGCGCCGTGGCAGCATTTCTTCTCGCCCTCCTTTTCGAGCCACCGGCTGCCGGGGACGCATTCGAGAAGAAGCTCGAGGAGCTTCGCGTTCGCTACGAGAACGGCTCCCCGGCCACCAAGGACTTCGAGTTCCAGGAGGCCGAGGCGAACGAATACTTGAGAGCCCAGGGAGCGACGCTCCCCGAGGGAGTCGAGAGCCCCTGGATCCGCTTCGAGGAACGAACGACCGTCGTCGGAGCTACCGTCGACCTCGAGAAGTTCCGGGCCAACCTCCCGTCCTCGATGCTGTTCCAGCTTTTGTCCGGCCGGGTCCCCGTCCAGATCGAAGCGCGGTTCGAAGGCGCTTCCGGTGTCGGAACCCTGGACCTCGAGCGCGTGCTCCTCGGGGGCCTCGAGCTTCCCGCGAGCCTCGTCTCGGCTCTCGCGAAGTCTGAAGGCGCGAGCGATTTCCTTCCCCCCGGATTTCGCATGGGCGAGCCCTTCGAGCTTCCCTACGATCTCGAGAGCATTCGATGCCGGCCAGGTTCGGTCCTCGTGCAGCAGCGTCCGACCGTCCTCGACAAGTAATATCCCGGGGCAGGCGCGTCCGGGAGTCCTCAACCCGAGCGCAGCGCGAGCGTAGCGAGTCGCGAAGCGAGAGCCGTGGGGGTGGTGCCCCACGGCACTGATGGGAGTCAATGCTCGATATCGATACCCCCATCCAGTTCGTGAAGGGCGTGGGTCCGGCCAAAGCGGGCGCCCTCGCGAAAGCGGGGATACGAACCGTCTACGACCTCCTCCTGTATCTTCCGTTTCGCTACGAGGACCGGAGCCGGCGACTCCAGATCCGGGACGTCCAGCCAGGCCAGGAGGCCACGGTCGAAGTCGAGGTGGTGGCAGTCCAAGTCAAAAGCACGAGGCGCAAGAACTTCAAGATCGTGGAAGCGGTCGCGAAGGACGAGACGGGACAACTGAAAGCGGTGTGGTTCAACCAGGAGTACCTCAAGGACACTTTGAAACCGGGCCGGCGGGTCCTCCTCTTCGGGAAGTTCGAGAGGACGGGATTCACGCTGTTCCCCGAGGTCAAGAATCCCCAGTACGAGCTCGTCGAGCCGGGCCAGGACGACACCACTCACGCCGGCCGGATCGTGCCCGTCTACGAGCGGATCGGTTCCATGACCCCGAAGCATCTCCGGCGCGTTCTGCACTTCCTCGTTGCCGGAATGCCGCGGGACGTTCCGGAAGTGCTCCCCGCGGAGCTCCGCGCGCGCCACCACTTCCCCCTCCGGGAAGAGGCGATCGCCCTCGCCCACTTTCCGAGCGAAGAAGAGCCCCTCGAGAACTACAACCGCTTCCGCTCCCCCGCTCAAAGACGGCTCATTTTCGAGGAGTTCTTTCTCTTCTTCCTCGGGCTCGAGCTCCGAAGAGCGCGCGATCGGAAGCTTCGCAAGAGACGGCCGTTCTCGGTGACGGACGAGGTCCGCGAGATCGTCCGGAACATCCTTCCCTTCCGCCTCACGGGAGCGCAGCGGGACGTGCTCAAGGGCATCGCCGACGATCTCGCGAGCGAGGTCCCGATGCGGCGGCTCCTTCAGGGCGACGTGGGCTCGGGGAAAACCATCGTGGGAGTCCTTGCTTCGCTCATCGTCATGAACGCGGGGGCGCAGGTCGCGTTCATGGTGCCGACCGAGATCCTCGCCGAGCAGCATTACGCCGGGATCCGGAAGCTCCTCGAGCCCGCGGGATTCAAGGTCGCCCTCTTGAGCTCCCGCCTCAAGAAATCCGAGCGTTTTAGCCTGCTCGCCGAAATCGAGGGCGGCCGGATGGATATGGTCGTCGGGACCCACGCCCTCATTCAGGAGGGGGTTTGGTTCAAGGAGCTCGGCCTCGCCATCATCGACGAACAGCACCGCTTCGGCGTCCTCCAGCGGGCGGAGCTGAGCGAGAAGGGATTCGGCTGCGACTTGCTGTTCATGACGGCCACCCCGATACCGCGAAGCCTGGCGCTCACGCTTCACGGCGACCTCCAGAGCTCCATCCTCGACGAGCTGCCTCCGGGAAGAAAACCCATCGTGACCGAACGCCTCGACGAATCCGATTTGAAGCGCGTGTTCCATCTCATGGAGAAGGAGATCGAGAAGGGCCACCAGGTCTATTTCGTCTGTCCTCTGGTGGAGGAATCGGAAAAGATGGACCTGAAGGCGGCCGTCGCCCGTTACGAGTCCCTGGTGCAGGGACCGTTTCGGAGCCGGCGGGTGGCGCTGGTGCACGGAAAGATGGCCGCGGACGAAAGAGAAGCGGCGATGGAACTCTTCACGCGGGGAAAAGCGGACGTGCTCGTGGCCACGACGGTGATCGAGGTGGGGGTCGACGTGACGAACGCGACCCTCATGGTCATCGAGCACGCCGAGCGCTTCGGCCTCGCGCAGCTTCATCAGCTCCGCGGCCGGGTGGGGAGGGGGACTATGCCTTCGAGGGCGATTCTCCTCACGTACGAGCCCGCGACCCAGGAGGCGGAAGCGAGGCTCGAGGCGATGCTCGAGACCGAGGACGGCTTCGTCATCGCCGAGAGGGATCTGAAGATCCGCGGGCCCGGAGACTACTTCGGCACCCGGCAGTCGGGCCTGCCTCTCTTCGCGATCGCCGACATGCTGCGCGACCAGGACATCCTCGAAGACGCCAGGCGCGACGCTCGGGAGCTCTTCCTGTCAGGAGGCTTCGACACCGCCGAGGGCGGCGCGGAGCTTCGCCACCACGTCATCTCGGTCTGGGGCGAGAGATTCGGCCTAGCGGAGGCGGGCTAGCATGCGAATCGGAAGCGGAGAGATGCGCGGGCGGCGGCTTCATGCCCCGCGTGGGGAGAGGACCCGCCCGACGAGTGGGCGGCTGAAGAAGTCCCTCTTCGACGTTCTCGCGGGGCGTCTTTCCGAAGCGAGGGTGCTCGATCTCTACGCGGGATCCGGAGCTCTCGCCTTCGAGGCACTTTCGCGCGGGGCCGCCGGAGCGGTCGTGGTGGAGCGCAATCGCAAGGCATGCGACTCCATCCGGCGGAATGCCGGGGAGCTTCGGCTCGCGGACCGGGTCGAGATCCTCGCGATGGACGTTTCGAGCGGGGTCTCGAAGCTCCGCCATCGAGGCGACCGTTTCGACGCGATCTTCGCCGACCCGCCGTACCGGTCGAGCGAGCTCGAGGATCTACTGGTGCATCTCGGAGACGGGCTCCTGTTCGCGGAGGGGGGTCTCCTGGTCCTGGAGCACCATCACAAACGCGAGCTTCGCGACCGCTACGGCTCGCTCTCGCGCCTGCGGGTGTTGAAGGCCGGCGAAAGCATCCTCACGCTCTTCGGCCCGGAGTGAACTCGGCCGGGCCTTGTGTTAGGCTTCCTCAAATGGCTCCGTCGCGGGTCGCGATCTATCCGGGATCGTTCGATCCCCTGACTCTGGGCCACGTGGACATCATCGAGCGCGGAAGTGCGCTCTTCGACTCCATCATCGTCGCCGTCCTGAGGAACATCGAGAAGAGTCCGCTCTTCACCGTCGACGAGCGCCTGGAAATGATCCACGACACCTTCCGCGCGCGAGGCAACGTCGAGGCGGATTCCTTCAGTGGACTTCTCGTCGACTACGCCTCCTCTCGTAAGGCGAGCACCATCGTCCGCGGCATCCGCGCCATCTCGGATTTCGAGTACGAGTTCCAGATGGCCCTCATGAACCGGAGACTCGCCCCCGCGATCGAGACGGTGTTCATGATGCCGGCCGAGGAGTACTCCTACGTGAGCTCGAAGCTGGTGAAGGAAGTGGCGAGCCTCGGGGGGAGCGTCTCCGGGCTCGTGCCCGAGGACGTGGAGAAGAAGCTTCTCGAGAGAGTCCGGGCGAAAGCCCCCTGAAGCATGAAGCGGATAGAGCCCATGAAGGATGGTTCCATGGCAGAAGTACAGTCCTTGCGGCTCGCGAGCCGGGTGAGTCAGATAGAGACCTCGCCCACCATGGCGGTGATGGCGGAGGCGATGCGCCTCCGCGCAGAGGGTGAGGACGTCGTCGATTTCTCTGCCGGCGAGCCCGACTTCCCGACGCCGGAGCACATCAAGAGGGCGGGGGAGGAGGCCATCGCCTCGAACTTCACCCGCTACACCCCGAACGCGGGAATCCCCGAGCTGAGGAAGGCCGTTGCCGAGCGCTATCGCCAGGATTACGGGCTCGAGTTCGAAAGCTCGGGGGTCATCATCTCGAGCGGCGGAAAGCACGCTCTCCTGAACCTCATGCTGGCGCTGGTCGACCCCGGGGACGAGGTCGTCATCCCCACTCCCTACTGGATGACGTTCTCGGAGCAGGTGCGTCTCGCCGGCGGCGAGCCGATTCTCGTTCCCACGTCCGAGGAGAACGGCTTTCGCATGACCGCGGACGTCATCGAGCCCGCGCTCTCGGAGAAGACGCGAATCCTCCTGGTGAACGTTCCCTCGAATCCGACGGGAGCGGTCACTTCAGACGATGAGCTGCGGCGTCTCGGCGACCTGGTCCGCGATCGCGACCTGTTCTTCCTCTGGGACGACACCTACGCACGTCTCATGTTCGAAGCACCTCCGGTCGAAGCGCTTCGTTACCTCCAGAGGCTTCTCTCCGATCGGTTCATCATCGCCGGGACCGCGTCCAAGGCGTATGCCATGACCGGATGGCGGATCGGCTGGGCGATGGGGTCGAAGGAGCTGATCGACGCCTGCGCGTCGCTCCAGAGCCACATGACTTCGAACGCGAGCTCCATCGCGCAGAAGGCCTGTCTCGAGGCTGTGCGCTCCGATCAGGGCCCGCTGGCTTCGATGATCGCCGAGTACAAGTGGCGGGCGTCGAGGCTGCGCGCTGGGCTTCTCGAGAACCCGAAGATCCGCTGCGCCGCTCCCGGCGGCGGCTTCTACCTCTTCCCGAACGTTTCCAGCTGTCTCCGCCGCGGAGAAACGACGACCGATCTCGCGCGAGAGCTCCTGAAGGAAGAACGAGTGGCGGTCGTGCCCGGTCCGGCTTTCGGCTGCGAGGGGCATTTGCGGGTGAGCTTCGCGACCTCGCGCGAGCGTATCGAAGAGGGCATCTCTCGCCTGAAGCGCTTCTTCGAGAAGCGCCTTTGAAAAAAGCCAAAAAAGTCAAAAAGTGAAGAAGCTCTCCGCCGTCGTCGTCAACCTTCAGAATCCGAAAGAAAAAATCTGGGGCGTGGTTCTGTCGGTTCAGGCGAGCGGGATCACCATTCGAGGCATCGACCTCAACTCGTTCGACGACTGGAGCCGGGGTGTCACCAAAGGCGATGGGGACATGGGGCTGTCGACGACCTTCTTTCCCATCCATAGGGTGGAGAGAGTGACCGTCGACGAAACGGTCGGAACCGTCTTGTCTCTCGCCGAGACCTTCGAAGCCCGCGTAGGACGAGACGTCTGGAACTTTCTCGGCCTCAAGCGCCGAGAATCTCCCAGCTCCAAGATACAGTAGTTCCCTGACCTCAAGCCACAATATCTTGACTCCCGCGGGTGTCAATGTTACGGTTTGCCTCTTCGAGGAACAGGAGGCGATTGATGCTTTTGAAGGGGTCGTTCGGGGGCACTCTGCTTTTTGTAGCGACGTCGGCGGCTGCCCAGGGGATCATTTTTCCGAGCACAGGCGCGAGACATCGTGCGATGGCCGGGGCCTCGACCGCGGCTCCCATCGACGCTGCCGGCGCCACGTACTGGAACCCGGCGGCGATGGCGGCGATGGAAGACGGCGAAGTTTTCGTCGGTGTCGATTTTCTCTACGCCAACACGTTTCTCGACTCCGCGGTCGCAGCTACGGGGGCCTTCGGAAGCAACCGCAGCGACAGCGGGCTTTCGGGAGCGCCGTCGTTCGCCGTCGTGACCCGGCCGGAGAACTCGTCGTTCACCTACGGCGTCGGGGTCTTCGGCATCGTGGGGCGCACCATCGACTTTCCCGGGAGCGAGTTCAACCCGGTGCTCAAACCGTACAACCCGCCGCAATCGTTCGGCTTCGGCCCCGTGTCCTCGCGGAGCTCCGGCCTTACGATCGCGCCCATGATGTCGAAGCAGCTGACCTCCATCATCGCGGTTGGCGTCGGAGCCCAGGTGACATCGCTCTCCATCGCCTTCGACCCCGCGTTTTTCGCTGACCGCCTCCCGACCGGACTCTTTCCTCCCGCGACCCAGGGCCGCTCCTACTGGGGCGGTGGCTATCAGGCCGGAGTGCTCCTCACCCCCTCCAAGCTCTGGAATTTCGGCGCGTCCTTCAAGAGCCGGCAGTTCTTCGAGAGTTTCGACTTCAACTCGAAGGACGCGCGCGGCAACCCGATCTTTCTTTCCCAGGAGCTGTCCTTCCCCTGGATTCTCTCGTTCGGCGCCGCCTACAAGGGGATCGAAAAGACCCTGGTGTCGGCGGACGTCCGCCACCTCGCGTACGACGACACCAAGCTCTTCGGCGAGCCTCCCGCCGAGGGCGGGCTCGGCTGGGACAGCATCTGGGCCGCCGCCGTCGGCTTCGAGCGCCAGGTGAACGCCATGATCGCGGTCCAGGGTGGCTTCTCGATGAACGGAAATCCCATTCCCGACAGCGCGACCCTGCTGAACATCCAGGTCCCGGCGATCAACAAGTACGCGATCTCCGGAGGAACGTCGGTGGCCCTGACCGACAGAGTCGATATCACCGGGAGCATCGTCTACGGGTTTCGGCACACGAACCGGGGCACAATCCTCGAGATCCCCGGGACCGTGATCGAAATCCGGCAGGACCTCTACACCTTCAGCCTGGGGCTCACGTTCCAGCTCTAGTCTGAATTGGCGGCGCCTTCCTCGCGGTGGTAGACTAAACGTTTTCCGGCAAGAACCTCTCTACAGAACTTGCCACGTCACATCCCGCGAACAGGAGTCCCCTGACGATGATGAGCAATAGTGCTGCGACCGCGCCCGAAGGCGGGCGCATCCGCATCGAAAAAGGCGTTCTGACCGTCCCAGACAATCCGGTGCTGCCTTTCATCGAGGGAGACGGAACGGGGCGCGACATCTGGCGCGCGAGCCAGAGGGTCTTCGACGCCGCCGTGAAGAAGGCCTACGGCGGAAAGCGCGTCGTTTCCTGGTACGAGGTCCTCGCCGGGGAGAAGGCGTTCAACCAGACCGGCAACTGGCTTCCGCAGGAGACGCTCACCGCCTTTCGCGAGTACCTGGTCGGGATCAAGGGGCCGCTGACGACCCCCGTCGGGGGCGGCATCCGTTCCCTCAACGTCGCCCTCCGGCAGGAGCTCGACCTCTACGTCTGCCTCCGCCCGGTGAAGTGGTACCAGGGTGTCCCGAGCCCGGTGAAAAGGCCGCAGGACGTCGACATGGTGATCTTCCGCGAGAACACCGAGGACATCTACGCCGGTATCGAATATCAGGCGGAAACCCCTGAGGCCAAGAAGTTCATCTCCTTCCTCCAGAAGGAAATGAACGTCACGAAGATTCGGTTTCCCGAGACGAGCGGAATCGGAATCAAGCCCGTGAGCCGGGAAGGCACCGAGAGGCTCGTCCGCGCCGCGATCCGCTACGCCCTCGACCACGAGCGCGAGAGCATCGCCCTGGTCCACAAGGGCAACATCATGAAGTTCACCGAGGGCGCCTTCCGCGACTGGGGCTATGCGCTTGCCGCCCGCGAGTTCCGGAACGAAACGGTGAGCGAGCGCGAGGGCTGGATCCTCGGAAATCGCGAGGAGTCAGCCAGCATCTCGCTCGAGGACAACGCCCGCGCCGTCGAGCCCGGCTACGACCTGATGACCCCGGACCGGAAGAAGGAAGTCCTCGAGGAGGTCGAGACTTGCCTTCGCACGCTCTGGGAGAGCCACGGCTCGGGCAAGTGGAGGAAGAAGCTCCTCATCAAGGACTCGATCGCCGACATCACCTTGCAGCAAGTCCTCACCCGGGCCACGAGCTTCGACGTCATCGCCACCATGAACCTCAACGGCGACTATCTCTCGGACGCGCTTGCCGCCCAGGTCGGCGGCATCGGCATCGCCCCCGGCGGCAACATCAATTACGTCACCGGCCACGCGATCTTCGAAGCGACTCACGGGACCGCTCCCAAGTACGCCGACCAGGACAAGGTGAACCCCGGCTCGGTCATCCTCTCGGGGGTTCTGATGTTTCAGCACCTGGGGTGGCAGGAGGTGGCGGACCTCATCGAGTCGAGCCTCGAGAAAACCATCGGTCAGAAAAAGGTGACCTACGACTTCCATCGGCTGATGGAAGACGGGACGCTTCTGAAGACGTCGGAGTTCGCGACAGCAATGATCGAGAACATGTAGCCTCCCACCGGAACGCAAAGACGCAAAGAAGAAAAATACAAGGGGGATGTGGAGATAAGAGGAGATGGGGAGATGAATCACGATTTATTTTCCAATTATCTGCCTATCTCCTCCTATCTCCCTTATCCCCCTTGTATTGGTTAAGGAGCCACGAAATGGGCAGATTCAAAGTCACCGTCGTCGGGGCGGGGAACGTGGGAGCCACCGCCGCCCAGCGCATCGCCGACGCCGAGCTCGCGGACGTGGTGATGATCGACATCCTGGAGGGGATTCCGCAGGGGAAGGGTCTGGACATTCTCGAGGCCTGTCCCATCTCCCGCTCCGACGTGAGGTTCATCGGGACCAACGACTACAAGGATACGTCGGACTCGGACGTGGTCGTCATCACCGCCGGCATCGCCCGAAAGCCGGGCATGAGCCGCGACGATCTCCTCAAGACGAACTACGACATCGTGAAGGGCGTGACCGAGCAGGTGGTGAAGCACTCGCCGAAGTCGATTCTCATCGTAGTCTCGAACCCCCTCGACGCCATGGCGCAGACCGCGTTCAAAGTGAGCCGCTTTCCCAAAGAGCGCGTCATGGGGATGGCGGGAGTCCTGGACTCGGCCCGGATGCGCACCTTCATCGCCCTCGAGCTCGGGGTCTCCGTCGACAACGTCCACGCTTTCGTTCTCGGAGGCCATGGAGACGACATGGTTCCTCTCCCCCGCTACTCGACCGTCGCCGGCATTCCTCTTCCGGACCTCATGTCCAAGGAAGTCATCGACCGCATCGTCGAGCGCACGCGCAAGGGCGGCGGCGAGATCGTCGGCTACCTGAAGACCGGCTCCGCCTACTACGCTCCCTCGGCGGCGATCGTGGAGATGGTCGACGCGATCCTGAAGGACAAGAAGAAGATTCTTCCCTGCGCCGCCTACCTCGAGGGCGAGTACGGCATCAACGGGCTCTACATGGGCGTGCCGGTGAAGCTCGGCTCGAGCGGCATCGAGCAAATCGTCGAGGTCTCTCTCACCAACGACGAGCGGACCGCCCTCCAGAAATCCGCGGCCGCTGTCCAGGAGCTCGTCGAAAAGATCGGGGTCTAGCCGGAATGAACCTCCACGAGTATCAAGCGAAGGAGCTTCTCTCGCGGTACCAGGTGAAGGTACCCCGGGGGCGGAAGGTCGAATCGGTCGCGGAAGCGGTCGAGGCCGCGGAATCCCTCGGATATCCCGTGGTGGTGAAAGCTCAGATCCACGCGGGCGGACGGGGAAAGGCGGGAGGCGTCAAGCTCGCCCGCTCGCGTGCCGACGTCGAGAAGTTCGCGGGGGAGATCCTCGGAAAGAAGCTGGTGACGCCGCAGACCGGCCCCGAAGGGAAGGAAGTCCGGAAGCTCCTCATCGAAGAGGGCGTGAACATCGACCGCGAGCTCTATCTGAGCTTTCTCATCGATCGGTCCATCGGCTGGCCGATCGCGATCGCGAGCCAGGCGGGGGGAGTGGAGATCGAGAAAGTCGCCGCGGAGACCCCGGAGAAGATTTTGCGGGCGGAGATCGATCCCGCCGTGGGCATGAGACCCCATCAGGCCCGGCGTCTTGCGTTCGAGCTCGGCCTCTCCGGCGACGTCCACAAAAACGCGGTCGGTTTCCTGCTGTCGCTCTACCAGGCGTTTCGCTCCCTCGATGCGTCTCTCGTCGAGATCAACCCGCTCCTCGTGACCCGGGAGAAGGAGGTCATGGCACTCGACGCGAAGGTATCCCTCGACGACAACGCCCTTTTTCGCCATCCCGACGTCAAGGAGCTCCGGGATCTCACGGAGGAGTCTCCCCTCGAGGTGGAAGCCTCGAAGTTTTCCTTGAACTACATCAAGCTCGACGGGAGCGTGGGCTGCATGGTGAACGGGGCCGGCCTCGCGATGGCGACGATGGACATCATCCACCACGCGGGCGGAGCTCCCGCGAACTTTCTCGACGTCGGCGGCGGCGCGAGCCCCGAGCAGATCAAGAACGCGTTTCGAATTTTGATCTCGGATCCACAGGTGAAGGCGGTCCTCATCAATATTTTCGGTGGCATCCTCCGCGTCGACCGGCTCGCGGAAGGGGTCATTGGCGCGGTCCGAGAGCTCGACGTCAAAATTCCGGTCGTCATCCGCGCCGAGGGCACGAACGTGGACATCGGAAAGAAGATGCTCGCGGAGTCGGGCCTCAACTTCATCACCGCCGACAGTATGAAAGAGGCGGCGGAGAAGGCCGTCGCCGCGGCGAGAGGCGCAAAATGAGCGTTCTCGTCGGCTCCGACACCCGTCTCCTCGTCCAGGGAATCACCGGCCGCGAAGGGCAGTTTCACGCGCGAGGGGCGATCGACTACGGAACGAAGGTCGTCGCCGGCGTGACCCCCGGAAAGGCCGGGGAGACCGTCGAGGGAGTTCCCGTCTTCAATACCGTCCGCGACGCGGTGGCGAAGACCGGCGCCAACGCCTCGGTCATCTTCGTGCCGCCGTCCTTCGCCGCTGACGCCATTCTGGAAGGGGTCGATGCCGGGATACCGCTCGTGGTGTGCATCACCGAGGGGATTCCCGCTCTCGACATGGTCGAGGTGATGCGGGTCGTCTCGGGAAGTACCACCCGCCTCATCGGTCCCAACTGCCCCGGCATCATCTCCCCCGGGAAGGCGAAGATCGGCATCATGCCGGGCCACATCCATAAAGAGGGCCGGGTGGGTGTCGTCTCGCGGAGCGGGACCTTGACCTACGAGGCGGTTCACCAGTTGACCGAGCGGGGGATTGGCCAATCGACCTGCATCGGCATCGGGGGCGACCCCGTCATCGGTACCAACTTCGTCGACGCTCTCGCTCTCTTCGAGAGCGATCCCGGAACCGACGCCGTCATCCTCATCGGGGAGATCGGCGGAAACGCCGAGGAGACGGCGGCGGCGTTCATCAAGGAAGAGATGACGAAGCCCGTGGTTTCGTTCATCGCCGGCCAGACCGCGCCCCCGGGCCGAAGGATGGGCCACGCGGGCGCTATCATCATGGGCGGCAAGGGCACGGCGAAGGACAAGATGGCGGCCCTTTCGGCCGTGGGCGCGACCGTGGTCGTAAGCCCGGCGGAAATGGGCTCGACCATGGCTGACATTCTGAGGGACAAGAAGTGATTCAAACGACACTCTCGATTATCAAGCCCGACGGCGTTCGCCAGAACGTCATAGGCGCGGTGCTCGCGAGGATCGAAGAGGCCGGCTTCCGGATCGTCTCGCTGCGCATGATCCAGATGAGCAAGCGCCAGGCGGAAGGGTTCTACGCCGTGCACCGCGCGAGGCCGTTTTTCGACAGCCTCACCGATTTCATGAGCTCCGGACCTTCCATCGTCCTGGTGCTGGAGAAAGACAACGCCATCGAAGATCTGAGAAAGCTCATGGGGGCGACGGACCCGGCGAAGGCCGAAAAGGGGACCCTCCGCAAGGACTTCGCGACTTCGGTCGAGGCGAACGTCATCCACGGGTCGGATTCTCCAGAGTCGGCGGCGATCGAGATCCCCTACTTCTTCACCAAGCTTCAGCTCATCTGACGGGGCGAGCACGTGCCGTCGATCAAATCCGACCGCTGGATCAAGAAAATGGCGCTCGAGTACGGGATGATCGACCCGTTCGTCGAGACCCAGGTCCGGGAGAACGTGATCTCCTATGGCCTCTCTTCCTACGGATACGACATCCGCGTCTCGGACGAGTTCAAGATCTTCACCAACGTCAACACCACTATCGTCGATCCCAAGAACTTCGACCCGCGGAGCTTCGTGGATTACAAGGGTGAGGTCTGCATGATCCCGCCGAACTCCTTCGCCCTCTCGAACACCGTCGAAAACTTCCGCATCCCGAGAAACGTCTACGCGCTCTGCATCGGGAAGTCGACCTACGCCCGCTGCGGAATCATCATCAACGTGACCGGATTCGATGCCGAGTGGGAAGGGAACGCCACCTTAGAGATCTCGAACACCACCCCTCTTCCCTGCCGCATCTACGCCAACGAGGGCATCGCCCAGGTGTTGTTCTTCGAAAGCGACGAAGAGTGCCTCCGGTCCTACAAGGACAAATTGGGGAAGTACCAGGGGCAGCAGCACATCACCCTTCCGAAGCTCGACCGGAGCCGGTCTTGAAGCTCCTCGAAGGCGAGCGGCTGCGAGAGCGCCTTTCGAAACAACCGCCTCTGGTCGAGGGCTTCATCGACCGCGAGGTGCAGATCCAGATGAACGGGGTGGACTTCACTTTGCGGGAGGTTTCCGGTTTCGGCGACGAGCCCGGGGCTATCGACTTCGACAACTCGGAGAGACGCACCGCCTCGACCGAGCCCGTTCCGCCGGACGCCTCCGGATGGTGGCATCTGGCCCCTCGTTCCTACTGGATCGTCTATAACGAAGTCGTCAACATCCCCCCCGACGTCTTCGCCCTCGCCCGCACTCGCTCGAGCGTTCTTCGGTCCGGGGCCCAGATCGGGACCGCGCTCTGGGACTCCGGCTACTCCGGGAGGAGCGGGTCGCTGCTCGTGGTCTCGAACCCCGCGGGAATCAAGATCAAAAAAGACGCGCGGGTGCTGCAGCTCGTGTTCTTCGAGCTCGATACGCCCGCCGAAAAGACCTACGCCGGCCGCTACCAGAACGAAAACAAGTAGCTACGACCCGTGTCATGGTTTGGAGCGGGGACCCGGCTTCCAGTGAAGGATGAGCGTGATAGGCGAAGTGACGGCTTCTTCAGTCGTGACGTTGATCAAGAACCGCTGGCCGTCGGGCGCAACCGCGTATTGGTGCTTCAAAACCGTCCCAGGCACGGCCCCACCGGCGATTCGGGTCGGGAACAGGGCCACCGGCGTGCCCGCCTCGAGCGGCTGCCCCGCTGCCGCGGGCGTGATGGGCGCCGCCATCAGAGTCCCGTCCAGGCCAATGTAGAAGAGCTCCCGGCCGTCCGCCCGAAAGCGCGGCTGCGCGCCGCCTTCCGTCGACACCTGCCACTTGCCCCCCGGCCCCGGAAACGGCTGCACGTACACCTCGAACCGTCCCGACTCGTTCGACTGATACGCCACCCAGCGTCCGTCGGGTGAGAACTGCCCCTCCCGTTCCTCGAAGCTCGTGTTCACGAACGCAAACGGCTTCCGGTCGCCCGCTTGCGGCAAGACCGGCAATACCCAGAGATCGAAGCCGGTCTTCGGATCCAGTTTGCGGTAGAGGATGAAGCCGCCGTCCCGAGACCAATCGGTGGGGCTTGGGTGATCGGAGGCCTCCAGCAGCGGCTCCTCGGCGCCGGCCCCGCTCGCGAGCTTTCGATAAAGACCGGGGACCCCGTTTCGATGGGACTCGAACACCAGGCGACTTCCATCGGGGGACCAGACTGGACAATTGTCGACATCCGCGTCGAATGTGAAGCGGCTGAGTACGCCCCGCGCCGTCTCCAGCAGCCAGATGTCAGAGTTCCCGCTGACGTCGCTATTCAGCGCCACCCTTTTCCCGTCCGGGGACAGCTCGGGGTTTGAAGTACTCGACGATTCGGCGGCTCCGGTCCGGGCGAGGGGCTTGCCCGCCCGGTCAAACCACAGCAGTTGCCGGTTGATGGCCCCGCCCGTCCGGTAGGCCAGGACACCCGTCGTGGAGGCGGAAAACGCGCCGACGCGGAAGCGTCCGGACTCCTCCAACGCAACCTTTTCCGTCACCGGGAAAGGACCGCCCGAAAGCTCGCGCTTTCGCCAGTCGAAACGCTGGGCCACGAGCGTTCCCTCGCGTACGAAGAGCAGGTGTTCGGGCGTCACGACGGCGGCGGTGTCGGCAGAAAAAAGTCGTCGGGCCGTAAGCGTGTCGAGCGAAGCCACATAGACGCCTTGGGGGCTACCCTGCGCAGAGAACACGAAGTGGCGCCCGTCGGGCAGGAACTGCGGAAAGCGGTGACTGAAGTGTTGCGGGTCCAGGCGAGTCACCGCTACCGGCTCGCCGCCCGTGGCCGAAACGCGGTAGAGGGGACTGCTGCTAGCCGGGGAAAAGAGGATCACGCCGTCCCCGTTCCAGGTTCCGCCCCGAGCCAGAGCGGCGTTTGCCACGGTTTGCACCAGCCCGCCGGCGATATCGATGCGCCTGAGTTTCCCTTCGGCGAAGAATCCGATGGAACGGCTGTCCGGCGACCAGAACGGAGACGATGCCCCTTCGGTCCCTGGCAGGGGTTGCGCCGTCACCGACTCCAGCGGCCGCAGCCAGAGCTGCGACTTGCCTTCCGAAGATGCCACGAACACCAGCCGCCGCCCGTCCGGCGAGATGGCTATTGAAATCGGATCGGTGGTGGGCGGCGTGACCACCTGAACGTGCTCCTCGAGAGTGTCGGCAGGTGGGCTTCGAATGTAGAGGAGCGAAAAGGCGGACAGAAGCCCGAGGAGCAACAGGCTCACCAGAGCCCACACCTGCCGGTCCCGCCGTCCCCGCCATCCCCGAACGGCGCGTGCTTCGACTCTTGCCTCGGAAACCCAGTGCAGCGCTCGGCACAGATCGCCTGCCGACTGGAATCGATCGTTCGGGTCTTTCGCCAGGCAGTTTTCGACGACAAGGTTCAGTAACGGTGGCGACAGTGGCTGCACGACTGAAATCGCCTCTGGCTCATGCTCCAGAATCGCCGCGATCAGGCTCGCCTGGCTCTTCCCCTCGAACGCCTTCTTCCCCGTCACCATCTCGTACAGCACCGCCCCCAGCGCCCAGAGATCGGCCCGCGAATCCGCCTCCTTCCCTTCGAGCTGCTCCGGCGCCATGTACTGGAGCGTCCCCACGATCGCACCCTGTGCCGTCAAATCTCGGGTCGGCAGAGCCGAGTCCGCTGAACCGGCGAGCGGCGCCCGCCGCTTGGCCAGACCGAAGTCGAGTAGCTTGGCCCCCGCCTTCGTGAGCATGATGTTTCCGGGCTTCAGGTCCCGGTGGACGATCCCCGCGCGGTGCGCTTTGTCCAGAGCATCGGAGATCGGAATCGCGTACTCGAGCGTCTGCGAGAGGGAGAGAGCGCCTCGAGCGAGCCGTTCGGCGAGCGTCTCGCCCTCCAGGTACTCCATGACCAGGAAGTCGATCCCTTCGTGGCGCCCGATGTCATGAAGGACACAGATATGAGGATGGTTGAGCGCGGCAATGGCCCGCGCCTCGCGCTCGAAACGCTCGCGGGCAGCCGGGTCGGCGGCGACCTGGGCCGGGAGCACCTTGATGGCGACCGTGCGCTCGAGCCGCGCGTCGCGCGCCTTGTAAACTTCGCCCTGTCCTCCGGCGCCGAGAGGCGAAAGGATCTCGTAGGGACCGAGATGTGTGCCCGAGGTCAGGCTCATCATAAGCACAGAGGGGGGGGCGGACGAGACATCCACGCGTATCTTACCCTCAGGCGGCATCAGCGATGGGATCTAGTCCGCTTTGCGCCGGCGCTCCAGGGCCGATACAATCCGCTCGCTTCTCGATGGACATCGAAAGGAGCGCCATGACCCTTGCCTCCGGCGCGCGCCTCGGCCCCTACGAGATTCTCGGCGCCCTGGGCGCGGGCGGGATGGGCCAGGTCTACCGCGCCCGGGATCTCAAGCTCGGCCGCGAAGTCGCGATCAAAGTGCTGTCCCCGGAGCTCGCGTCCGACTCCGAAAGGCTCCGGCGTTTCGAGCAGGAAGCGCGCGCGGCCTCGGCGCTCTCCCATCCCAACATCGTTCACATCTACGACGTGGGCGAGAGCGACGGCACCCGCTACATCGCCATGGAGCTAGCCGAAGGCTCGACGCTACGGCGGGTCCTTGCGGCGGGTCCGCTTCCTGCGGAGCGGCTCCTCGACGTCGCGCGCCAGCTCGTGGACGGGGTCGCGAAGGCCCACGCCGCGAGCATCGTGCACCGGGATTTGAAGCCGGAGAACGTCATGGTGAGCGAGGAGGGGCTCGTCAAGATCCTGGATTTCGGCCTCGCGAAGCTTGCGACACCCGCCTTCCCCGTCGATTCCGAGATGGCGACGCTCGCCCGCACGCGGCACGGGATGCTCATCGGAACGGTGGAGTACATGTCGCCCGAACAGGCGTCGGGAAAGTCCGCCGATTATCGATCGGATCAGTTCTCGCTCGGCCTCATCTTCTACGAGATGGCGACGGGGAAGATCGCGTTCCAGCGCGAGACCGCCGCCCAGACGCTCGCCTCGATCATCGAAAGCGCGCCCGTCCCGATGTCGAGGCTCAACCCCAGGCTTCCGCACGGGCTCGATCGCCTCGTGAATCGTTGTCTGGAGAAAGATCCCGGGCGGCGGTATGCGGACACTCGCGATCTCGCGCGCGAGCTGAAGTCTCTTTCCCCCGTAGTCATACCTCCCGTGCCGGCCGAAGACGTCCGGGTCGAGCTGAGGCGTGCTTTCACCGCCGACTCTTACCAGCTCGACTCGGAGGGAAAGGTACGCACTCTTTCCGAATCGCGGCTCCGAAAGAGGCTCCGACAGAATCGCTACTCGGGCCTCGAGATGGTACGGCCCGAGGGCGACGAGATCTGGGTCCCTCTTCAGGAGACCCGCCTCTTTCGGGAGGAGGTTCCGGTGAGGCGCGATCCAGCCGATTGGGCCGCGAAACGGAAGGTCACCCAGTTCGCCGAGCACCTCGGGGTCTATCTGACGTTCGGGTTGGTCTGGTTCTTCTCGAAGGGGGAGATTCCGTTCTGGATGGGTTTCTGGGCCATCGGTCTCGTCGCTCAGGCGGTCGGCGCCGTTCCCGCCGCCATCTCGCTCTTGCGATCGCGGAAACCTCTCGGTGAGGGACCGAAGGACGAGGCGCGGGGCGATCTCCTGTCGGAGGGTTTTCGGGACGAGGTGGAGCGGGTGCGAGGGCTCCTCGAGAAGCGGGGTGGTGAGAACAAGAGGGCCCTCTTGAAGGAGATCGACGGCATCGTGGAGCGGATGCGCGACCTCGTCTCGAGGAGGCGGGACCTCGAGGAACAGACCGCGGTCGAAGAACGACAGCGTCTCGAGAGTACCGAGAGAGATGCTGCGATGCGGCTCGAGGGCGCTGAGGGCGCGCGCGATCGAAACCTCTATCAGAGGCAGCTCGAGGTCGTGCGTCAGCGCCGGCAGACCATCGACAAGGCGCTTATGGTGCTGGAGCAGATTCGGGTGCGGCAGGACGTGGCCGAGCACCAGGTGAAGCAGCTGAGGCTCGATCTGTCCCGCGCGGAGGCTTCGAGCGGAAGCGTCCCCGAGCTCAGCTCGAGGCTTCAGGACATCCGCCACGAGGTGGACGCGGCGGAGAAGGTGGACGAAGCGCTGGCTTAAAGCCAATCAAAGCCAATCAAAGAATGTTGAAATCGATCGCGATCTCAGCGATCAGGTCGACCGCCTGCCCTTTGAACTTGGCGGGGATGAACTTCCATTGCGAAGCGGCCTCGAGGGCTTTCTCGTTGAGATCGGCGGAGAGCCCGCGAAGTACCCGCACCGGCCTTACCGAGCCGTTCTTCAGAATCACCACCTCCAGAATCACTTCCCCTTGGATTTTCCGGGCGAGCGCCTCCTCGGTGAATCCCGGCCGAACCTGGCGCAAGATGATTGGAGCGGTGACACCGCTTCCCATGCGATAGGCGCCGCCTCCGAATCCGCCGCCGGTCCCCTCTCCGATGCCCGCACCCTTCCCCTCTCCGATTCCCGGCCCCTGTCCGGCGCCCGCGGATGCGAGGAGCTGTTCCTGACCCTGGAGGATCCCTCTCTCGGTCGTGTCGTCAGGGGCCTGGTCCACGACCGGTGCTACGACTTCGGGGACCTCGTCTTCCTCGACGACTTCTTCCTCTTTTTCCTCTTCAAGCGGTTTGTCGGGGTCCTCGAAGATCAGCTTTTCCTCGGGGGTCTCGACAGCGACCGCGATCTTCGCCTTGTCCTCGCCCTCAATCTTCTGGACCGAGGCGGGGTCCTCGGATAGCTCGCCTCCGCCGCCACCGCCACCGCCGGGGCCTTCCGTCATCACGAAAATCAAGTTCGGGAGATCCGCGATGCGCGAGAGCTTCGGGGGTTCAGGAAGAATGGTCGAGAGGAGCACGAGAACCGCGACCAGAGTGACGTAGCCCGCGACCGTCGAGATCTGGGCGTTCCGCTTCCTCTTGGGGTCGAAAAACGGCGGCGCCAACGCCTCGCCTGTGAGGGCGCTGACGATATCGTCGTTGCGAAAGATGTCGCGGAGCCATCGCAGGAAGGTTTCCATGGTCCCGAGCCAATTGTCCTCTGAAGGCAACGGGGTTGCAAGAGAGCTACGTCACAGTTGCCGTTTGTACGAAGCATTTCGCGGCGAGTAGACTCCGTAAACGCTCATGACCCCGGAAGATACCGCGCCAATCCGGCTTTCCTTCGAGGACGCCGTCGCCTGGGTGACGATCGATCTCCCGGGCGAGAAAGTGAACAAGCTCTCCCGGGCGGTCATGGAGCGGCTCCGCGAGGTCCTTTCGGAGCTCGAGTCCCATTCCAGCCTTATCGGTGCGGTGTTCACCTCGGGGAAGGACGGGATGTTTCTGGCCGGCGCCGACGTGGCGGAGATCCAGGAGGTCCGGACCGCCGAGGAAGCGGAAGAGGCGGTCGGAGCCGGCCAGGCCATCATGGACCGGATCGAACGGCTTCCGTTTCCGGTCGTCGCCGCCATCGGAGGAGTTTGTCTCGGCGGAGGCACGGAGGTAGCCCTCGCCTGCAAAGGCCGGGTGGGCACCGACCATCCGAAATTCCAGATCGGGCTTCCGGAAGTGAACCTCGGAATCGTTCCCGCCTGGGGCGGAACGACGCGTCTCCCCCGCCTCGTCGGGATCCAGAGCGCCCTCGACCTGATGCTCACCGGCCGGGGCATCGATGCGCGAAAAGCGGAGAAGATCGGCCTTCTCGACCGGGCCGTCCCGCACGGGCGGCTTCGCGAGGAGGCCCTTGCCCTTCTGCATGAGCTCGCTCGGGGGAAGGCTCCCGCGAGCCCTACGAGCCCTACGAGCCCTACGAGGAAGAAGAGGACGATTCCCGGCTGGCTCCTCGAAGGCAATCCCGTGGGGCGCGCCATTCTTTTCTCGCAGGCGGAAAAGCGCGTCCTCGCCCGCACCGGCGGACACTACCCCGCCCCCCTCGCCATCCTCGGCATCGTCGAGAAGGGGAGAAACTCGAAGAGCCACTCGCTGTCTCTCGAGCGAGAGCGAGTGAAGGAGCTCCTGCCGGGGGAGGTATCGAAGAACCTGGTCCACCTCTTCTTTCTCAACGAGCGAGCGAAGAAGGACCGGGGGATCGAATCCGACGCCGAGCCGGAAACGATCGAGGCGACGGCCCTTCTCGGAGCGGGCACGATGGGAGGGGGGATCGCGCGGCTCCTCGCGTCGCGCGATCTTCCGGTGCGGCTCAAGGACGTGAGCCCCGAGGCGCTCGGCGCGGGCCTGAAAGCGGCGCGAAAAATCTTCGAGGAGAGCAAGAGCCGGAGACGCATGAGCGCCTGGGAGGTCGAGGCGAGGATGGCCCTCATCGCCCCCACCCTCGACTTCCGCGGCTTCGCCCGCTCCGATCTGGTCCTCGAGGCCATCGTCGAGGACATGGAGATCAAGAAGAGCGTCCTTCGCGAGCTCGAGCCCCGGATCTCGAAAGACTGTCTCATCGCCACCAACACCTCGACCCTTTCCGTGAGCGAGATGCAGTCCGTGCTCGCGCATCCGGCTCGCATGGCGGGATTCCACTTCTTCAATCCCGTCGATCGCATGCCTCTGGTGGAAGTGATTCGCGGGAGATCCAGCTCGGATCGCACGATCGCGACCCTCGTCGCCTTCGCGAAGACGCTCGGAAAAACTCCGGTGGTCGTGAACGACGGCCCCGGGTTTCTCGTGAACCGGATCCTCGGACCGTATTTGAACGAAGCCTCGTACCTTCTGCTCGAGTGCGGCGATGTCGGGCTGGTGGACCGCGCGTTCCTCCGGTTCGGAATGCCGATGGGACCGCTGCGGCTCCTCGACGAGGTGGGGATCGACGTGGCCCAGAAGGCGGGCATGGTGCTTGCGAAGGCGTTCGGAGACAGAGCGGAGCCGTCGGGAATCCTTTCGCTCCTTGTTAAGGCGGGTCGTCTGGGTAAGAAGACCGGGGCGGGTTTCTACCGCTACAAGAACGAGCGCGCCGCTCCCGACCCCGAGGTCGCTTCTCTCCTACGAGCCAAGCGCGGCCCTCTCGACCCAGGGGAAGCCGTCGAGCGCGCTCTCTCCCTCATGGTCGCGGAAGCGGCGCGCTGCCTCGACGAATCGATCGTGCGCAGTCCGGGCGAGCTCGATCTCGCGATGGTCATGGGCACGGGCTTTCCACCGTTTCGCGGCGGGCTCCTCCGCTACGCCGAGAAGTACGGTCTCGAGCGCATCGCGTCCGACCTCGAGACGTGGAGAGCGAGGAAAGGGCTTCGATTCGCGCCGCCTCCGTCGCTCATCGATCGCGCCCGATCCACGGGAAGCTTTTTCTGAACTGTAGCGGGCTCAGGGACGGAATTTCCCTGGAATGTCCAAACTGTTGCACCTTCACGAGGGTGATTCACTACGAGGTGACGGGGGGAGTTTTCCACAGGGTGTGTAACTAGCTAAGGGGCAACGTCTTAGTTATGTGGGGTCGATAGGGCTGTCGTGGCACGTGAGTTGCATTCTCGACTATCCAGAAGACGGAGGTCGAAGATGGCTCTTAGGATCCCCCGAACAAGCTGGTCCGAGGCCGAAACCCAGAGGGAACGATTGTTCCACTGGCAGTACCTGGTGAACACCTGGCTCGTTCCTGGACCCTCCGTCCTCACCGAGCCGGGTGAAGCGTCGTTACCGGAAGGGTGGTCCGGTCCCAGCCCGGAAGCGCTCGTCGAGAACGGCTGGTTCCTCGAGGCCGAGACGACTCTGGAGCAGTAACGCCGTCAGCGAATCCGGTACAGGCGATCCGGCGGTTCTTCTCCTATCAGGATCAAGATCCCTTCTCGCTCCGCCTCGGCGAGCTCGCGGCGGCGCCTTCGGCCGAGTCTTCCCTCGTGGGCCATGACGAAGCGGACTCCCTGACCCGAGAGCCGCGTGAGCGCTTCCCGCATCGGGAGCGTTCTCAATAGCTCGTACGTCTCCCGGTACGTCTCAGGAACGAACCCGCTGTAGCCGTTCACGATCGAGCGCCGGTGGATTGCCGATCGATACACGTAGACCGCGTTGTCCTGAAACCTCTCTGGCGGCGGCAGCGGAAGCTCCAGAAGGGCGCCGTCACCCACGAGTCCCTCGACGTTGCGGTAAATCGGAGGAAGACCCGGCGCCTCCATGCGGAGGGGCAAGGGAACGCTCGCGCACTCCGCCGCCGCGAGAGCGACGAGAGCGAAACGGAGGGCGCGTCCTCGAATGCGGCAAAGCCCTTGTGCCGCGAGCATCGAGACCCCCAGCAGAAACAAGATGCCGGCGCGCGACGGGACCCGGAGCGCGCGGTAGGGAGGAAAAACCTCGAAGAGGATCGAGAACATCCCGAGAGACGGCCCGAGCGAAAGGGCGATCCCGACGAGGGCGATCGCGATCCAGACCCACGCCCGCCGGCGCTCCTTCGAGGGCGCCCCCAGGGCTCCGGCGGCGAGCCCGATCGCGACGAAACCCGGAAAGAGGGGTTCGCTCGATTTCGGAAGAAATCCGTGAAGCCGCGAGAAGCTCGAAACGTAGCTGGCGCCGGTAGCTTCGAACTCCGAAGCGGTCTCGAGCGATCGTTCCATCCCGGAGCTCATCTTGTTCCAGTAAGGAAGAGCGAGGGGGACGGTTACGAGAATGCCCGCCGACGCGGCGAGGCCGAGTCGCGCGACCGTTCCAAGTCTTCGGCCGGCCTGGACCAGAGGAAGCTCGAAGAGCACGACGACCGGGACGACGGTCGCGCCGTAGATGCTGTAGTAGATGCTCGAGCCGAAGGTCAGCGGAATCGAGGAGGCGAGTCCGGCGACGGGACCGAGCCCGGGACGGCCCTCGAGAATCCTGCGCGCGAAATAGAGCGATAGGGGGATGCCGAACGCGAGCTGGAGCTGGAGGTGCGGAATGTGGGCGAATCGGTAGGGGGCGAAGGCGAAGAGAATTCCACCGAGCGCCGCGGCGAGGCGGCTTCCGCTGAGATCGTAGGCGAGAAGAAACGCGGCGTAACCGCTCGAGACGAAGGCCGCGACGAGGACAACGTTGAAGAGCAAGACCGGGGAGCTCGAAAAGAGGGCCGCGGGCGAGGCGAGGAGCGCGCCCGTGAGGAGGTTCTCGGAGAGAGCGAGAGCGCCCTTCTCGGGATAGAAGATGTTGGCATCGAAGAGGTGCAGCGGATCGCGGGGGAGCTGATACAGACACCAGGAGACGATCCAGCTATTGAGGAGGGCATCGGGGCTGTCGAGGCGGTTGGCGCTCGCGGGGCGGAGGACTAGAGGATAGGTGAGAGCGAGAGTCAATACGAAGTACGAGACGAGGGCGAGAAGCTTGTCCTTCGCGGTGAGGCGATGGTTCACGGCAGCGGGATTATAGTCGAGCATTGGCGCCCCAAATTTGCTATGGTCTTTGGATTGAAAGGCATGGAGTGACCCTTCGGAGAGTCGTCGTCGCGATGATTGCGGTATCGGCGTCGGTCCCCGTCCTCTCTCAGACCGCCCGGGGAGGGAAGGCGCAGTGGATCCGGTTCGAAACCATCGACCAATCGGCTCTCCCCATCGTGCGGGCGAAGCTGAACGGCTCGGGGGGACACCGCCTGGTGATCGACCCGAGCTTCAAAGACTTCGTCCTCGACACGCTGGTGGTGGATGGAAGCGGGTTGAAGCTCGCGAGCCAGGGACAGGCTGAAATCGACTACTACGGCCGGAAGGAAAAGGTGCCCGTGGTGGTTCTCGACGAGCTCGAAGTGGCCGAGGTCGCGTTTTCGAACGTGAGGACCCTCTTGATCGAGGGCGAGGACGGGACGGGCAGTGGCGGACTCCGCAGCTACGGCCGCATCGGCCGGGATCTGCTCGAGCCGCTCCGGCTCACGGTCCACTACCCGCGCCGGCTCCTTTATCTCGAAAGCTCGCCCGCCGAAGTGCCGGAGGGTGGCGCCACGTTCGAGTCATCGGGCCGGTTTCTCACGGTACCCGTCTTTCTCTCCCGCGCCGGCGCTGAGACCGGAGCGGAAGAAGAAGTCCGTTTCATTCTCGACGCCGGAACCTCGGGCACGCTCCTCGACAAGAAGTGGGCGGCGGAAAAAGGTTTCGCCGGAAAGGGCGCGAACGGAGCCGAGATTGCCTCGCTTCGCGCCGGAGCGTTCGAGGCGAAGAATCTACAGGTGGTGCTCGGAGCGATGAAAGATCTTCCTTACGGCGGAAGCGCCGTCGGGGTCATCGGCGCCGACGTGCTCCTGGGCCTTTCCGTCACGTACGATTTCCCCCGAGACCTGATCTGGCTCGTCCCCGCGAAAAAGGAAGCGTCTTGATTCAGAGCTACGACAAGTATCTCCGGCAGAGGTGCTCTTCGTGAGCGCCTGGAAGCGAACTCACAGCTGCGGAGCCCTCGGATCGAGAGACGTCGGCGCCGGGGTCACGCTCATGGGCTGGGTCGCAACCGTTCGCGATCTCGGGGGAATCATCTTCATCGATCTTCGCGACCGGGAGGGTATCACCCAGATCCTGGTTCCCACGGAAGCCGGAAGCGAAGTGGCCGGCGTCGCCAAACGGCTCGGCACCGAGTGGGTGGTCGCGGTGAAAGGCGAAGTTTTGCGCCGCGCTCTCACGACGGTGAACGCCGGGATCGCCACGGGTGAAATCGAAGTGCGCGCCCAGGAGATCCGGGTGCTGTCGGAGTCGAAGACTCCGCCGTTCGAGCTCACCGACCAGACCCGGGCCAGCGAGGATCTGCGGCTGAAGTACCGGTACCTCGACATCCGGCGAGGGGAGATGCGCCGGAGGCTCGAGATCCGGAGCCGGCTGACGTTCGCCGTGCGCCGCTACCTGATGGAGCAGGGTTTCCACGAGATCGAGACTCCCTACCTCACGAAGTCGACCCCCGAAGGGGCGCGCGACTATCTCGTGCCGAGCAGGGTGCACAAGGGATCGTTTTACGCGCTTCCGCAGTCGCCGCAGCTCTTCAAGCAGCTCCTGATGATCGCGGGCATGGAACGGTACTTCCAGATCGTGCGCTGCTTTCGGGACGAGGACCTGCGGGCCGACCGGCAGCCCGAGTTCACTCAGATCGACATCGAGATGTCCTTCGTCGATCGCGAGGACGTTTTCGCCCTGGCCGAAGGCATGTTCGTCGAGATGCTGAGAGCGGTCGAGATCGAGGTCAAAGCTCCGTTCCGGCGAATGACGTACGACGAAGCCATGAGCCGCTACGGAACCGACAAGCCCGACCTTCGCTTCGGGCTTGAGGTCGCCGATATCTCGGAGGTGGTGCGCGGGTCGGGGTACGGCATCTTCGAGAAGACGCTCGAGGCAGGAGGAGCGGTCAGGGCCATCGCCGTTCCCGGTCTCGCGTCGGCATCGAGAAAGGAGGTCGACGACCTCGAGGCGCAGGCGAAAGCCCTGGGCGCGGCCGGCCTCGGATGGGCTCAGTTCAAAGAGGGCGAGCTCAAATCGCCGCTCTTGCGCCACGTGGGAGAAGACCGGCTGAAGAAGGCGCTCGAAAGCACTTCCGGCGGGCCGGGGGATCTGCTCCTGATCGTCGCTGGCGACGGCCTTCTCGCGTCCACGGTCCTCGGCGCTCTCCGGCTTTCAATCGCCCGCAAGCAAGGGCTCATTCCCCAAAGTGGGCCCCAGAGCGGGCTCCAAAGGGGGGATTTCGCGCTCGTCTGGGTCACCGATTTTCCCTACTTCGAGTATTCCGCGACCGAGAGGCGCTGGAACGCGGTGCACCATCCGTTCACGTCGCCCTTTGAAGAGGACATAGACCGGCTCGAGACCGACCAAGGCTCCGTGCGCGCGCTTGCCTACGACCTGGTGGCGAACGGGTTCGAGCTCGGGGGAGGCAGTATTCGCATCCATCGAAACGACGTCCAGGCAAAAGTGTTTCGCGCCCTGGGGATGACCGACGAAGACGCCTTGGAGAAGTTCGGGTTCTTTCTCGAGGCGCTCCAGTACGGAGCTCCGCCCCACGGCGGGATCGCGTTCGGCGTCGACCGCATCGCCATGCTCGCGGCTGGCGGCCAGAGCCTCCGGGACGTAATCGCCTTTCCCAAAACGACCTCGGCCTACGACCTCATGACCGGCTCGCCCTCCGTGGTCTCGGACGCCCAGCTCGAAGAGCTCGGTATCCGGATTGCGGGAGAGACTCCGCGGCGCGACCCGTAGCTCGAGCGCCGGTGGTTTGACGCCCCCGGGGGGGTGTGCTACCGTCGATTGGAATCATGAACCTTGGGGGTCGTTTTTCTCGGGTAAATACCCGACCCGCGGGTTTCCCGCCCACGTCCTCAGCATCGCACAATTGAATATCTGGCGAGGCGCGATGCGTTCGCAGGATTTTCTTTCTTTCGAGGGCGGGTTGTCTCTGGAGGTTAAGACTCTCTTTACATGAAGAAGATCTCGGTTCCCGAAGAGGGTGCGCGGGCTCTCTTCGGAATCCACGACGAGAACCTGAAGTCCATAGAGAAGGCTCTCGGAGTTCAGATCGTGAGCCGCGGCGACGAGCTCCTCGTCGAGGGGGATCCGGTACAGGTCGAGAAGGTGGAGAACATCTTCCACCAGTTCTCGGAGCTGGTCGAGGGCGGATACCAGATAAGTGCCGGTGACCTCCGGGTCGCGCTCCGCCTCCTGCGGCAGGACCCGAACGTTTCTCTCAAGGACTTCTTCGTCCACGCCGTCCTCCAGCCGTCGCGGAGCAAGCGGGTGATGCCCCGGAGCCTCCACCAGCTCTCCTATATCAAGGCCATCGAGGCGAGCGACATCGTGCTCGGCATCGGCCCCGCGGGGACGGGCAAGACCTACCTCGCCGTGGCGATGGCCGTCGCGGCGTTCCACCAGAAGAAAGTCAACCGGATCATCCTCGCGAGGCCCGCGGTTGAGGCGGGCGAGAAGCTGGGGTTCCTCCCGGGAGACATCCAGGAGAAGATCAACCCCTACCTCCGGCCGCTCTACGACGCCCTCTACGACATGATGGAGCCGGAAAAAGTGGTGCAACTCATCCTTCGCGGGTCGATCGAGATCGCGCCTATCGCTTTCATGCGGGGCCGCACCCTGAACGACAGCTTCGTCATCATGGACGAGGCGCAGAACACCACTTCCGAGCAGATGAAGATGTTCTTGACCCGCATCGGCTTCGGGTCGAAAGCCGTCGTCACCGGCGACATCACCCAGATCGATCTTCCTCCGGGAAAGATGAGCGGTCTGGTGGAAGCCATCGATTTGATTTCCGGCATCAACGGGATCGACTTCGTGTACTTCGACGAGACCGACGTGGTGCGCCATCCGCTGGTGCAGTCGATCATCCGCGCGTACGACCGCTCGAGAGAGCGGAAGGCGACCGGGACCGTGGTCACGACCGAGGCGAGCACTTAAGGGATGACGTTCGACGGAGAGCCGAAGAAGGAAAAGCAGAAATCGAGCCGGCGGAAGCGCAGAGGGGTCCGCCTTCGGGACCTCTTCGATCTTCTGTACTCCTCGCCCTGGCCCTGGGCAGTGCTTTTCGCCGTCGCCCTCACCGTCCTCCTCACACCATTTCTGAGCTTTCGGGCGCAGCAGTATGAGCTCGGGCAAATTGCTCCGACGACGATCTATGCTCCGTACGACTTCAGCTACGAGGACGAGGCGGCAACGGCCCGGAAACTTCAGGTCCGGCGAGGCAAGACCATCGTGCGCGCCGGCGACGAGATCACGGCGAGCGCCCTTCGGCAGCTCGACATCCTGTCGCAGGAGAACCGAGGGTGGGGCTTTGCCGGGGCCCTGGGCGCGCTCCTCCTCGCGGGTGTCCTTCTGACCATCCAATGGCATCTGCTGAAGCCCGCTCGCGCGAGCGAAGCCTGGAGGCGGCAGAGCTTCGCGATGACGGGCATCGTCATCGTGGGACACCTCGCACTCGCGCGTTCCCTGTTCTTCGTGGCGCGTCTCTTCTCGGAGCAGCTGGTGCAGGCGCCGTTCAACAACACCGGCTCCTACTCCTATGCTGTCCCCTTCGCCAGCGTCGCCGTGATGCTTCTCCTCCTGGAGAACCCGCCGACGGCGCTTCTCGCCTCGACGCTCTTCAGCATCGCCATCGGAATCATGACCGGGAACCTGCAGCTCGCGGTCTTCGCGCTCTTGTCGAGCCTCGCGGCGGTCCTCGGGCTCTTCCAGTACAAGCGACGGACGGCCCTGGTCAAGGTCGGGCTCCTGGTTTCAGCGGTGAACGTCGCCGCGGTCCTCGCCATCGACCTTTTGAGCGGCCGCCACTTTCCCCCGAGCAACTTCGGGTTCGACCTTCTGTGCGCGTTCGCCGGAGGCGCCACGGTGGCGATCGTGGTGTCGGCGCTCCTTCCCGTTTTCGAGACCGTCTTCCACCGCACCACCGACATTCGGCTCCTGGAGCTTGCGAACGGGAACGTGTCCATCTTGAAAAGACTCGCGCTCGAGGCGCCGGGCACCTACCACCACAGCGTCGTCGTGGGCTCGCTCGCGGAGGCCGCGGCCCAGGCGGTCGGCGCGAACCCCGTGTTCTGCCGCACTGCCGCGATGTACCACGACATAGGCAAGCTCACCAAGATCAACTACTTCGTCGAGAACCAGACCGGCGGAAACCGCCACGACCAGCTCTCTCCGCGCATGAGCGCTCTCGTCATCGCGAGCCACGTGAAGGAAGGGATCGAGCTCGCGAAAGAAATGAACCTCCCGCAGGAGTTGATCGACGTCATCCCCCAGCACCACGGGACGAAGCTCATCACGTACTTCTACGAGAAGGCGAAGATGAACCACGATCCGGAGCTCGGGGAGGTGAGCGAGGACGAATACCGCTATCCCGGTCCGAAACCCCAGACGAAGGAAGCGGGTATCATCATGATCGCCGACGCGGTGGAAGCCGCCTCGCGAACGCTCGACGATCCAAGCCCGGCGCGCCTGAAGGGGTTGATCCGGCAAATCATCGACTATATCTTTCTCGACGGTCAGCTGAACGAGTGCGACCTCACGCTCCGCGATCTCGAGAAGATCGCCCAGAGCTTCCAGCGGGTGCTCATGGGGATTCACCATCAGCGGGTGAGCTATCCCGGCTTCGACTTCGAGAAACAGGTGGAGCCGCTGGTCGTACAGGATAGCCGATGACTTCTGAACCTCCGGTAGGGGCTGAACGGCCCCGTCTTTCGGTCCGGAACCTGCAGCGCCGGATTCCGATCGACTCCGGCCGGCTCCGGGCGTTTCTAAGGGTCGTCGCTCCCGCCGCCGGCGCTCCCTCGGGCTCGGCCACGGTCGCGCTCGTGACCGACGGTCGCATGCGGACGCTGAACCGGGATTTCCGCGGGCTCGACAAGCCGACGGACGTGCTCTCGTTCCGATCGAATCGGAAGGGCGTCGCCAAGGGGTACCTCGGGGACATCGTCATCTCGGTGGAGATGGCCGAGCGCCAGGCGCGCCGCCTCCGGTCGACGCTCCCGCGAGAGCTCGAGATCCTCGCCCTCCACGGGTTTCTTCATCTCCTGGGCTACGACCACGAGACCGACGACGGCGAGATGCGCCGCATCGAGTATCGACTGCGGCGTAAGCTCCGCGTCACTCGCAGAGGGCGCTCAGGGCGCTCAACGCACACAGGGCGCGTGCGATGATCTCGATACAGCTCGCGGGAATCGCCATCCTGCTCCTCCTCGGTCTCGCGCTCTTCCTCTCGCTCATCGACGTCGCCTTCGACTACTTCAGCAAGATTTCCATGCGAGCCTACGAGGAGGGCGGATGGAAAACGGGTTATCTCACCCGGGCGCTCGAGGATCCGATGGAGCTCCTCTTGCCCCTTCGCATCGGCCTTCAGGGATCGTTCATCGCCATCACCGTTCTGGTGACGAGTCTGTATCTGGCGATGGAGGTCACCCAGCCGCTCCCGAGAGCCTTCGTCACCATGGTGTTCTGCTTTCTGCTCTTCCGTGAGGTCATTCCGAATATCGTCGCCCGGAAAAACCCGGAGAAAGTTCTCGTTTTGCTTCTTCCCGCATTCCGGATCTACGCCCGGATCGTGAACCCCATAAGCCGCCCGCTGGCGCGTCTGGTCTCGTACTTCGTCTCGAACGGGGACAAGCCGGACGAGAAGGCGACCGAAGAGGAGGTCCAGGCGTTTCTCGATGCCGGCAAAGCGGAAGGAATTCTGGAGGGCGACGAGGGTCGCATGGTGAAGTCCATCCTCTATCTCGGCGACAAGGTCGTTCGGGAGGTGATGACTCCGCGCACCGAGATCGTGGCCATCCCCGAGAGCGCGACCGTGGGAGAGCTCCGGGCGCTCTTCGCCGAGCAGAAGTACTCGCGGGTCCCCGTCTATCGCGAAGACTTGGACCATGTGGTGGGCCTGGTCTATGTCATCGACCTCATCGCCGCTCACGACGCCCCGCCCGATGCCTCCTTTCGGCCGATGATACGCGAGGGGAGCTTCGTCCCCGAAAGCAAGAAGCTCGGCGATCTCCTGCGCGAGCTTCAGCGCGCGCGGGAGACGCTGTCGATGGTGGTAGACGAGTACGGCGGCGTCTGCGGTCTCGTCACCGTCGAGGACATCCTGGAGGAGATCGTGGGTGAGATCCACGACGAGTTCGACGAGGTGGATCCGGAGATCGTCCAGGAGAGAGAGGGAGTCTTCCTGGCGAGCGGCCGGGCGGACATCGACGACCTGAAGGAGCTCCTCCACCTCGACGTGAACGGGTCGGGATTCGAGACGGTTTCCGGTTACGTCCTCGATGCCGCGGGGAGGATTCCGCGGTCGGGAGACGTCATCGATCACGAAGGCGTTCGAATCGAAGTGGTGGACGCGGACGGCCAGCGCATCAACAAGGTGCGTTTCCGGCTTCCCTCTTCCGGAACCACGGCGTAGACCTCCTTGCGCGCCGGTTTCGTCACCATCGTCGGACGCCCGAACGTGGGCAAGTCCACCCTCCTCAACCGGCTCGTGGGGCAAAAGGTCGCCATCGTGACCGAGAAGCCGCAGACCACGAGAAACCGCATCCTGGCCATCGCCCATACCGCCTCGGCGCAGATCGTGTTCTTCGACACCCCTGGGATCCACAAGCCGAAGCACGAAATGAACCGCCGCATGGTGGGTCTCGCGCTCCGGAGCCTGAAGAGCGTGGACCTGGCGCTTCTCATCGCCGACGTGACCGAGTCCTTCGGCGGCGGTGACGAGTTCGTGCTCGAGCGGGTGCGCCAGGCGAAAGTGCCGGTGGTCCTGGCGCTCAACAAGGTCGATCGGATCCGAAAGCCGGAGATCCTGACGATCATCGACGATTATCGACGTCGTCACGAGTTCACGGACATCGTCCCCATCTCGGCCCTTACGGGAGAAAACGTCGATGCGCTCGCTCTCGTGCTGGAACGTCAGCTTCCCGAGGGCGAGCCTCTCTATCCACCCGAGACCCTGACCGATCTCCCCGAGCGGTTCTTCGTCTCGGAGCTCGTACGGGAGAAGATTCTGGCCGCGACCCGCGAGGAGATCCCCTACTCGACCGCGGTCGTCATCGACTCCTGGGAGGAGGGCGAGAAGCTCACCCGCATCGAGGCCTCGATCCTGGTCGAGCGGGAGTCCCAGAAGGGAATCGTCGTGGGGAAGGGCGGAAGCATGCTGAAGGGAATCGGGACCGCGGCGCGCCAGGACATCGAGGCCTTTCTCGGCGCCAAGGTATTTTTAGGTCTCCACGTGAAAGTGCGCTCCGAATGGAGAGAGAACCAGCGGCTTCTGTCCGAGCTCGGCATCGAGTGACACGACGGAAATCGTCCCCAGGAGCGCGTAGAATCCGCCGAGCCCCAGACGAGCAGGATCGTCTCGCGGGAAGGCAGGTGCGCGGCCACCATGCTTTGGAGTGCGGAGGATCCCGACCCCGACCATTCCGCCAACGGTCACCGCGACTCCGACTCCGAGCAGCCGCAGCAGGCGGCCCGGTGCTGGTGTCGATGTTTCGGTTTTCAAATCGGGTGAGAACCTAGCACGGGCTGTGGGCCCGAGGAAGCGATTTCCCGGACGATGGACCTGAGGAGTCCGTGGCTGGTTCCTCGGAACCCTTCATGCAATCCATGGAGAAGTCCTCGTCGACGCGGCGGAGGTTCTCGCGTAGTAGGATGTTATGGTATTCCTAAAGTATACTACTAAGAGGAGGTATAAACAATGAATACCCAGAAGGTCGCGTTGACGATACCCAAGGACTTGCTGGCGGTGGTTGACGCCATCACCCGGGAGCGCGGTATTTCGCGGAGCAAGTTCATCTCCACTTTGATTCGGGAGAGGATTCGCAAAGAGAAGAACACTCATCTGAAAGAGTCGTACGATCGCGTGTTCTCGGACGAACAGATTCGGAAAGAGCAACTCGAGACTGCTCGGTGGTTCGAGGCGGGCGGGAGCGGTGAGGGACAAGATTGGTGATCCGCAAGGGCTCAGTGTACTGGGTCGATTTTTCTCCGGGCAAGGGGTCCGAGCCGAGGGGAAGACGGCCGGGACTCGTCGTTCAGTGTGACCCTCTGAACGACAGCCGACTCAACACCGTCATCGTCGTCGCGATTACGTCCTCACTGAGACTGGGCGAGTTGTCGGGAAACGTCGTCCTGGGAAAAGGGGAGGCCAATCTTCCGAAGAAATGCGTGGTCAACGTCACTCAGATCAAGACCGTCGACAAGCTGGGCCTCAGTGAGAAGATCGGTACCCTTTCGAAGCCGCGGATGGAGGAGGTTCAAGCAGGCATCAAGCTCGTCATGGATTTGACCTAACTGGGAGCCGCATTCTTGGCGCGATTCCAGTAAGCTGCGACTCGATCCATGCCCGTTCGGCGAGTCGCAGCCATCGTCCTCCGGACGTACCGCGTTGGCGAAGCCGACAAAATCGTCGTGTTCTTCACCCTGGAGATGGGAAAGGTCCGCGGCATCGCCAAGGGTGCCCGGAGGGCGCGTTCAAGGTTCGGAGGAAGTCTCGAGATCGGAACCGAGATCGAGCTCACGTTCTTCGAGAAGGAAGGCCGCGAGCTCTCGAGCGTCGATCGCTGTGATATAGTCCGCTCCAGATTTTCGCAGTTAGGGGATCCCATCCTGGCGACGACGCTCGGCTAT
This sequence comes from uncultured Acidobacteriota bacterium, assembly GCA_964553925.1. Classification (GTDB taxonomy): domain Bacteria; phylum Acidobacteriota; class Vicinamibacteria; order Marinacidobacterales; family SMYC01; genus DAISKN01. The sequence continues at coordinate 46,374 of CAZKNR010000202.1, forward strand.
ATCACCGACCTCACAGACGCGTTCCTTCCCGAGAGGGAGTCCAACCAGCGCATCTACCGGCTGCTCCGAGCTGCCATCGGGGCGCTCTCCTCCCCGGAAACCGCGGAGACCGGAGCCCGTTATTTCGAGGCCTGGCTCATGCGGCTTTCGGGCGTCTACCCGCTCAGGCGAGACTGTCCGTCCTGCGGAAAGCCCCTCCACGCTCTGGGCGCCTGGTTCGCGTTCGATGAACGTCGTCTCACCTGCGTCGAGTGCCGTGATGCGGTCCCCCGGGGCTTTCCCATCTCGCCTTCGTCCCTGCTCTTTCTCGACGACGTGTGGCGCCTGCCTCCGGACAAGATCGACGCCGCCCACCCGAGAGTGCTCTCGGAGCTCGGAGAGTTCCATTATCGCCTCATGCAGGAGCATCTGGAGAAGGACCTGAAATCTCACCACGTGCTGGAGGAAATGCTTCGCGAAACCAGGGGCAAGGCCCGATGATCTTCCAGGAGCTCGTCTTCAATCTGACGAAGTTCTGGTCGGACCGCGGCGTTCTCGTTCACCAGCCGTACGATCTCGAGATGGGCGCGGGAACGATGCATCCCGAGACGTTCCTCCGGGTGCTCGGGCCGAATCCCTGGAAGGTGGTCTACGTCCAGCCCTCACGGCGGCCGGCGGACGGCCGTTACGGCGAGAACCCGAACCGGCTCTACAAGCATCATCAGCTGCAGTTGATCCTGAAACCGTCACCTTCCGACATCCAGGAGCTGTACCTCGAGAGCCTCCGGGCCTGCGGAATCGATCCCTCGGTGCACGACATCCGCTTCGAAGAGGACAACTGGGAGTCTCCAACCCTCGGCGCCTGGGGCATCGGCTGGCAAGTGCTCCTCGACGGACTCGAGATCACCCAGTTCACGTACTTCCAGCAGGCGGGTGGAATCGAGCTTTCGCCGATCTCTGCGGAGATCACCTACGGCCTCGAGCGTCTCGATATGTACCTCCAGAACGTCGACGACGTCTACGACCTCGAGTGGGCCAAGGGGGTTACCTATCGGCAAGTGCGCCACCGGGACGAGGTCGAGGGTTCGCGGTACTTCTTCGAGTCGGCGAACGTGGAGCTCGCCCGCCGCCAATTCGACGAGGCGCTTCGGGAGGGGAAACGCCTTCTGACGGAGGATCTCGTCCTTCCCGCCTACGAGCACGTCCTCAAGTCCTCTCACCTCTTCAATACCCTGGACGCGAGGGGAGCGGTCTCGGTGAGCGAGCGCACTCTCGCAATCCTCAAAGTCCGCGAGCTCGCCTGCGCCGTCGCGCGCGCCTACGTGGAATCTCTCGCCCCCCGGGAGGCTTCCGCTTGAAGAAGCTTCCCTTCCTCTGGGAGATCGGATGCGAGGAGATCCCCGCGTCGTGGATCCCGAGACTCGTGCCGGAGCTGCAGGAGCGCTTCGAGAAGGAGCTCAAGACGCTCGCCTTGGAGCCCAAGCGCGTTGAGGCGTACGGGACGCTTCGTCGACTCGTGCTCCATGTGTCCGGGCTTGCCGAAAAGCAGCAGGATCGCGTCGAGCAGGTTACCGGACCTCCCTTGAAGATCGCGCGCGACGATTCGGGCGCCTGGACCAAGGCGGCCCTCGGGTTCGCTTCCAAGAACGGGATCGAGCCCTCGAAGCTCGAGGTGCTATCGACCGGAAAGGGCGAGTACATCGGATTCGAACGGAAGATCAAGGGCGGGAAGACCCTGCACCTTCTCCCCGTCGTCATGGCCTCGGTGCTCCGCGGCTTGAGCTTCCCCAAGTTCATGAACTGGGACGCGACCCTCGCCGACGGGAAGGGCGCCTTTCCCTTCGGAAGACCGATTCGGTGGATGGTGGCGCTCTTCGGCGAGCACGTCGTTCCCTTCGAGATTCAGGTGGTCGGCTCACCCGCGGTTTCGAGCGGGCGAAAGACGCGGGGACACCGCTTTCTCGGACCCAAAGGGGAGAAGCCGGGGCAGCCATTCGTGGTCGACTCCTTCCAGAAGCTCGCCCGCGGCCTCAGAAAGCGCTACGTGATCCTCGATCCGAAAGAACGGCGCGAGCGGCTCGCGAGCGAGATTGCGAAGCTCGAGAAGAAGGCTCGGACCCGCTGCGCGCCCGGGCTCTCTCGCGACCTCGTAGCGGACCTCGTGGAGTGGCCCGGGGCCGTTCTCGGCGCCTACCCCGAGGAGTTCTCGAGCCTCCCCGAGGAGGTGCGCAGAACGGTCCTCATCCACCACCAGCACTACTTTCCGCTCGAGGGGAAGCCCGGGTTCATCGCCGTGACCAACATGGCGAAGGACCCGAAGGGCCACATCCAGCGGGGCACGGAGCGGGTCGTGGTCGCGCGGCTCCGCGATGCGAAGTTCTTCTGGAGCGAGGACCTGAAGACTCCCCTTCGGGATCGGGCGACGGCCCTCGAAGGCGTCTTGTTTCAGGAAAAGCTCGGAAGCTACAAGCTCAAGAGCGAGAGGATCGAGAGTCTCGCCACCTGGATCGCCGCGAAGTGTGGAGCCCGGGAAACGCCGGTTCGGCGGGCGGCGCAGCTTGCGAAGTGCGACCTGACGACCAGCATGGTCGGCGAGTTCCCGGAGCTCCAGGGAATCATGGGCGGCCTCTACGCGCGCGAGCAAGGCGAGCCCGAGCCTGTTTGGAGGGCGGTCTACTCACATTACCAACCGTCGGGGATCGGCGAGGACGACGGCTTTCCCGCGAACCGCGAGGGTGTCGTGGTGTCGCTTGCGGACAAGGTCGATAGTCTCGCGGCGATGTTCCTCGCCGGGGCCATTCCCACCGGCTCACGCGATCCGTTCGCCCTGAGGCGCGCGGCCCTGGGCGCGGTGCGCCTCCTCTCCGAGAGCGGAGACGTGCTCTCCTTTCCCATCGATATCCCTCCGGCCGAGCTCCTCCTTGAGGCGCTCCGCATCGTTCGCGATCAGCAGCCCGGGCTCGCGACTCTTGAAGGGAAGGCCGAGCCCGCACTCATGGAGTTTTTCACCGAGCGGCTTCGGTTCTCGTTCTCGCGAGCGTACCGGTACGACGAGCTGAACGCGGTCTTCGCCGCGGCGGGTCTCGACCGGCCCGCCAGAGACCTCGCGAAGAGGCTCGAGGCGCTCTCCCGGTTTCGGAGCTCGGACGATTTCCAGGCTCTGTCTCTCGCGTTCAAGCGCGTGGGGAACATCCTCTCCGGGCAGAAGCCCGGGGAAGTGGACCCGGGCATGTTCTTCGAGGACGACGAAAAGAAGCTCTTTGAGGAGCTCGAAAAGCTCCGCCCTCGGGCGGAAGAGCTCATCGCGAAGGGTCGCTATGGGGAAGCGCTCCAGGAGCTATCGACCCTTCGAGGGACGGTGGATCGATTCTTCGACGAAGTGCTGGTAATGGCAGAGGACCAGAAGCTGCGCGAGAACCGTCTCGCGCTCCTGAAGCGGCTCCAGAGCCTGTTCTCGCAGGTCGCCGATCTTTCCCAGCTGGTCTCCGGCGAAAGCTGATGGGACGCATTCGCCTGATGCCGGACGCCCTCGCGAACCAGATCGCGGCGGGCGAGGTGGTGGAGCGGCCGTCATCGGTCGTGAAGGAGCTCGTCGAGAACTCGCTCGATGCCGGGTCGCGGTCGATCGCGATCACGATCGAGGGGAGCGGAAAGGATCGCATCCGGGTCGCCGACGACGGCATCGGCATGTCGGCCGAGGACGCGAGGCTCGCGTTCTCGAGGCATGCGACGAGCAAGCTCTTTGACGCCTCCGACCTTTCGAACATCTCCTCTCTTGGTTTTCGAGGCGAGGCCCTTCCCTCCATCGCCTCGGTGTCGCGCTTCACCCTCAAGACCCGGGAGCACGAGGCCGACGCCGGCCACGAAGTCGTCTTCGACGGCGGCGAGCTCATTCGCGAGGCGCCCGTCGGCGTTCCCCCGGGGACGATCGTGGAGGTGGAACGGCTGTTCTTCAACGTTCCCGCGAGGCGCAAGTTCCTTCGCGCCGACGTGACCGAGGCCTCCCACATCGCCGCCACGGTCGCGAGCCTCGCCGCCGCTTATCCCGACGTGGGGTTCCACCTCGAGCACGGAAAGCGGTCGGTCCTCGCGGCTCCCTCGGTGGGAACGAGGCGCGAGCGTCTCTATCAGCTCGAGAAGAGCTGGGTCGAGAGTGCGGTGGTTCTCGAGGAAGAGATCGGAGGCCTTTCGATCGAAGCCTGGCTCGCCCCGCCTCCGGAAGCGCGAGGTGCCGCGAGCCGGCTCCACCTCTTCGTCAACGGACGGCCGGTGAAAGATCGCATCCTGCACCACGCGGTAACGGAAGCCTACCGGCAGGCCTCGTCGAGATCGGGCACCCCTCTCGTCTATCTGTTCCTCGAGCTCGCCCCCGACAAGGTCGACGTCAACGTCCATCCCGCGAAGGCCGAGGTGCGCTTCGTCGACCAGCAGTTCGTCCACAAAGCTGTTTTCTCCGCCATCCGAAACACGCTCCAGGGCCAGCGCCTCGCGCCCGAGGTCCTGCTGGTGCGCGAGTCCTACGAGCCCTCGCCGCCAGAGCTCTCGATGCCGGGCTCGATCGATGGCGCGGCCGTCGCCGACGCGCTCTTTTCGAACCCCGCCCCCGAGGTCACGCCTACATTCTCCGAGCTAGCCTTCGAGCCTCCGATGCCTTTGGGTCAGCTCCGGGCGAGCTACATCGTCGCGGTGGACGGAGGCACCGTATGGCTCATCGATCAACACGCGGCCCACGAGCGAATCCTCTACGAGGATCTCGTGGAGCGGGGAGTTTCCCAGATGGGACAACAGCTCCTTTTGACACCACTCCCGCTCGAGCTCACCGCTCCCGAGCGGGTCACTCTCGAGGAGGAGCTCGAAGGTCTCGCGTCGTTCGGCTATGACATCGAGCCCTTCGGACAAGGCGACTTTCTCCTCCGGGCGGTGCCCGCGAGCTTGAGCGGATTCGACCCCATTCGCCTGGTGCGCTCCGCCCTCTCCGAGCGGGAGAGAGACTGCCGGAGCTCGACGGTGAGGGAGGCGGGAAGCCGCATCGCGGCGCGCATCGCCTGCCACGCGGCGATCAAGGTGAACTTCGAGCTCGCGCCCGAAAAGATGCGCTACCTGGTGCGCGAGCTCTGGCGCGCGCGTCAGCCCACGGTCTGCCCCCACGGGCGGCCGACGACGCTTCGCATAGGAAGAGAGCAGATCGAGCGGGGCTTCGGAAGGATCTGATGGCGAAGAAAAAGGACGTCCGCTGGGGCCGGTGGACGGTCTACTACGCGGGCCGCGCCCTGGAGATCGCGGGACTCGTCCTCGTCACCTGGTCGATGTTCCTGTTCTTCGGCTCGAGAGCGATGCGCCCGATGCTGGGGATGACCGGCGCCGGCGGCGCACTCTTCGTCGTCGGTTGGCTTCTGGCCCGGAGGAACCCCGAATCATGAGAACCGTCGTCGTCGCGCTCTTCGTGCTCCTGGCTTCACCCGCGTGGAGCCAGACCGTGCCCCCTCGCCTGACGCTCGATTGGGAGGCGATGGCGAAGCGGATCGTCCAGCAGCTCGCGTTCGAGCCAGGCGAAACGTTTCTCGCTGTCGCTCACCCCGGGAGCTTCGAGGAGCTCATCCCTCATCTCCGATACGAGGTGATGAAAGCGGGGGCCGTCGACCTCGGGGTCATCGACGTTCTCGGATCTCCGGTCCCCACCTCCTTCCGTGAGCCCGTGCTTCTCGAGGGAGGCCGGAAGGCGCGGGCTGAGCTGAAAGCGATGCTCGGGCGTGTGGACGCTTCGATCATGCTCCCCGGCGCCAATCCCGGCCAGCCGGTTTACGCCGCAATCCAGGATCTCCTCCGGGAGGGAAAAGGGCGCACCGTTCACTTCCACTGGCTCGACAACAACTCTGCTTTCCCCCTTCCGGGCCAGCCGCTTCCGCCGCGCCACGAGATCGAATCGGTATACCAGCGCGCCCTTCTCGAGACCGACTACCGCGGGCTCGCAGAGCGCCAGCGCGAGCTGGAGCGGGCGATGCGCACCGGCGAAGTTCGGGTCACCACTCCCGCGGGGACCGATCTGCGGTTTCGCATCGGCTCCCGCGTCGTGAACTTTCAGGATGGGGACGTCTCGCGCGCCCGCGCGGACAAAGGGGTGGTTCTCATCGACCGCGAGATCGAGCTTCCCGCAGGGGCGATTCGCGTGGCGCCCCTCGAAGAGACGGTGCAGGGGACGATCGTCTTTCCTCCCTCTCAATGGTCGGGTCGGCCGGTTCTGGGATTGAAGCTCGGGATCGGCGACGGGAAGGTGACGTCGATCGAAGCGGAGGAAGGGAAGGAGTGGGCCGAGCGCGAGATCGACGGCGCAGGCGATGCCGGTCGTTCGTTTCGCGAGATCGCTCTCGGCCTCAACCCGCTTCTCGCGGTTCCCGACGAGCGGCCATGGATTCCGTACTACGGCTACGGCGCGGGTGTGGTGCGCCTGTCTCTCGGCGACAACAGCGAGCTCGGGGGAAAAGTGACCGGAGGATACGTCCGCTGGAATTTCTTCACCGACGCCACGGTGATCGTGAACGGCGATACGTGGGTTGAGAACGGAAAACTCGAACCCCCAAGAAAGTAACGCAAGGGCCCAAAGGCAAAATACAAGGGGATGTGGAGATGGGAGGAGAACTCCTCCTATCCCCCTTATAACCCTTGCATTGGATTTTTGTCATCCGCCGCCGCCGTCGGCGGTGAAGAACGCGACGACGGAATCGAGCTCTTGGGAGAGCTTGTCCACGCGGTTGTGAAGCAGGTTGCGGATCGAAAGGAGCCCGAGGACACCGTCGTTCTCGTCGACCACCGGGAGGTGGCGGAAGTGGCGCTCGGTCATGAGCTGGAGCGCCTCGCCCATCGACATGTCCTTCTTGGCCGAGATGCACTGTCCGGTCATGACGTCCCCGACCCGCGTCGCCCCGGGATCCCGGCTCTCGAGAACCACGCGGATCATCAGGTCCCGCTCGGTGAAGATGCCCGTGAGTTTTCCCTCGCGGATGACGGCGACCGCGCCCACCCGCTCGTCGCTCATGAGGCGTACTGCCTCGAGGACCGAGGTCTCCGGCGAGACCGTGGCCGCGGGAACGCTGGCGATTCTCAAGAGATCCATGCCGGCCTCCTTTCCAGAGATCCCGATCTTATCAAAGGTCGCGCCTCGTCTTGAGAAAACCGCAACTTGCTGATAAGTTGACACAAAGAGTTTCCAATCCGCTCCGGTGAACGCTCCGCCGGTTCGCCGATTCGAGGTGCCCCGCATGCCCATTGCCCGTTTTGCCGTCGTTCTCCTCGTTCTCCTCGGGCTCGCGGCCCTCTTCGCGGGGACGGCCGAGGCGATTCCGGAGTTCGCCCGCCGCTACGCGCTCCCTTGTCACTTCTGCCACGAGGGTTATCCGAAGCTCAGCGTCCTCGGCGAGCAGTTCAAGGAGCGCGGCTATCGTCTCGAGGACGACAAGACGGGAGTCTCCGACTGGTGGAGCTCGATCCCCGTGAGCTTCCGCGGGACGTTCCGGCAGACGTTCGAGGAGGAAGGGGACGCCAACAGTACGGGTCGCTTCCGGTTCGTGAGCGGGGGCGCTCTTGGGAGTAGAGTCTCTTACTGGATCGACGAGTCCTATTCGGTTGACGGGGACGGCTTCGATCGCTCGGCAACCGATAACGCTTTCGTGAGAGTGGAGCTTCTTCCCGACGAGCTCTACCTGCGCGGGGGACGACTCGAGCTCGATCTCCCCTTCACCCAGGCGCGAACGCCGCAGCTCTACGCCTACGACATCTACTTCGCCACGACCGGCTTCGAGACCGACAACATCGGAAGCCACCAGGACGGGGTCGAGGCGGGCGGATTTCTCGACGACGCCACTCGTTGGTCGATCGCGGTGGTCCGGGGCCAGAACAGCGACGAGGAGCGCGAGCTCTCGGACTCCGCGGGCGGGTTCGACGGGAACGTCTTCGGCCGGCTGACCCGCCGCTTCGGAGAAGATCGCGCCGGACTCTATCTGTATTGGGGACGAAACAACCTCGCCCGCACCAACCCCGACCCGGGGGCGGGTGGTCCCGCGGTCCTCGAGTGGGAGGATGACCTTTTTCGACTGGGTTTCGACGGCTCGGCGTACCTTCCGAGCGCGCACCTCTACGGAACGTTTCTCTATGGACGGAACGGAAATTCCTTCGCCGACGCTCAGAACCCCGGGGGCACCGGCGAGCCCCTGTCCTTCACCGGAGGCTTCGGTCAGATCGACTACTATCTTCGAGATCAGCTCGTGCTGTCCGGACGCTTCGATTGGGTTCACGGCCCGCCTCGCGGCACTGTCGGACCCTCGAGGACGTTCGTGGGGTTCTCTCCGGGCCTGAAGCTCTGGCTTCATCCGAGAATCCGGCTCGCGTTCGAGCTGAACTTCCGAAATCAAGATCAGCCGACGCGCGGCGTGGCCCAGGTGGACCTGGCACTCTAGTGCGCTAGAATCGTCCCACGATGCCCGTGGACGTCCTCGCCTTCGGACCTCACCCCGACGACGTGGAGCTTGCGATGGGAGGGACGCTCCTGAAGCTCCAGGCGGCAGGATATCGGACGGGAATCGTCGATCTTACCTCGGGGGAAATGGGCACCCGCGGGACAGCCGAGCTCAGGGCGCGAGAGGCTGAGGAGGCGGCGAAACTTCTGGGAGTCTCCGTACGGCGGAATCTGGATCTAGGAGATGGAAGACTCGAGCCGAGCTCCGTCGCGAAGAGAAAAGTCGCCGAGGTGATCCGCGAGCTCGAGCCCCGCATCGTCTTCACCAACTACCCCGAGAACAACCATCCCGACCACACGGCGGCGGGGCCTCTGGTCGCGGAAGCGGCCTATCTCGCTGGTCTGAGGAAGCTCGAGGCGTCGGGCGAGCCTCATCGTCCGAACCGCGTTCTCTACTACCTCGTCCCCCACAAGGTGGCGCCCTCGTTCATCGTCGACGTGAGCCCGTTCCACGAGAAGAAGATGACCGCGGTTCGGGCCTACGCCTCTCAGCTTTTCGCCCCGGGGAGCGGGGACCCGGCGACGTTCATCAGTCAGCCGGGGTTTCTCTCCCGCGTCGATGCTCTCGACCGTTACTACGGCGCTCTCATTGACGCCGATTTCGGCGAAGCGTTCTATCTCCGGGAGGCGATGCGAGTCGACGACCCGGTGAAGTTCTTCGACTCGGCGTTTACCAGGATCACCTAAATTGAAGATAGCCATCGTCTGTTATCCCAGCCACGGGGGAAGCGGTGTCGTGGCCTCGGAGCTCGCCCTCGGGCTCGCCGATCGCGGCCATACCGTCCATATCGTGAGCTACGCGGTTCCGTTCCGCCTCCGGGAGTTCCATCCCAACGTGCGGTTCCACGAGGTCGACGTCAATACCTACCCGCTCTTCAAGTACCCGCCCTACACGCTGGGGCTCGCGACCAAGATCGCTCAGGTCGCGAGCGAGGAGACCATCGACGTCGTCCACGCCCACTACGCCGTGCCCCATGCGGTCAGCGCGTTTCTCGCGAAACAGATTCTGGGCGGGAGCCACCCAAAGATCGTGACCACGCTCCATGGAACGGACATCACCCTCGTGGGCGCGGACGAGTCGTTCTACCGGGTCACCAAGTTCGCGATCGAGGTCTCCGACGGAGTCACCGCGGTCTCCCGCTATCTCAAGGATCGGACGGTCGCGGATTTCGCGCTCGAAAAGCCCATCGAGGTCATCTACAACTTCGTCGATACCTCGAAGGGGCCTCGAGGCCGGCCCTCGGATCGCAAGCACTGGGCGCCTTCAGGCGAGAAGATCCTGGTGCATGCGTCCAACTTCCGTCCGGTGAAACGGGTGACCGACGTCGTGCGGATTTTCGACCTCGTACGAAAGCGGGTCGACGCCAAGCTCCTTCTGGTGGGGGAAGGACCGGAGAAGATCTTCGTCCGCGAGCTGGTAAAGGAGCTTCGCCTGACCGAGCACGTCCATTTCCTGGGAGAGCAGGACTACCTCGAAAGCATTCTCGCCACGTCGGACCTGTTGCTCCTTCCAAGCGAGCAGGAGAGCTTCGGCCTCGTCGCCCTCGAGGCGATGAGCTGCGGCGTGCCCGTAGTAGGAAGCCGGGTGGGAGGTCTTCCCGAGGTCGTCCTCCACGGGGAGACCGGTTACCTTTTTCCGGTAGGCGAAATCCGGGACATGGCCGATGCCTCGGTGAGGCTCCTCTCGAGCCCCGAAGAGCACGGGCGTATGTCGGAAGGCTCGAAGAAGCGGGCGCGAGAGAACTTCGAAGCCTCGAGCATCATTCCCCAGTACGAGCGGCTCTACCAGAGCCTGCTCTAGACCCTCGCGTCTTCTGCCCCACCTGGAGTACAGTGCCTCTTTCGCCGACTGACGACGTGGGTTGGGGGAAGGCGTTCTCCGGAACGACAGGACGTGGAAGGTCGCCGTGCCCGAAAGCAGGAACTCGGTAGAGGGTAGGACCACTTCCTATCAGAGAGTGCTCCATCAGCTCCGGGGCCTTCATCAGCGGGTGAAGGACCTCGGGCCGGCTCCTGCCAAACCGGGGGTCACGATCTCCCCCGACATCCTGGGGTCGTTCGATTCCACGCTCAGCGAGCTCGAGCAGGAAGTTGTTTCCATGTGGACGAGTGTCCTCGACACTCCCTTCGTCGACCTCGCGACCCGCACCGCCGCCCACTTCTTTACCGAGCGCAGCGTTCGTCGTTTCTCGGAGCGCGCGCTCGATGAGCTCATTCGCGAGGTGGGGGCGGGCTCGGGGGCGCTCCTTCTCTTCCGCACTCCGGGCACGGACGCCGAAGTGGTGGCGGCCAGAAACGACCGGAGCGAGAGCGTCGAGCACGACCCCCGGGTAAGCCGGACGATCATTCGCGAAATCGTGAATGGACTCGACTCGGTGCTCGTGGAGGACGCCCAGGTGGACGCTCTCCTTGCGAACGAGGAAAGCGCGCAGCAGCTGAAGCTCCGGTCGGTTCTCGCCATCCCGCTCCGCTTCAAGACCTACCTCGCGGGAGCTATCTACCTCGAGAACCAGCATGCGCGGGGCGCCTTCGGAGAATGGGATCGCGAGCTCCTCCTCGCCATCGGACGGCTCATCGCGATCTTTCTCAACGCCACGCTCCGGCTCGACGAGGAGATCGAAGCCAGGAAGCGCCTCTACCGCGAGCTCAAAGGCAAGACTTACTTCGACGGTCTCGTGGGGTCATCGCCGCGCATGATGGAGGTCATCGAGAGAATCGAGCAGGTCGGACCGACGCTGGCCACGGTGCTCATCGAGGGCGAGAGCGGCACCGGCAAAGAGCTCGTGGCTCGCGCCGTCCATAAGGCGAGCGAGCGCGCGGCGAAGCCTTTGGTGGTGGTGAACTGCGCGGCCCTTCCCGAGGACCTCCTCGAAGCGGAGCTCTTCGGCACCGAGCCCGGCGCTTTCACCGGCGCCGTGAGCCGTATCGGACGCTGCGAGATGGCCGACGGAGGAACGCTCTTTCTCGATGAGATCGGGGAGCTATCGAGAAAGCTCCAGGTCAAGTTCCTCCGCTTCCTCCAGGAGCACAGCTTCGAGCGGCTCGGGGGCAAGAAGACCATCAAGGTCGACGTGCGGGTCGTCGCCGCCACCAATCGCGATCTGCGGGAGCTGGTGAAGAAGGGGGAGTTTCGGGAGGAGCTTTACTATCGGCTCTGGGTCTATCCCATCGAGGTTCCGGCGCTGCGCGAGCGGAAGGAGGACGTCGCGACCCTCGTGGATCATTTCGCGCGGGTGTTCGCCCTCCAGATGGGAAAGACGCCCATCGTCATCGATCCCGAGGTCTACGATGCGCTCGGGAGCTACGCCTGGCCCGGGAACATCCGCCAGCTGGAGAACGTGGTCCAGCGTTTGGTGGTCGAGAATCGCGGGCGCCCGGTCGCGCTCGACGATCTTCCCGAGGAGGTGAGCGGGGGGCGGCGCCGCATTCTCAAGATCGCCAAGGATCCCTTTCGGCGGCTGATGGCGGAGGTCCCGAAGGATTACAACCAGCTCAAGCGGCGCCGGAACGAGCTCCAGGAGGTCGCCGCGGTGTACGCCCAGGAGCTCGAGGACCGCTTCGTCGACTCCATCCTGGAGCGCACCGATGGAAACATCAGCCGAGCGGCGAAGGACTTCGGGATGCATCGAACTCTCATCCACAAGAACCTCCGCTCGCGCAAGGGCCGCGATCCCGAGAGCGAGGCGAGACCCCTGACCGGCGACGAAGAGGACCTGTAGTCCGAGCCGCTACAGGAAAAGCCGCGTCTCCGATAGTGTAGGCGAAGCCGCGACAGCCGGCCGTTCCGCCGTCGCTCTCAACCTCGACATTGGCGGGGTTTCTGGATCGTCGCCCTCGTGCGCGAATGGCACTCTCCTTGCAATCTCCTGGAATCGACAAGGTCGTGGATGGACCAGGAATCGATGACGATGCGGAACGAGAAACCATTGGTGATTTTGGGGGAGTGGGCTCAGACCGGATCGGAGTCGGCTCCGTGAGCGAAGGCGAGGTACGCGGCTTCCCGTCCCGTGGCTCGCCGCGCTCACGGAGCGAAGACGGGGGAGCGGCCTCGGCCGCTCCCTCTCAATCCTTCACATCCGACTCGAGGCTCTCGGTTCCGGCGGCAACTACGTGGATCGTGTTGCCCTCGAGCCAGCCTCGGAATCGAAGCGGCTCTTCTCGATAAAGAGCGATCCTCTCGAAACCGTCGAGACGGTAGAGCCTGCCGCGAGTGTAGAGCATGGGGCTCTGGCCTTCCCGTATGCAGCGCTCGGCGCAGCGAAGATGGAGAATCCCCTGGGCGCCTCCCGTGGCTCCGCAGTCTTCGTCGGTGAGAAAGCCCGTCCAGCGGCGGATTTCGGGAAGGTCGGCTTTCTCGCCCGGCCGCTCCGGCGCATTTGACGCGGATGCGGTCCTGGGCCGGGGAGCCGGCGCCTCCCCTTCGGCTCGCGTGAAGTCGAATCGAATTCGGTGCGTCGAGCCCGCGGTGACAACGAGCTTCTTCTCCTCGCGTCTTCCCCCGCCCGCATCCAGCACCACGAGATGCTCCCCTGGCGGGAGCGCCGGGAACGTGCCGGGCGCAGTCCCGACGGGCTTGCCGTCGAGAAAAACCCACGCCGTTTCCGCGGAATCGATTTCGAGAGTAGCGGTTCTCCTGTCCGCGGCCGGTAAGGCCTCTCGACCGGCCGACGGTCGCGGCGCGAGATCCGCAGCCACGGGGGCATCGGATCGGATCTCCTGGCTCCCGTCAGCCTCGACCGCGTCCGCTTCCGGCGCGAGGAGTACAGCCCCATCCGGCTCGACGCGCGGAGTAATCTCGGCGGAGGAAGGCCAGAGAGCGTAGATGAAGCCGAGCATCCCCGCGAGAGTGAGCGCCGCGAGCGACAAGCGCATCTCCTTCGAGCGCATCCTTCGAACCCAGGGAGGGAGCTTCAGCGTGGGGATGACCCGGCGAATCCCGGAGGCGTGAAGGGTCACGGTGGCGGGCTGGTCCGCGGACCGGCTCAGAGCTTCCGCGAGCTCGCCCGCGGTCGAGAATCTTTCGGACGCCTCGCGAGCCATCGACTTTCTCAGGACACCGTTCACCGCCGGCGGAAGGGCGACCCCCTTCGGGGGGATGGGGAGCGGTTCGGTCAGGTGCTTCATGAGGATCCCGACCGCGGTCTCGGCCGTGAAGGGAACGTGCCCGGCCAGCATCTGGTAGGTCACGACCCCGAGAGAGTAGACGTCGGAGCGGTGGTCGAGGCGCTCGCCTTTGCACTGCTCGGGCGACATGAACTCCGGGGTTCCGACGATGAGATCGCCGCCGGTGGTGGTGTCGCCCCGGCGGAAGGGTTTGGCGATGCCGAAGTCGAATACCGAGCACCGCAGATCCGGGGTCACGAGGATGTTCGAGGGCTTGATGTCGCGGTGGACGACGCCTGCCTTGTGGGCGGCGTCGAGAGCATCGGCCACCTGCGACACCACCTTCACCACCCGATTGAGCGGCCAGGGATGCCCGTGAAGCTGGCTCCTCAGAGTGGTGGTATCCACCATGTATTTCATGACCAGGAACGGGCGGCCCTCGTGCTCGCCGGCGTCGTAAATGGGAAGGATGTGGGGATGATCCAGCCGGCCGAGGAGCTCGGCCTCCTGTCGGAAGCGCCGCACCCAGTCGGCGTCGTGGCTCACTTCCTGGAGGAGCACCTTCAGCGCGACTTCGCGCTTCAGAGCCGGGTGGAATGCCTTGTAGACCTCAGCGGTTCCGCCGCGTCCCAAAAGCGAAATAATATGGTATGCGCCCACCACGTGTCCGACCAGGTCCAAATCGAAGTCCTCCTCGGCTTAAAGTCCAGGTCGCGGCGCATGACCCAGTGTATGGGAGTTAAGTCTCAGGCTAGTGGCTGGCGAACCAAAACGCAAGTGTGGGTGGGTGCTACCATTGGAAGAGAAAAGACGTGACCATCCGCACACTTTCCCGCTACGAGCTACTGGACGAGATCGGGCGTGGCAACATGGGAGTGGTGTATCGGGCTCGGGACCCCGTGATGGATCGCACGGTGGCCATCAAGGTGATCCGGCTCGGGTTTTCCCTCGACGAAGAGAAACGCCTCGTCTTCCTGGAGCGGTTCCATCGAGAAGCGCAGATCGCGGGAAAGCTCGGCCACCCTAACATCATCGCCGTCCACGATTTCGGGGCCGGAGACGAGCCCTACATCGTCATGGAATACTTCCCCGGCGTCAGCCTGTCGGCGCTCGCCGAGCGGGGGCCGCTTCCACTCGAGGACGTGGAGCTCATCGCCCGGCAGCTCGGAGTCGCGCTCGCCTACGCCCATGAGCGAGGGGTCGTCCATCGGGACATCAAGCCCGCGAACGTGCTCTATCAGCCGGGTTGCATCAAGCTCCTCGACTTCGGGATCGCGAAGCTCGAAACCTCCGAGCTCACCGCGACCGGGGAGTTCATGGGGACGCCGAGCTACATGTCTCCCGAGATTTTCTCGGGAGGTGTTGCCGACGGACGAAGCGACCTCTTCTCGCTAGGGGTCGTGATCTACCAGCTCCTCACCGGGCGCAAGCCCTTCGAGGGCGGAAGCGTGAGCCGGACGATCTACCGCGTGCTCCACGAGGAGCCGGCCTCTCCCTCGAGCCTGCGCGCCGGGATTCCGCCGGGATGGGATCGGGTCTCGAGGAGGCTCCTGGCCAAATCGCCGGAAGCGCGTTACCCGACCGCGGGGGATCTCGTTTTGGATCTCGACCGGCTCTCTCAGGGAGACGCCCCTTCGCCGAAGAAGTCGAGAGCTCGCATCGTTGTGGCTGCGGCTATCCTTATGCTTGTCCTGACGCTCGGCCTCGGCTTGTTCCGGCTCGTGCGCCGACCCGGCTCCGAAGACGCTCCCGCGCGGCCGCCTCAGCCAACGCCAGCGGCTCTTGCTCTTCCTCTCCGATTCGTCGCGCGCCACGAGCACCGCGTCGGCCACTGCACGGGAGATCTGTCGCTCGCAGAATCCGGCCTCCTGTTCGAGGGATCGCGGCATGGGAAGTGGCAGTTCCGGCCCGAGCAGATCGAAAGGCTCATCCAGCGGAGCGAGACGGAGCTCGAGCTTCGAGCCCGGACGCGAGGCGAGAGCGAGACGTTCCGGTTCACGTTCTTGCGGCCGGCCCTCGAGGAGGCGGCTCTCCGCGACTATCGCGAGAGGATTCTCGGGGAGTGACCCTCGAGGCTATCCGGGGGGAGGTGATTCGTTGCCGGAAGTGTCCGCGCCTCGTCTCTCACCGCGAGCGCATCGCTTTGGTGAAAACTCGCCGATTCGAGTCTGAGGATTACTGGGGAAAACCGGTTCCGGGCTTCGGCGTCCCTCGCGCTCGGCTCCTCATCGTCGGCCTCGCTCCCGCGGCTCACGGCGGCAATCGCACCGGCCGGGTGTTCACCGGGGACAGGAGCGGGGACTGGCTCTACGAGGCGCTCCACCGGTACGGGTTCGCGACGTCACCTTTCTCGGTCTCGCGCGACGATGGTCTCCGTCTGGACGATGCGTACATCAGCGCCGTCGCGCGCTGCGCGCCCCCCGGCAACAAACCGACTCGGGAAGAAACGGAAACCTGCAGGAGTTATCTGGTGAGAGAGCTCGAGGCTCTCGAAGACGTCCGGGTCGTTTTGGCTCTCGGCCGAATCGCGTTCGACGGCTTTCTCGCCGCGTGGCGCGAGCTCGGGCGCGAGCCCGGAAAGCCGAGGCCCAAGTTCTCGCACGGCTCGGAGCACCGTCTCGACTTCGGCGTGACCCTCCTCGGAAGTTACCATCCGAGCCAGCAGAATACCTTCACGGGGAAGCTCACGCGCCCGATGTTTCACAAGGTGTTTCGCCGGGCGCGGAGTCTCTTGAAGGGCAGCGTTGCGCCTCCCTCGAGGCGACGTTAGACTAACCCATCGCGTCCCAAATGCTGCAGGAGAGGATGGGCTCGGCAAGCCCCAGCCCGTGATATGAGCGAAAGCCCGCCGCAGTGGGTAGAGCCTCGTGAGGAAGGCGAAGCGCGGCTCGCCATCGATTTCATCCCGGCCGCGGCGAAAAACTCGCGGCTCTGGTTCTTCCTGCATGGCCTCCATTCGAACCGGCGCGGAGAGAAGGCTCTCTACTTCGCCCGCCAGGTCGCGCGCCGCGGGGAAGCGTTCGCCAGCCTCGATCTCACCGGACACGGAGACTCCGAGGGCGCTCTCCTCGGGCTGTCCTTGACCCGCAACCTCGCCGATCTCGATCGAGGGCTCGAGTTCATCGAGAAGAAAGCGGGTCCGTTCCGCTCCGTTTGCCTCATCGGCTCGTCGATGGGAGGGTTCACCGCCCTTTGGTTCGCGGCGCGGAGCCCGGCGCGCATCACCCGCAACATCGTGATCGCGCCCGCGTTCGAGATGGCGGGCCGCCTCCTGTTGTCGCTCGGGAGGACGAAGGCGCAAGAGTGGCGAAGGCTAGGAAAGACTCGAATCGAGAGCCCGTATGGCGGGTTCGACCTCGGGTACCAGTTCGTGGAGGAGGAGACGCGCTATCCAACGGTGAGCTTGATGCGGCGCCTTTCGACTCCGAGCCTCATCCTTCACGGCTCCGACGACGAGGTCGTGCCCTGCCAGCTTTCGCGGCAGTTCGCCGGTCGGCTGGAGCACGTCGAGCTCGTCGAGATCCGCGGGGGCGATCACCGGCTGACGGCCCACAAGGAGCGGCTCTTCGAGGAGATGTGGAATTTCGTCGGGCCAGTGCCCGAATCGTAGGACGTCAGACTGCCTGGAGCGCGTAGGTGGCGAGGCCGATGGCGATGACCCGATCGTTGCCTTCGACGACCTCGAGCCTGCACGTCGCGAGGGTCCTTCCCTTGCGCACGACCTCGCCGATGGCGAGTAAATCTCCCTGCACCCCGGCCAAGAGGCTGAGCTTGAACTCGACGGTCTTCACCGTGGAGCCCGGGGAAACTGAGCCCACCGCGAAGTTGCCGGCGGTGTCTCCGAGCAGCCCGATGAGACCTCCGTGGATGACACCGTGTCCTTCCTCGAAGTCTTTGCGGAACGGCAGCCGCACCCGAGCGACGCCGTTCTCGCAATAACCGAGCGTCATCCCCAGGTAGCGACTGATCGGGGCCGACTCGAAAAGCTGTTTCAGTTTTTCCAGATGAGCTGAGCGCTCGTTGGGCTCTCCCAGGCGCTGCGGGCGCACCCCCTCGGGAAGCGGGACGGTAACAACTCTGGACGGCTCCTCGGGTACGACCGGCCGCGAGAGAACCGGCCTGGTCGTGGGCTTTATCGGGTGGAGGACCGCGGCGGGTGCGGGGCGCTTTTTCGAAGGCGTCGACGCTCCCGATTTCTTTCCGGTGTCCTTTCGCGTCGTCTTCTTGGGGGGGCTCTTGCTCTTCGAGCTCTTCTTCGGCTTCGGACGAGCCTTCGCGACCTGTTTCCGGGCCGTTTTGGCGCGCGAGGTGGAGGGTTTCTTCTTGTCCTTCTTCTTAGCCATCCGACTTCAACACCCATCTCCACCGGCTGCGCCGGTTTTGGTCGCAGGGAACCACTCGCGCTGCCTGTCGCCCCGATTCGCAAGCTAATCGGCTAGCGTCGGTCATTCGAGTACTCTTGAAAGTCTGGCCTGCGAAGATATTCGGCTCGATTGCCGACGGCACATCCCCAAAAGGCCCAAAGAGGGACCGCAGCGAGAGATGCGTATAAACCCAATAATGTCACCAGATGCCACTAGGCGAAATGTCCCGGGTAGTTTAACACAGCCTCGGTCGCGCGGACCGAGTAAATAAATATATGAGGTAAGGGTGCTTTCACAACGATTTATTTGCCTCCGCCGTCATCGCCGCGTTACACTCTGTCGCTTTCGAAGCGAATGCCTGTCTGTAACACTTTGCAATAGAATGATTTATCGGTGGAGATCATGACGGAGCCGGCGAGTTACGACGTCGCGATTCTAGGTAGCGGGCCGGGCGGTTACGTCGCGGCGATCCGAGCGGGTCAGCTCGGGCTTTCGACACTTCTGATCGAGAAGGATGCGTCTTTTGGAGGCACCTGCCTGCACGTGGGGTGCATTCCGAGCAAGGCGTTCCTGTATACCGCGGAGCTCATCGACCGAATCCGTCACGCGCGCGAGCACGGTGTCATCGTCGAGAGCATCCGGCTCGACTGGTCCGCCATGCTCAAAAGGAAGGAGAAGGTCGTCCGAAAGCTCGCCGCCGGAATTTCGATGCTGCTCCGGAACAATCGGGTGGTAACTGTTCAGGGGTTCGGAAAACTCGCCGGTCCGGGCCGGATCGAGGTGGCGACGCAAGAGGGGCCAAGGGTGTTTCAGGCCCGAAATATCATCATCGCCACGGGGTCCTCGCCGCGGAGCGTTCCCGGCCTTGCGATCGACGGTGACCGGATCCTCACGAACACGGAGATGCTCTCGCTCGCGGCCCGCCCGGAGCGAATCGCGATCGTCGGCGCCGGCGCCGTCGGGGCGGAGTTCGCATCGATGTTCTCGAGCTTCGGGACGAAGGTCGTCGTCGTCGAGCTTTTACCCCGGGTCCTTCCTCTCGAGGACGAAGAGGTCTCCGACACGGTGCTTCGTTCGTTCCGCAAGCGAGGTATCGAGATCTTGACGGGAACTCGGGTCGAATCGGCAACCCCGGCCGCGGACGGAATTTCCCTCCGCTATCGCCTTCCGGACGATTCGAGCGGGGAGAGCGTTTTCGACAAGGTCCTGGTCGCGGTCGGGCGGACGGCCCGTACCGAAGGGATCGGCCTCGAGACTGTGGGGCTCGAGCCCGACAAGTCGAAGGGCGGCACGATCCCGGTGAACGAGTTCATGGAGACGAAGGCGAAAGGGGTCTATGCCATCGGCGATGTCGTGGCGACGCCGCAGCTCGCCCACGTCGCTTCGGCGGAAGCCCTTCTCGCGGTCGAAAAGATCGCCGGAAAGCCGGTGCACCCGCTGAACTACGACCACATCCCGAACGCCACGTATTGCGCGCCCGAGGTGGCGAGCGTCGGTCTGACCGAGGCGAAGGCCCGTGCCCGCGGATTCGAGGTCCGGGTCGGGAAGTTTCCCTTCGCCGCCAGCAGCAAGGCGAGCATCCTCGGTGAGAACGAGGGCTTCGTCAAGGTCGTGAGCGAGGCGAGCTATGATGAGCTTCTGGGGGTTCACATCGTCGGTCCGCATGCCACCGATCTCATTGCCGAGGCGGTTGTGGCGCTGACCCACGAGGCCACCGCGGAGTCGCTGATGAGGTCGGTGCACGCCCATCCCACGCTGTCCGAAGCGGTCATGGAGGCAGCCCACGGCGCCGTCGGGCTCCCGATTCATGTCTGAGTCCTGCTGGCGCGTCGATCTCGGGCGCAGGGGCTTCCTCGAAACGTGGGAGCTTCAGCGCCGCCTCGTCCAGATGCGGCAGCGAAACGGTATCCCAGACGTTCTTCTCTTCGTCGAGCATCCTCCCACCTACACCCTCGGCCGATCGGGAAAGCGGGAGCATCTCCTCATCGGCGAGGAGGAGCTCGCGGCGCTAGGCGCGGATTTCATCGAAACCGACCGCGGCGGCGACATCACGTTTCACGGCCCGGGGCAGGTCGTCGCCTACCCTATCTTGGATCTGAGAGGGTGGGCGCCAGACGTCCACGCTTATCTTCGCGCCCTCGAGGAGGTGCTCATCCTCGCGCTCTGCCGGTTCGGAATCGTAGCCGGCCGCGAGGCGGGCTCGACCGGCGTCTGGCACCCGGGCGGAAAGATCGCGGCCATCGGAGTCCGGGTCTCGAAATGGGTGACGTCCCACGGCTTTGCCCTCAACGTAACCACTGACCTCGACTACTTCCGTCGGATCGTGCCTTGCGGAATCGTGGGCCGCGGCGTCAGCTCGATGGCAAGAGTTCTCGAGGCGCCGGTCTCTCCGGCACGCGTTCGGGAGGAGATTTCTCTTTCCTTCGGATCGGTCTTCGCGAGAACGATGAAGCCGATCGCCGAAGCGGATCTCGCGAGCGTCACCCTCCCATGAGTCTCG
The DNA here is from genome assembly GCA_964553925.1 of uncultured Acidobacteriota bacterium. Classification (GTDB taxonomy): domain Bacteria; phylum Acidobacteriota; class Vicinamibacteria; order Marinacidobacterales; family SMYC01; genus DAISKN01. Next base: position 66,829 of record CAZKNR010000202.1, read on the forward strand.
GCAAACGGCAGCTTCACGAGCTCCTCTTCTATATGATTCTCACCCGCAAGCTCGAGGAGGCGCTCGCGCGGCTTCATCGTGAAGCCCGACTCTCCTCCCCGCTCGGGCTTCGTTCGGGGCTCGAGGCGGTCTCCGTCGGAGCCGCTTTCGTGCCCACTCCGAAGGATGTCCTCGCCTCCTCACTCCCGACGACGGGGGTACTTCTGCTCCGGGGCGTCAAACCCGCTGAGATCGTCCTGGAGTTTCTGGGAAAAGGCGCCGAGCCGAGCGGCGGAAGGTGCGGGATTCGCCACTTCGGCGATCTCGGCCGCGGGATCGTCGCCGCCACCGGGCATGCGGCGACTCACGTGAGCGTGATGGCAGGTATGGCGTTCTCCGCTCGGGTGCAGCGCCAGGACCGGGTCGCTCTCGCCCTCGTTTCCGATGAGGCGGTCGCAACCGGAGATTTTCACGAGGGGCTGAACTTCGCCGCCGTGCGAAAGGCGCCTCTCGTAGTGGTGGTGGTCCGGTTTCCGTCGGCGACCAAGGCCTCTGGGCCGCTCGCGAGCGCCGAAGTGTCGCAGCTCTACGAACGGGCTCGGGGCTACGGCCTCACGTCGCTTCCGGTGGACGGGAGCGACCTTCTGCAGGTGGTGCAGGTCGTCGAGACGGCGATGGACAGGGCCAAAACCGGCGAGGGCCCGACGCTCATCGAGGCACCGCTTCGGAGCTCCAGCCGGTACTTCGGCAACGACGACGCCGTCCCCTCTCCCTTCGGCGAAGCGGCCCGTCTCGACCCGACGCGCTCCGAGAGCGAGACCGACGTCGACGCGAATCCCATCTGGAGGTTCGAAAGGTTCTTGCTGCAGCAAGACTGGCTTTCGGAGGCGGAGCGCACCGCGCTCTCCGCCCGCGCCGATGAGGCGGTCTCGGACGCGCTGCGAGCCGCCGATGCCGCCCCTTCGCCGAGCGCGCTCCACCCCGAGGGCCGGGTGTTTCATAGCGTGTCCTGAGGCGAGAATGACGGAAGTCACCTATCTCGAGGCCATCCGCCAGGCCATGTGGGAGGAGATGGAGCGCGATCCGCGCGTCATCCTGCTCGGGGAGGACGTGGGTCTCTATGGCGGGGCCTTCAAGGTCACGGCCGGCTTTCTCGAGAGATTCGGCAAGGACCGGATTATCGACACCCCGATCAGCGAAGAGGGTTACACCGGCGTCGCCATCGGAGCCGCGTTCAACGGGCTTCGTCCGATCGTGGAGTTTCAGTTCATCGATTTCATTGCGAACGCGTTCAACATGATCACGAACTTCGCCGCCAAGAGCCGCTACCGATGGGGGGCGGGAGTGCCCATCGTGATGCGGGGTCCTTCGGGCGGCGGAGTCCGGGCGGGCCCGTTCCACTCCCAAAACCCGGAGATGCACTACGTGCACACTCCGGGGATCAAGGTGGTGGTGCCGGCGACGGTGGCCGACGCCCGCGGCCTGATGAAGGCCGCGATCCGGGACGAGGATCCGGTTCTCTATCTGGAGCACAAGAAGCTCTATCGTCACATCAAGGCGTCTTCCGCCGAGCTCGGATCGCAGGAGGACGTCGTTCCCATCGGAAAGGCCATCGTGCGAAGGCGCGGTGAAGGCATCGTGGTCGTTACCTATTCCGCCATGCTCTACGTCGCGCTCGAAGCCGCGGAAATCCTGGCGAAAGAGGGGATCGAGCTCGAGGTCATCGATCTGAGGAGCCTCGTCCCTTTGGACAAGGAATGCATTCTCGAATCGGTTCGCCGCGTCAACAAGCTGATGGTCCTGCACGAGGACACGCGCACCGGGGGAATGGCGGGCGAGATCGCCGCCATCGTCGCCGAGGAGGCTTTCGACGACCTCGACGGACCGATCGTGAGGGTGACGGCGCCGGACACGCCGGTTCCGTACGCGGCGGCTCTCGAGGATGCGTTCATTCCTCGAGCCGAGGACGTGGTGCGCGCGGCGCGGCGTCTCGCGGCCTACTGAGAGACTCATGGAAAGGAGAAAAAGCGCTACATGACCGACGTCATCATGCCGCAGATGGGCGAGAGCATCGCCGAGGGAACCGTCACTAAATGGCACAAGAAAGCCGGCGATCGGGTCGAAAGAGACGAGCCCCTCTTCGAGATCTCGACCGACAAAGTTGACACCGAGATCCCGTCACCGGCCTCGGGAATCTTGAGTGAGATTCGGGTGGGTGAAGGCCAAACGGTCCCCATCAATACCGTCGTCGCGGTCATCGGTGAGAAAGTCGCCGAAGCCCGCGCAGACGCCCCGAGTCCGGCTCCGCCATCGAGGCCAACCGCGCCCCCCCCGCCGCCGGCTCCTCCCGCGGCGGCGACCGAGCGAGGCCCCCGGAGCTCGCCCCTCGTGCGAAAAATGGCTCGCGAGCACGAGATCGATCTCCTCAAGCTTTCGGGCAGCGGAGGGGGAGGACGCATCACGAAAGAGGACGTGGTGAAGCACCTCGAATCGCGGCACGCTCCGGTGTCCGCGCCCCCTCCCCAGATGCCAAGCGCGGCCGCCGCCGCCGCAGCAGCCCCGGCGCCTGCGGTGGTGACGGCACCCCCGGGGAGGGTAGAGATCGCACCCATGAGCGGCATCCGAAAGTCCATCGCCGAGCGCATGGTCTCGTCCCGGAAGACGTCAGCTCACGTGACGACGGTGTTCGAGGCCGACGTGAGTCGCATCGTGCAAGCGCGGGAGTCACTGAAGAGAACGTTCGAGAAAGAGGAGGGAGTGAAGCTCACGTACACGCCGTTTTTCATCCGAGCGGTCACTTCAGCTCTGAAGTCCTTTCCCGCGCTGAACGCCTCGATCGAGGGCGACAGGATTCTCTATCATAAGGACTACAACATCGGCGTGGCGGTGGCTCTCGAAGGCGGCCTCATCGTTCCTGTGGTTCACCACGCCGACGAGAAGAGCTTCCTCGGTCTCGTGCGCGCGGTGAGCGATCTCGCGGAGCGCGCGAGAGGCAAGAGGCTCAAGCCCGAGGAGGTCCAGGGCGGGACCTTCACTCTGACCAACCCCGGCCCCTACGGGTCTCTGTTCGGAACGCCGATCATCAACCAGCCTCAGGTGGCGATTTTGGGCGTGGGCGGAATTCACAAGCGGCCGGTGGTGGTCAACGACGCGATCGCGGTTCGCTCGATGGTGTACCTGGCCCTGTCCTTCGATCATCGCCTGGTCGACGGCGCCTTCGCCGACCAGTTCATGGCCGACGTGAAGCGGCGGCTCGAGGGCTGGGACGAGAAGATTCTGTAGAGCGAGATACAATTCCACGATGAGCACGGCGACTCGAAGCCCGCGACCCGAATGGCTCAAGGTGCGCCTTCCGAGCGGAGACAACTACTTCCGCCTGAAGGGAATTCTCCGCGGGCTCTCGCTGAATACGGTTTGCGAAGAGGCCCGATGCCCGAACGTCGCGGAGTGCTGGGGGCAGGGAACGGCGACGTTCATGATCCTCGGGGACGTCTGCACCCGTGCCTGCGGCTTCTGCGCGGTGAAGACGGGGCTCCCCCAGTACCTCGATCGTGAGGAGCCGGCGCGGGTGGCGGAGGCGGTCGCGGTCATGGGGCTTTCGCATGCGGTGGTGACATCGGTGAATCGCGACGAGCTCGGAGACGGAGGAGCCTCGATATTCGCCGCGACCATCGAGGCGATCCGCAGCCGGTGCCCGGAGACGACCATCGAGGTCCTGATTCCGGACTTCAAGGGTTCCCGCGAGTCTCTCGAGACCGTTTTGGCGGCCGGACCCGATATCCTCAATCACAATGTGGAGACGGTGCCGCGTCTCTACAAACGGGTGCGACCTGGGGCGAGTTTCGCTCAGTCCGTAGAGCTCCTGAGGCGGGTGAAGGAGATCGCGCCGGGGACGGTAAGCAAGACCGGGATGATGCTCGGGCTTGGCGAGAGCGCTCCCGAGGTGGAGGCGGCAATGCGGGAGCTGGCCTCCGAGGCCGCGGTCGACGTCTTGACCCTCGGGCAGTATCTCCAGCCGACACCGGAGCACCTGCCGGTGGTGCGGTTCGTCCATCCTGACGAATTCCGCGATCTCGCTCGGCGCGGGATGGCAATGGGGTATCGCCACGTGGAAGCCGGCCCCCTGGTCCGAAGCTCGTATCACGCCGCGAACCAGGTACCCGGCCCGGTGTGACCGGACCACCCTCCAAGGCGCTGAAGCCCTTTCGTCGATTCTTCTCAGGTGGCGACTGTTCTCAGTGGCATCCGAATGGAGTGAAACGGGAGACCGCCCGTCGGAGCCCCGCCTCAAGTGTCCTGCGTTTCAGGAAAGTGGCATCCAAATGTCGCGGCGACGGCGAGACGAAGGCCTCGACTTTGCCTCAATCGTAGGACGCGGCGGAGCGCTTTCGCCCGACGGCGACTAGCGACAATCCAAAGGGGAGGGTTCCGGAACGGATCCACTTGGCTTCTAGCATCAAGATCCGAAGGAGCACCTGGTTGAGCCAGGCCGCCACCGGCTCGACATCAGAGCCTTGGTGCGCTGGACGAAACAAGCGGTCGACTCCTCGTCGAAGAATCGCCAGCGGAAGAAGAAAACAGTTCAGATAGGAAACGAATTCGAGGACGAAACCGGCTTGCTTCAGCTTCTCCTGGAGCTCTTTTCTCTCGTACCGATGTCGGGTATGAACCGCAACGTCGTGGCGGCCACGGAGCAGGTTCAAGGCGGGGACCCTCAGCAGGATGAGGCCGTGGGGGCGCAGCACTCTGCTCATTTCGTGGAGTGCATCAACGTCGCTCGAGATGCGACGGTGATAAATCACATCAAAGGAAGTCACCAGGTCAAAGCTCTCTGATGTGAACGGCAGTCGGCATACGTCGGCTTGAACGAGCGGCGCGGCGGCTCTCCTGCTCGCGAACCAAAGGGCCTGCGGCGAAGCATCCGTGCCGACGGGTTGCCCGTAGAGACGAAGAGTCTCCAGCATGCCCCCGGTGCCACAGCCGGCGTCGAGTACCGAGCGGTCGGATTTCCCAGGGGGCAGAAATCTATCGAGAAGGACGCTGGAAACGCGGCGCATGCCCAGAAACCACCAGAGCTCGTCCTCCAGATCGAACAACCTTCGGTACTCGTCGCGCTCCATTGAGAGCAAATCTACACCATCGATGGACCTCCTCGATGGGGAAGCGGCAGGACCGAGGGCCCCCGTCTTACCTTCGGTAGTGAGCAAGCCAAGCTCGTTGCCGAAATAGTCCTCGTTCTTCCTCTGCTCACGGTCCGGCGCGAACGAAAGGCAACCTTGGGGGACCTTCTGATCACGGCTGACTCCTACAAGGCGCGAAGCGCCGCCTCCAGGATCTCCTCCTCGCCCGTGAGGATTGTTCTCAGGTCGAGGAGCACCCGATCCTCGGAGATCCGGGCGAGGATTGGGGGATGGTTTCGGCGAAGGGCTTCGAGGAGGCTCCCCGCGGAGCGGTCGTGCGAGTGGATGGCGATGACCCACGTCGGGATCTCGGAATCGGGGGCGGCGCCTCCTCCTATGAAAGAAGCGCTCGGCTGGACTTCGAGGGTGAGTCTGGAGGCGTCGTCGATGCGCCCGGTGAGGGCGAGAGCGCGGCTTCGGATCTCTTCCGCCGGGAGAGCCAGCATTCGAAGGACGGGAATCTCTTCGAGCGCTCTCCCGCGGACGTAGGCGGAAAGCGTCGCCTCGAGAGCGGCGTAGACGAGCTTGTCCACGCGGAGCGCCCTCGCCATGGGATTCAGCTTGCAGGCTTCGACGCGCGAGGCCTCGCCGATCAGGATTCCCGCCTGCGGCCCTCCGAGAAGCTTGTCGCCGGAAAAGATGCAGAGTCCGACTCCGCTCGCGAGGCTCTCGGAAACCGCCGGCTCCCCGGGAAGGCCGAACGAGGCGAGCGAGACCAGGTTGCCGCTCCCGAAGTCTTCGATGACCGGAATGCCGCGCTCTCGTCCCAGTCGAACCAGGTCCTCGGTAGAAGCCGATTCCGTGAACCCCACGACGCGGAAGTTCGAGGGATGGACCCGAAGGATTGCCCCGGTCTCGGGGCCGATGGCCGAAGCGTAGTCGGAGACGCGCGTCTTGTTCGTCGTGCCCACTTCGCGGAGCCGCGCTCCGCTTCGCTCCAGGATTTCGGGAACCCGGAACGAGCCTCCAATCTCGATGAGCTCACCCCGGGAGATTACGACTTCCTTGCCGAGAGATTCGGTGTTGAGGGCGAGCATCAGGGCCGCGGCGGCGTTGTTCACGACCAGCGCCTTGTCTTCCGGGAAGAGAGCGGTGAAGAGGCGCTCGGCGTGCCGGTGGCGGCTCCCGCGCTTGCCAGTCTCGAGATCCAGCTCCAGGTTCGAATATCCGCGCGCGACCTCGGCGATGGCCGCGATGGCGGCTTCGGAGAGCGGGGCCCGCCCGAGATTGGTATGCACGAGAATTCCGGTCGCGTTCAACGCTCGCCGGAGCGACGGCGCGACCGCGCTCTCGAGACGCGCGCGAACCGCGCCCTCGATCCCGGAGAGTCCTTGGTCGATCGCCGCCTCCGACGATTCGCGGCGGAGCTCGGCGAGAAACGCGCGGGTCTCGGCGACGACCAGAACCCGGCCGAACTCCCGCGAGAGATCCTCGAAGCCCGGCTGCGAAACGAGCTTTTCCACGCTGGGAAGTCTCCGGAGAGACCGTGGTTCCGGTGTTTTTGACAAGGCGGGACTCAGAAGCGTAGCATCTTATCACACGCGCCGACGATGCCTGAGAACCGTCCACGTAACTACATCGAGCGCCTCCCCGAGATCCTCTCACGGGAAGAGGGGGACGTTTCTCATCTCGATCCCGAGATGCTCGAGATCCTCTACCCGGCGCGGGCGGGAAACGAGCTCACGCTTTCCGTCGTCTTCGGTCCCCCCGGCGCGGACGAAGGCAATGAAAGCGCTGAGCGCTACCGGACGGCGATCTCGATCGCCGAGAAATCGAGGGGCTATCGCACGGAAGGGCGGGACCGCTTCCTCCGGCATTCGGCGATCTTCGGTGTCGACGAGGTCCAGAGGCTCCACGAGCTCTTCTCCCTCGTCGGCGATTTTCCGAGCTGCGAGATCCTGGTGAAGGGGAAAAAGATCCCCTGCGCGCGGGAGCTGTGGCTTCCCTTTTTCTGGTTCTTCAAGAAAGACGAGGCGTAGAGTCCGCTTCCCGCGGCGCCCGAGGAGTTCCGTTCATCATGGGGTTTCAGGAAGACATGGCGAAGCTGCAGAGGACGTTTCGGCTCCTCGAGCGCGAGTACGAGCAGTGGTTCTCGGGCGCTGTTCCCAAGCCCCCGACCGACACCCAGAGAGTTTGCGAGGAGATCGTCAAACGGTACAATATCAGCCCGCCGCGGAACCTTTCCGAGCAGTCCCTGTTCTCCATGCTTCAGGCGCGTTACAACACCTACTCGGAGATGTGGAATCGAAGGACCCGGCTCAAGGAAGAGGGGAGGATCCCCGGCGCACGCGAAGGGACGAAACGAAGCGCCCCGAAGCCGGGGGCGCCGCCGCCCGCGCCTTCCGACCCGTTTCGCCAGGTCTTCGACTCGTTCGTCGCGGCGAAGCAGAAAGCGGGAGAAACTACGACGAAGCTCAACTACGAGAGCTTCAAGAAGACGCTGGAGAAGCAGGCCGACCAGATCCGAGCCGCCAAGGGCAAGGACGTGGACTTCGGAGTCACGATGAAAGACGGCAAGGTCTCGGTCGTCGCGCGGCCCAAGAAATGACGGCGCGCCGCTTCTTCGCTCCACTCCTCTTCCTCGTACTTGCGCCTTCTGACACCCAGGCCTGGCCCGCCGAGGCCTATCGCGGCATGGCCTACGACACCCTCGCGCTCATGCCGCCGTCTCTCGCGCGGGTGCTCACGCGGCGCGACGAGTTTCTGCTTTCGGGGGTCTCGACTCTCGAGGGCGAGACCGCGTCCCTCATCGCCCGCGACGGGCTCTCGGGACGGCTTTCCCAGGAACTGATCGACGACGTCGAGCGGCGCATCGACAGGGTCGTGCGAATGGTCGAAGGGCATCGTCCGTTCCGGGAAACCGCGGTTGAGCTCGGGAGGCTCTTGCGCATCGCCGCCGATCTCTCCGACCCCACGGTCGTCGGGGCGGGCTCACCGGAGCTTCGCCGGGTCGCCCCTGAGTACATTCGCTTCGTGGGCCTCCATCTCACCAGGATCCCCCTGGTCCACGACGGGTCGCTTCCCTCGCCCGTCGCGGGGGCCTCGGTCAAAGGGATCCTCAGCCGGGTCGCGGAGAAGACGAGCGCTTCGATCGTCCCGCTGTCGAATGCGTTCTGGCAGGACGGTCGTGTGGTTCCCGCCACCAGTTTCGATTTCCGTTCCGTCCCCTATGCCGAGACTTCCTTGAGCTATTCCCGCGGGGTCACGGCCGCCTCCTATCTGTGGCTTTCCGCATGGACCAAGGCCAACGGGGATTTCACCGGGTACCGATTCGCCCCGAAAAAGCGCTGAGCCCTTACCCAGGGGGGCGCGCTCCGCGTTAGAATCCCCTCTTCGATGGCAGGACGACGGGCCCTCATCAGTGTGGCCGACAAGACCGGCGTCGCCGACTTCGCCCGCGAGCTCGCCTCCCGCGGATTCGAGATCGTCTCGAGCGGAGGTACTTCGAAGCTCCTCGATGAGGCGGGGGTGCTCGTGCGGCCTGTCTCCAAGGTGACGGGCTCTCCCGAGATCCTTGGAGGACGGGTGAAGACGCTCCACCCCCGCATCCATGGAGGCATACTCGCGCGGCGGAATCTGCCCTCGGATATGAAGGAGCTCGAAACCCACCAAATTACACCCGTCGATCTGGTGGTGGTCAACTTCTATCCCTTCGAAGAGACCGTCGCCAAGGGGAGCCCCCTCCACGAGATCCTCGAGAACATCGACGTCGGCGGACCCTCGATGCTGCGCGCCGCCGCCAAGAACTTCGAGCACGTTCTCGCGGTGACGGATCCCGCGGACTACGCGCTGGTGCTGCGGAAGCTCGACGAGGGGCCCGAGGGGCCCGCGGGGATCGACTTAAAGACCCGGCTCCATCTCGCTCAGAAGGCGTTCCAGGCGAGCGCGCGCTACGAACAGGCGATTGCCTCGTTCGTGAGCGGTCTCGCGGCGGAACCGGACCTCAACCAAGGCGGGGCGGCGCTCACCGTCGGCGCTCCACGAGCCTTCCCCGAGACCCTCTCGCTTCGCCTCGAGAAGGCCCAGGATCTGCGCTACGGCGAGAACCCCCACCAGGCCGCCGCCTTTTATCGCGATTGCGGTTCAGCGCAGCCCCTCGGGATCGCGGGCGCCGTGCAGCTCCACGGGAAGGAGCTTTCGTACAACAACATTCTCGACCTCGACGCCGCCTGGCGCCTGGTGCGTGAGCTTCCTTCGGCGCGTGCGGCCGCCGCCGTCATCAAGCACACCAATCCCTGCGGCGCCGCGCTGGGGGATAATCTTCGCGAAGCCTACGTGCGCGCGCGGGCGACGGACCCCGTCTCTGCCTTCGGCGGCATCGTGGCACTGAATCGCGGAGTCGACGTAGCGACCGCCGAGGAGCTCTCGTCGACGTTTCTGGAGGCCCTGGTCGCCCCCGGTTTCGATCCGGAGGCCATCGAGATCCTCTCCCAGAAGAAGAGCCTCCGCCTCATGAAAATCGATGAACCCGCGCCGCCCCCATGGACCGGCTTCAACCTCTCCCGCGTTCTCGGCGGACTCCTGGTTCAGGACTGGGACCGCGAGGACGAGGGGTCTATCGAGCTCCGCGTCGTGACCGAGAGGCCGCCGACGGAGAGGGAGGTCGAAGAGCTGCGCTTCGCCTGGATCGTCGCGAAGCACGTGAAGTCGAACGCGATCGTGCTGGCCCGCGACGAGGCTCTTTTGGGCGTCGGCGCGGGTCAAATGAGCCGGGTCGACTCCTGCCGGATCGCGATTCAGAAGGCGGGGGGAACGGTCAAAGTGGCGGTCGCGGCATCCGACGCGTTCTTTCCGTTCCGCGACGGGATAGACGTCCTGGCGGAAGCAGGCGTCGAGGCCGTGATCCAGCCCGGCGGCTCGGTGCGAGACGAAGAAGTCATCGCCGCCTGCAACGAGCGGGGTTTAGCGATGGTCTTCACCGGGAGGCGGCACTTCAGGCATTAGAAAAGAAAATACACCAGGTTCTAGCTGCCTGCGGTGGCGAGGAGATCTTCGGGATTCACCGTTGCCGTTCCCAGCTTTCCCACCACGATTCCCGCGGCGCGGTTCGAAAGATCCGCGGCGCGAGGGAGGCTCTCGCGGCAAGCGAGAGCGAGGGCGGCGGTCGCGATCACCGTGTCCCCGGCGCCAGTGACGTCGAACACCTCGCGGGCGGAAGTCGCGATGTGGAGCGCCGGCCTCTCCCGTTCGTAGAGCGACATCCCCAGCTCCCCGCGGGTGATGAGGACGGCCTCGCATTCGAGCTCCTCCAGAATCTTTCCCGCGGCGAGCTCGAGGTCCCCTTCGGAGCGAACTTCGATGCCGGTGAACCGAGCGGCCTCGTTCGAGTTGGGAGTGACGAGCGTGACTCCGCGATAGAGCCGGTAGCGATGGACCTTGGGGTCGACGAGAATCGGAACTCCGCGGTCCTTCGAAGCCGCGATCGCCCGCTCGATGACCTTCGGGGTGAGGGTGCCCTTGGAGTAGTCCGAGAGCACCAGCGCTTTCGAGCGAGAGACGACGTCTTCGAGACGGGCGAGGGTCCTCGCCTCGACCTCGCCCGCGATGTCGTCCGTCGACTCCCAGTCGGCGCGCACTACCTGCTGGCTGTGGGCGATGATTCTGGTTTTGACCGTGGTGCGCCGCGAGGGGTCGGTGATAACCGCCTCCGCCGAGAGCCCGCGCTCGCCGAGGGCGTGCCTCAGGGCGCCCGCCGCCTCGTCGGCCCCGACGATGCCGAGAAGGAGGGGACTCGCGCCGAGGCTCGCCAGGTTTCTCGCGACGTTGGCCGCGCCCCCGAGGTGGTAGTCCTCACGCTCGATCGTGACCACCGGGACCGGCGCCTCGGGAGAGATCCGCGATACTTTGCCCCACACGAAGCGGTCGAGCATCACGTCGCCCACGACTCCCACGACCTTGCCGCGGCTACGTTCGAGGAAGTCTCTGATCTCCGCGGCGTCCACCGGCTTCACTCGGTCCGTTCTCGCTCGAGGATCGACGGGACGCTCATGGCGAAAAGAAACAGCATCTGAAACTCCGAATCGCCGAAGTTGTACTCGAAGAGGCCCGCGACGAGCCCGGAAACGACGACGGCAAGCGCTCCGGCGGCGAGGGCTCGCGCCGTCCCTCGAGCCTTCGTCCGGCGGAGCTCACGGACGGCGAGGAACAAGCTCGCGCCGACGAACCAAAGGAAAACCGAGAGCGCCGGAAGCCCCCTCTCGGCGGCGACCTGGATGAGGTTGTTGTGCAAATGAGGGTTGTCGTGCCGAAAGGCGTCCGGCTCGACATAGATGGGATAGACCTCGGAGACCATCTCCGGCCCGACGCCGAAGAAAGGGTGATTCCTCACGATTCGCGAGCCGGCCTCGAGCATGTAGACCCGGTCCAGGCCCGACGTGTCGGGCCGCACCAGAGTGAGAATACGACGCTCGATGTCCCCCGAGAGAACGGCTGCCAAGACCGCCGCGAGGAGAGGCGCCACGAGCACGAGCCTCCGGTCTTTCAGGAAGAGAAGGAAGAGGCCGGCGACGAGCGTGCCAATCCAGGCGCTCCTTGTGAGCGAGAGGACGAGAGCGCACTCGATCAGAAAGAAGCTTCCCAGGAAGAACCACCGATGCCGCGCTCGCGGTGAGGAGAACAAGAACCCCGCGAGAGCGAGGAGGCCGGCTCCCATGAGAAGCCCCGAGTAGGTCATATAGTGCCCGACGAAGCCGTGGATCCGATGGTTGATGTCCGAAAGATCGCCGAACCGGTACTGCCACAGGCCTACGAGGGCGGAGGCGTCCGCGACGGCGACGAGCAGCACCACCAGGCTCTCGAGGGTCTCCCGCTTGCGGACGCTACTGACCAGAAGATAGGGCACCACGAGGAGGAGCAGTTCCTTCGTCGCCGGGAAGCTTCTGCGGGGGTCGAAGGAGAACCAGGCGGAGGCGAGCGTGAGGACGGCGTAGAGCGCGAACGGAACGTCGTAGGGAAGAGAGGGCGCGCGCACTTCGTCGCGGGACATGAGGTAAAGCCAGACAAGGACGAGGATCGCCAGCACGATCTGGGATGCCGCGATCGAGATCTGGACGAGGGCGAGCCAGAGGGCGATTCCGTAGACGAAGGAGGACTCCCCGTTCAGAAAGCCCGACCGGACGCGGGGAAGAAACCAGCTCCGGGCTTCGGCGGTCATGCGCGAGTAGCATATCAACGATCGAAGGGTCGAGGCCGCAAGGAGCCGGGCTTGGGCCAAATCTCGGAGGTATAATCGAGTGGGAGAGGCTTCATGAAAGACATTCCGCTCTGGTCCGCCTTTGTCGTCCTCGCCGCGAGCGCTGGCGCCCAGGAGGCGCCAGCGCCGCCCGTACAGGCCGTACAGGGAGAGGCTTATTACTACTTCTGCCTCGCCCGCATGGCCGAGATGCAGATGCAAGCCGAGACCGCCGTCTCCAACTACCAGCAGGCGATCCGTCTCGACCCGAAAGCTGCCTACCCCCACGTGGCGCTCGCGGACCTCTATCAGCGGATGCGGCAGGTGGACAAGGCGCTCGAAAGCGCCAAAAGAGCGGTCGAGCTCGGTCCCGACGTCGCCGCCGCTCACCGGACGCTGGGCGAGGTTTACTTCGCGCTTCTCCGCAGCGGCGGTAGCCCCGATCTCGCGCCGATCGCGATCCAGGCCTACCGCGACACGATTCGGCTCGACCCTTCGGACACCCAGACCCGAAGCAGCCTCGGGCGGCTCCTTCTCGCGAATCGGCAGCCGGCGGAGGCAGCGGTTCAGCTCGAGGAAGTGGTAAGGCTCGAGCCGAGTGCGTACTACGACATGACGCTCCTCGCCCAGATCCGCCAGAACGAGGGAGACAGCGCACGAGCGATTCAGCTCTTGAAGCAATCGCTCGGCCTCGAGCCGGCCCAGCCCGAGGCGCGCGAGCGGCTCGCCGCCCTCCTCCAGACGGAGGAGCGTTTCGGAGAGCTCGCCGATCTCTATCAAAGCGCGGTCCAGGGGGATGAGACGGACGTCGAATCCCGGATCCGATACGCCGACGCGCTCGCGAACGCCGGCCGCCTGAACGAAGCCGTGTCCGAGTTCGAGACGGCGCTCGAGGGCGACCCCGCGAACCTGATTGCCACGGTGGGTCTCGCGATGGTGCATCGCGAGCTCAAGAATTTCGGCGAGGCCGAGAAGCTCCTCGAGAAGGCGCTCCAGTCGGAGCCGGGGCACGTCCTCGCCCGTTACACCCTCGCGGGGATTTACGAGGAGAGGCGCGAGCTCGACAAAGCCATCGTCGAGTGGAAGAAGCTTCTCGAGCTCCCGGGGGAAGGCAAGGAAGCGGATACCCGGCGGGCCGAGTATTGGGCCCACCTGGGGTTTGCCTACGGCGAGCTCGAGAGGCACGAGGACTCGGTCCAGGCGTTCGAGAAGGCGAACGGGCTCGCGCAGGGAGAAGAGCGCTATGAAGTCTTCTATCTCCAGGCGCTTCTCGCGGCCGATCGTCCCAAAGACGCGCAGGTGTTTCTCGGGCAGGCGCTCGAGCGGCATCCCTCGAGCCCGAGGCTCCGGCTTCTCGAGACCCGGGTACTGGATGCGAACGGGAAGTCGGGCGAAGCCATCGAGAAAGCCCTTGCCCTTTCGGCCGAAGAGCCCGCCGACGAGATGCGGATCCAGGGCGTAGTTGACCTGTACCAGAGGCAGAAGGCTTTCTCCGGCGCCGAGCGGTTCCTGCGCGAGAAGCTCGAGCGAATGCCGGACAACGTGGGCATCTTGTTCCAGCTGGGGGCGGTGCTCGAGCAGCAGAGGAAATTCGACGAGGCCGAAGCTCAGTTCGAGAAGGTGCTGGCGCTCGAGCCTGAGAGCGCCGCGACCCTGAACTACCTGGGGTACATGCTCGCCGATCGCGGTCGCGACCTCGATCAATCGCTCGACTACGTGACCCGGGCCCTCGAGCAGGATCCCCACAACGGGGCTTATCTCGACAGTCTCGGCTGGGTCTATTTCAAGATGGGCCGGCTGGACCTGGCCGAAGACAACCTGCTGAAAGCGCTGAAAAGCCTTCGGCTGACGGGGGTGGTTTACGATCACCTCGGAGACCTGTACTTCCGGAAGGGAGATCGCGAGCAAGCGGTCGGCTACTGGCAGAAGGCGCTGGATCAGGAAGACGACGAGCTCGAGAAAGACGAGGTGGTCAAGAAGATCGAGGAAGCTACGTCGCCCCGATGAACCCCCGCGCTCCGCGGTCCCAACGGTTCTTCTTCCTCTTTTTGCTTTTCTCCGGGTGCGCTCGCGCTCCCCGAGCGCCCGAGGCGCTTCCGCCGCCGGTGCCGATGGAAGCCATCGAGATTTCCTCTCTCCTCGACGAGCTGAAGCGTCAGGCCGAATCGGTTCGGCGGTATCAGGGGCTGGTGCGGGTGCGCGGCCGGGCTCGAGGTGGCGGCTTCGATGCGCGGCTCGCGGTTTTCTTCGAGCGTCCCGATCGGCTGCGCGTGGAGCTTCTCGGCGCTTTCGGAGCGACGAGGTGGAGTGCCGTCGCGGGCCGGGAGGAGATCACCGCCTACTTTCCAGGGCGGCGGCATTATCTCCGGGAGCCGGACGTCGGCGAAGTGGTCGCGAGGCTTCTCGGGCTCCGGCTCCGAACCGAGGACATGATGGCGGCTCTCTCCGGAGTGGGCGTATCGCTCGACACCTCGACGCCTGCACTTGGATATCGCCGAGGTGCTACGCGGTTCCTCGAGCTCGAGACCCCGCCGAAGCGGATCCTAGAGCTGAACGCCGAGGGTCAGGTGGTTTCGGCCCAGTCAGAGAGTTACCGCGTCTCTTATCCCGGCTCCTGGAAGCGCCGCGGCCGGCCGTTTCCGGACGAGCTCACGATCGAGAACGAGAGCGTGCGAGCGCGCCTCGAAACGAACGAGGTCGACGTGAACGTCGAGCTCGACGCCGAGACGTTCCACCTCGAGATCCCCGCGGATGCGGAGCGTCTTCGTCCGGCGGAGATAGACGGGGAGGCGGTTTTCGTCCTTGGCCGGGAGCCGTCGTGATCAAGCTCCGCGCCTGCGCGAAGGTCAACCTCGGGCTCGAAGTGCTGAGGCGGCGCGAAGACGGATACCACGAGATTCGGACCATCCTGCAGACGGTCGACTTCGGGGACGAGATCAGCTTGAAGCAAGCGGACTCGGGCATTCGCTTGACCACGAACGACCCCGCGCTCGGAACCGGGAGCGACAACCTCGTCTATCGCGCGGCGAGCCTTCTCGCCGAGACCGCCGGTTACCGCGGCGGGGCGTTTATCCATCTCGAAAAGCGAGTGCCTCCCGGCAAAGGCCTCGGCGGCGGAAGCTCGGATGCCGCGGCGACGCTCGTCGCCCTCGACCGGCTCTGGAATACCCGCGCCGCGCCTCAGGATCTGAACCGGCTCGCGACCTCGATCGGAATGGACGTCCCCTTTTTTCTCCATGGGGGTACGGCGCTCGCCGTTTCGCGCGGCGACGAGGTCTATCCGCTCGAAGCACCGGCCGACTTACCCATCGTGTTGATATTGCCGGACTTTTCCATCTCGACCGCCGAAGCATATGGCAATTTGCGGTTGACAAAACGGGAAGCCGGTCTTAAACTCCTGCACTTCGCGTGGAACCTTCCCGAGGTTCGAGTCGGACTGAGAGATCTGGTGAACGATCTGGAGAGTGCAGCCGGAGATCGGTTCGATTCCATCCAAGAATACAAACGACTCCTTCTGGATCTGGGCGCGACGAGCTCGATGATGTCGGGAAGCGGTTCCTCCGTATTCGGAATCTTTCATGATGAAGCCTCGGCCGGGGACGCGGCGCGTTCTCTGGGCCTTCGCGGTATCCGGGCCATCGCCACGAAGACAATCGGCGGCCGGGCCTATCGAGCGGAGCGGCTGAAACAGTTGGATAACGTACGAAGCGAGGAGGCGAGCGAGCCCTGAAAGTCCCGTTCGCCCTCACCGCGCCATCCGTACCAGGGCCATCCGTACCAGAGAAGGAGAGCTCCGATGGAAATCACCGAGGTTCGGATATTCCCCGTTGATGACGACAAACTGAAGGCATTCGTCTCGATCATCCTCGACGACTGCTTCGTCATCAGTGACATCAAGATCATCCACGGCCCGAAGGGGCTCTTCGTCTCCATGCCGAGCAAGAAGCGCAAGGACGGCACGTTCCGGGACATCGCCCATCCGCTCAACAGCGACACCCGGCGGATGATGGAGGAGCAGATCCTGGCGCGCTACCGCAACGACGTTACCCAGGCGTCGCGGATCGAGCCCAGGATTCTGGGCGAAGGCGCCCTTGCTCCTGAGCCGCGCCGCGCGCCGCCTCCGCCCAGTCCAGAATAACCGAATGGGGCCGAGCGCTCGATGCCCGGCGGTTTCGTTGATAAGATGAGGACGACTCAAGCGTCTGGATAGGCCCGTTGGGGCGTCGCCAAGTGGTAAGGCACCGGGCTTTGAACCCGGTATTCGAAGGTTCGAATCCTTCCGCCCCAGCCAGTCCGCATTGCGCGTTCAACCTTAATAGAGAGACGACGGCACATGGAAAGACCGCTCAAACTCTTCGGAGGCAGCTGCAATCGCGAGCTCACGGAGGACATCGCCCGGAGCCTCGGCGTGCCTCTGGGGCAAGCCAGCCTCGGGCGCTTCGCTGACAGCGAGGTCTCCTTCCAGATCACCGAGAACGTCCGGGGGGCGGACGTGTTCGTGGTGCAGCCCACGGCGCCGCCGGTGAACGAGAACCTGATGGAGCTCCTGGTGATGATCGACGCGTTCAAGCGCGCCTCCGCGAACCGGATCACCGCGGTTCTCCCGTACTACGGGTACGCCCGTCAGGACCGAAAGGATCGTCCGAGGGTGCCCATCTCGGCGAAGCTCGTGGCCGACCTGCTCTCGACCGCGGGGACGAGCCGGGCCATCACCATGGATTTGCACGTGGGACAGATCCAGGGCTTCTTCAACATCCCCGTGGATCACATCTTCGCGGCGCCGGTAATGCTGGAGTACGTCACGTCGCTCCACCTTCCGCGGCTCGTCATCGTTTCGCCCGACGCCGGAGGGGTCGAACGGGCGCGCGCCTACGCCAAACGCCTGAACGTCGCCCTCGCGGTAATGGACAAACGGCGCGGCGGCAACAACGAAGTGGAAACGATCCACGTCATCGGAGACGTCGACGGAAAGAGCGCCCTCCTCGTGGACGACATCGTGGATTCCGCCGGGACTCTGGTGAAGGCGGTGGACGCGCTCCGCGACGCCGGGGCGCAAAGGATTCTCGCCTGCTGCACCCACCCGGTCCTCTCCGGACCCGCGATCGAGAGGCTCGAGGCCGCACCCATCGAGAAGCTCATCGTCTCCAACACGATTCCGCTTCATGACGAGGCGCGCCGGTGCGCCAAGATCCACGTGCTGTCGGTGGCCTCGCTCCTCGGAGACGCGATCCTCAGCGTCCACGACGAAACCTCGGTCAGCAAGCTGTTCGTTTAGCGAGAACCGAGAACTTGACGCGGCGTGCTACAATCGCCGACTGCCTTCAAGGCACGGCATTCTGAGAAAGGAACGGATTTCATGGCAGCCATCTTCATGGAAGCGGAGCCGAGGACGGACGCCGGGAAGGGTCCGAACCGGCGGCTTCGCGCCTCGGGACGGATTCCCGGGGTGCTCTACGGAGGCGCGAAGGAGACCGTTACACTCTCCCTCGACCCCAAGGCCATCGTCGGAATCATTCGTTCCCACGGCGGGGTCAACACCATCTTCGAGCTCGAGGTAAAAGGGGCCAAGGGCAAAGAGAACGTCATGATCCGCGAGTACCAGCTCGAGCCGGTGGAGCACCGGCTGCTTCACGCCGATCTGGTGCGGGTGGCGATGGACAAGGAGCTCACGCTCGACGTCCCCATCGAGCTCACCGGCACCGCCATCGGGGTCAAGCTGAGCGGCGCGATGATGGACTTCATCACCCGCGCGGTCGAGATCTCCTGTCTTCCGAAAGACATTCCCGAGACGATCGTGGCCGACGTGAGCCATCTCGAGCTCGGACAATACCTGCGCGCCTCGGAGTTGAAGCTGCCTTCAGGCGTGAAACTGGTCTCCGATGCGAACATCGTGATTGCCCACTGCGTCGCTCCCAAGGCGGAGGAAGAAGTGAAGCCTGCCGAGGGCGCTGCCGCTGAGGGCGTCGCAGGCGCCGAGGGTGCCGCGGGAGCTGCGGGCGCCGCGGGCGCAGCGGGAGCCGAGGGCGCTGCCAAAGCGGAGGCGCCGAAGGAAGGCAAGGACAAGCCGAAGCCGAAGGAAGGCAAGGACAAGGCGAAAGAAGGCAAGGGCAAGAAAGATTAGGATCTCTTGCCGAGGCTTCTCGTCGGTTTGGGAAATCCCGGACGCCGGTATGAGGGGACTCGGCACAACGTTGGCTTCGATGCCGTGGACAGGATACTTTCGTCCGTGGGAAGAGGCTGGGGTCGGCGAGATGAGTTCGCCGCCGAGGCTGAAGCCGACATCGAAGGCTGCAGGGTGACTCTCATGAAGCCGCTTACGTATATGAATCTCAGCGGCGCGCCGGTGAGCGAATGGGCGCGGGCTCATTCGATCGAAAGGACGGACGTTCTGGTTTATCTCGACGACGTGGCGCTCCCTCTCGGGCGCCTCCGTCTGCGCGAGCGTGGAACCGATGGTGGACACAACGGGCTCGCGTCGGTGCTTCAGTCGCTCGGCGGAACCGACGTGGCCCGCGTGCGGATCGGGATCCGGCCTCAAGGGCCTCAAGGGCCTCAAGGGGAAGATGAGAACGACTCCCGGGTAGAAGATCTCAGGGATTTCGTGCTCGCCCCGTTCACTTCCGAGGAGCGGCCGTTGGTCGACGAAGTCCTTTCACGGGTAGTCGCGGCCACCCGCACGATATTGTCCGAGGGCGGCGGAATGACAAAGGCCATGTCCCTGTACAACGCGGCACCGATCGCATCGCAGGGATCGTAAGACGGACCTCAAGGAGGATAGCTTTGCGTAGCTACGAGTTGATGTACATCCTGAACCCCGGCCTCGACGAGGATTCGTCGAAGGCGCTGGTTTCGAGGATCGAGGACCTGATGAAGAAACAAGGAGTCGAGATCCAGTCGACCGAGACCTGGGGCAAGAGAAGGCTCGCCTACTCGCTCAAGGGTCACTGGGAGGGCAACTACATCTTGAGCCAGCTCAAGGCGGGCTCCCATGAGATCTCGGAGATGGAGCGGCGACTAAGGGTCACTGACGGTGTCCTCCGCTTCCTCACGGTCCGGGTCGACGAGGAGCAAGCGAAGCTAGCCCGGCGGCGAGAGCACGAAGCGGTAAAAGAGAAGGCTCGGCGGGAGAGGCGCGGTGTGCGTCCAACGAGGGCCCCGGAAGATAGGGACGATTTCCAGGGCCTGCCCGACGACGAAATGATGGGCAGGGAGATGGATCGATGATGAACAAGAGATCGGCTTCGGGGGGAAGCGGAAGGCGTGGCAGCCGAGACAGCGGCGGCGGGAGAGACGGCGGCAGGGACGGCGGAAGAGACGGCGGAAGAGACGCCGGTGCGAGCGGCGGGAAGAGGCGCTTCTTCTACCGCCGGGCGAAGGTCAACCCGCTCCTCGAAAAGCAGGACCACATCGACTGGAAGGACGTGCGGCTCCTCCAGAACTTCATCCCCGAGCGGGGCAAGATTCTTCCCCGGCGCATCTCGCGGGCGAGTGCGCGATCGCAGCGCCACCTCAAGACCGCCATCAAGCGGGCGCGCTTCATGGCGCTCCTGCCTTACGCCTGATCGAACGGAGATCCACGGAGATTCGCGAATAATGACGATGCGATTGATTCTGCGCGAGGAAGTCGACAATCTGGGAAAACGCGGCCAAGTCGTCAGCGTGTCCCGCGGTTTCGCCCGAAACTACCTGCTGCCCCAGCGGCTCGCTGTCGAGGTCAACGACAACAATCTTCGTCTCATAGAGAAGGAGAAGAAGGTCTACGACCTGAAGCTCGCGGAGGAGAAGCAGGAAGCCGAGGTGGTCGCCCGGGCCCTATCGGCGGTGAAGTTGACGTTCCGCCGCAAGGTCCACGGCGACGGTCAGGACCTGTACGGCTCGGTGTCGCTAGCCGATCTGGCGGAAGCGCTCGAGGCCAAAGGCTTCCGGCTCGAAAAGCGCAAGATACTCCTCCACGAACCCCTGAAGACGATCGGAGAGTTCCCGATCCCGGTGAAGCTGCACCCCGAGGTCACGGTGAGCGTTGCCGTCGTCGTGGAGAAAGACGAAGAGCAAGGGGCATAGCGCGACAGAGCCCAGAGGCTCGCGAGAGGGAGTGGATGTGGCGGCGGAGACCAGTGCTCTCGAGCGGGCGCTCCCGCACAGCATGGAGGCGGAGCGCACGGTCTTAGGCGCGATCCTCATCGAGAACGAGGGCTTCCATAACGCCGCGGAGATCCTTACCGAGCGCGACTTCTATCGCGACGCTCACCGGAGGATCTTCCAGCGCATGGCGTCGCTTTCCGCCCGCGGCGACGCCATCGACCTCGTGACCCTGAGAGAGGAGCTCACCCGGTCGGGCGATCTCGATCCCATCGGCGGCGTCGCCTACCTGAGCTCGCTCCTGGAAGGTGTGCCTCGAGCGACGAACGTTCCCTACTACTCACGGATCGTCAAGGACAAGGCCGTTCTCCGAAACCTCATCGCCGCCGCCAACCGCATCAGCCAGTCCTGTTTCGGCGAGGTCGAGGAGACCCAGGCGGTGCTCGACGAGGCCGAGAGGACGATCTTCGAGATCGCTGAGGGCGCGATCCGGAGCGGCTTTCAGCCCGTCTCGGAAATCATCAAGAAGACTTTCAAGCAGATCGACGAGCTCTCGGAAAAGAAGGAGCTGGTCACCGGGGTCGCGACCGGATTCGTGGAGTTCGACGAGATCACTTCGGGCTTGCAGCGCTCGGACCTCATCATCGTGGCCGCACGGCCGGCGATGGGAAAAACCAGTTTCTGCATGAACATCGCGCAGCACGTGGGGCTCAGGACCGGCGGTACCGTAGGGGTCTTCAGCCTCGAGATGTCCAAAGAGCAGCTTGTACTCCGCATGCTCTGCGGCGAGGCCCGGGTGGACATGCACAAGCTCCGTTCGGGTTTTCTTTCCGAGAGGGACTGGGCGAAGCTGGTTCAGGGAGTCTCCGATCTCTCCCAGGCGAAGGTGTACATCGACGACTCGCCCGGCATCGCGGTGATGGAGATGCGCGCCAAGGCCCGCCGGCTCAAGCTCGAGGCCGGCCTCGATCTCCTCGTCGTCGACTACCTTCAGCTCATGCAGGGCCGGGGCCGGTTCGAGAATCGCACCCAGGAGATTGGGAGCATCAGCCGGGCTCTCAAGGGCCTGGCGAAGGAGCTCGACATCCCCATCGTCGCGCTCTCGCAGCTCTCCCGCGCCCCCGAGACCCGAGGCGGGCACAAGCCGCAGCTCTCGGATCTGCGGGAGTCGGGAGCGCTCGAGCAGGACGCGGACGTCGTGGTCTTCATCTATCGCGAGGAAGAGTACAACCAGACTCCCGACAACCGCGGGATCGCGGAGCTCATCATCGGAAAGCAGAGAAACGGGCCGACCGGGACCATCAAAATGGCCTTCATCAAGGAGTACACTCGCTTCGAGAACCTCGAGTGGCGCCACGACGAGCCCGTCTGAAACTCTCGTGGTCGCCGAGCCGTCCCGGTGTTATACTTTTTCGGTAACCCTTTTTTCATTCGTTCGAGGACGAGGTCTCATTTGCTCTGACAGCATATGGGCAAGCTCAGGACTGCTTTCGTCTGCCAGCAATGCGGCATGACCGCGACCAAGTGGCTCGGTCGCTGCCCGGACTGCGATTCCTGGAACAGCTTCGCCGAGGAAATGGTTGAGAAAGCGGAGAAGGCCGAGAGCGGTGTCGACGCCGTCTCTCGGCTCTCCAAGACCGGCAAGCCGCTCGCCTACGACGACGTCACGACCGAGGGCGCGCTCCGGACCACGAGTGGGCTCGAGGAGTTCGACCGCGTGCTCGGGGGCGGCATCGTCGAGGGATCCCTGGTGCTCCTCGGCGGCGACCCCGGGATCGGGAAATCGACGCTTCTACTGCAGGTGGCCGGGCAAATGGCCAGGGACGGGGCGACCGTGGTCTACGTGAGCGGGGAGGAGTCGGAGCGCCAGATCAAGCTTCGGGGAGAACGTCTCGCCATCCCATCCACGCCATCCAGAAAAGGACTCATGCTCTTCAGCGAGACCCAGCTCGACCGCATCCTCCCGGAGCTCAGGCGGCTCACTCCCGCGCTCGTCATCCTCGACTCCGTCCAGACCGCTCAGTCCTCGCGATTCTCCTCGGCGCCCGGAAGCATCACGCAAGTGCGTGAGGTCGCGGCGGAGCTCCTCTACTACGCGAAGTCGTCGGGAACACCCGTGTTTCTCATCGGCCACGTGAACAAGGAAGGAAACATCGCCGGCCCCAAGGCCCTCGAGCACATGGTGGATACCGTTCTCTACTTCGAGGGAGAGCGCCACCACTCCCATCGAGTGGTGCGAGCGGTGAAAAACCGCTACGGCGCCGCGGGCGAGCTCGGTGTCTTCGAGATGACGGGGGGCGGGCTCGCGCCGGTCGCGAACCCTTCGGGGCTCTTTCTCTCCGAGCGGCCGGAGAACGCTCCGGGCTCCGTCGTGGTCTGCTCGCTCGAGGGGACGAGGCCGCTCCTCCTCGAGATCCAGGCGCTGGTCGCGACCTCGAGCTTCGGCTACCCGCGCCGCGTCGCCCTCGGATTCGACGCTAACCGGCTCTCGCTCCTTCTGGCGGTTCTGGAGAAGCGAGCTCAGCTCGCGCTCTCGGGCGAGGACGTCTACGTCAACGTCGCCGGGGGACTCACGGTGAGCGAGCCGGTCGCGGACCTCGGTGTCGTGGCCGCGGTCGCCTCGAGCTTCCGGGGCCGGGCCGTCGACTCGAGAACGGTCTTTCTCGGTGAGGTGGGGCTCGCGGGCGAGGTCCGTCCCGCGAACCAGCTCCCGCTCCGCATCAAGGAGATCTCCCGGCTCGGGTTCCGAAGGGTGCTCGTGCCGAGTGCGAACTGTCCGGTTTCAGGCGCACCGCCGGAGCTCGACATCGTGGGATTGAAGAACGTGGAACAGCTCCTGGACGTCATTTTCTAAAAAAGCAGGATCGAAGATATGTGGATTGCACTCGTTCGCGCGTTGCTGTTGGCAGGGATGGTCGCGGTCGCGACCGCCTCGAGGCCTCTTCCCTGGGGCCTCCTGCCGAACGCGGCTCTGGGAGTCGCCCTTTTTGTCGCCGCCATCTTCCTCGAGACCCGAATTCGTTCGGTGACGGCGAAAGAGATCGCGGGAGGTTTCCTCGGCGCTCTCGCCGGGGTTCTCTTCGCGCTCCTGGTCTCGGTGCCTCTGGCGAAGATTCCGATGGCGGTAGAGACTCAGGTCTTCCTGCAGTCGCTCGGACTGCTCCTCTTCGCCTACGTGGGCCTGATGCTCGGATTCACCCGGGGGGAGTGGTTCGATCCCCTCTCGGTGGTCGCTTACTTCCGCGGGACCACGACCACGAAGAACGTCAAGATCCTCGACACCAGCGTCATCATCGACGGCCGCATCGCCGACATCTGCGAGACCGGCTTCATGGACGGGACGCTGGTGATCCCCCAGTTCGTTCTGAAGGAGCTCCAGCAGGTCGCGGACTCGGCCGATTCGCTCAAGCGGAACCGGGGCCGCCGGGGCCTCGACATTCTCCAGAAAGTCCGCAAGATGAGCGGAATCGACGTCGAGATCTCGGAGATCGATTTCCCCGAAGTGAAGGAAGTCGACCTCAAGATCATCGAGCTGGCGAAGGAGATGGACGCCAAGATCGTGACCAACGACTTCAACCTGAACAAGGTGGCGCAGGTGCGCGGGGTTCTGGTCCTCAACATCAATGAGCTCGCGAACGCTTTGAAGCCGGTGGTCCTGCCGGGCGAGTTCATGCGGGTCTTCATCCTCAAGGAAGGCAAGGAGTACAACCAGGGCGTCGCCTACCTGGACGACGGCACCATGGTGGTGGTGGACAACGCCCGGAAGCTTCTGGGGAAAAACGTGGACGTCACCGTCACCAGCGTCCTCCAGACCACGGCGGGGAAGATGATCTTCGGCAAGACCATCGAGGGGCCTGGCGCCGCGGCCGCTTCCCGGTAGAATAGCAAGTCGAGGTTAAAGCGATCGACTGGCCGAAGCTCCGCACGCTCTTCTGGTTCATACCATGGGTCACGGTTACGACCGTCGTCTGCGGTGCTTTGTCCCTCGTTCTCGCGGTCGTCTTTCGGAGCGGCGATCCCTCCCACCGGGTGGCGAGCGTCTGGGCCTGGCTCATCCTCAAGACCTGCGGAGTTTCGGTCGAAGTCGAGGGCCGGGAGAACCTTGCTCCCGGGCATACTTACGTCCTCGCTTCCAACCACCAGAGTCTCTTCGATACTCCGATCCTCTTCGCCTACCTTCCTATTTCGTTCCGCATCCTCTATAAGAAATCCTTGAACCGGATCCCTTTTCTGGGCTGGCATCTGTTCTTGAGCGGACACGTCGGAGTCGAACGCGAGAGCCCCGCGAAGGCGAGCGAGAGTCTGGAACAGGCCGCCAACCGAATTCGTTCGGGGACCTCGGTTGCGGTATTTCCCGAGGGCACTCGGAGCTACGACGGCGTGATGCGTCGCTTTCGCAAGGGAAGCTTCCGTCTCGCGTTGAAGGCGGCGACACAAGTCGTCCCCCTGACCATCTCCGGAAGCCACTTGGTGATGAAGCGCGGGAAGGTTACCGTGTACCCGAGAAAGGTACGGCTGACCATCGGAGAGCCCGTGCTCGTCGACGGGCTCACCGAGGCCGACGCTGGAGCCCTTTCCGAACGGGTGCGTGACGTGGTGCGAAGAAATCTCGAGGGGCCGGCCTCGCCCGCCTGACTATGGCGGAATCTCAGGCGATCCTCGTCGCCGGCGGATCCGGAAGTCGCTTCCATTCGGCAACGCCGAAGCAGTTCCAGACCGTCCTCGGGAAACCTCTCGTGGTGCATGCGCTGGAACGACTCCAGCGTTCCGGCTCGATCGCTCGCGTGATCCTGGTCCTCCCACGAGATGGCTTCGAAGATGCGAAGCGGGCGATAGCCCCTTTCGTGGGGGAGGCGTCTCGGGTCGAGTGCGTGCCTGGCGGGGACAGCCGGCAGGAGTCGATGATCGAAGGTCTCTCTCGGATGGAGGCGTTCGAGGGGATTGTCGCCGTGCACGACGCGGCGCGGCCCGCGGTTCCGCCATCTCTCGTCGCGAGGGTAGTCGAGGCGGCGGCGGCCGAAGGCGGCGCCATCGCGGCTCTCCCGGTCGTCGAGACCCTCAAGGAGGCAACGGCGGAATTTCTCGTAGTGCGGACCGTTGCCCGGGAACGTCTCTATCGCGCGCAGACCCCGCAGTGCTTCCGCTACGACGTTCTCGCGCGGGCGGTGAAGAAGGCCGTCGAGGACGGTTTTTCGGGAACGGACGAAGCCTCGCTGGTGGAGCGCCTGCCGTCACCGATCCGGATCGTCCCCGGGAGCGAGCAGAACCTGAAGGTAACGACGCTCGAAGATCTCGAGCGGCTTCTGTATTACCTCACAAGAGAGGAGGGCTGACCACGTGGTACGGGTAGGCATTGGCTTCGACGCTCACCGGCTGGCCGAGGGAAGGGCGCTCGTCCTTGGAGGCGAGCGGATCGAATACCCGCGCGGGCTCGAGGGTCACTCGGACGGCGACGCCCTTCTGCACGCAGTGACCGACGCGCTTCTCGGAGCGGTCGGGGCCCCCGACATCGGCGCCCTCTTTCCGCCAGGCGACCCGAAGTGGAAGGACGCGGAGAGCCGCCTCTTCGTGGAGCGAGCGGTTTCGATCGTGAACGAGCGGGGCTACCGTGTTTCATCTATCGACGTCGTGGTGATCGCGGAGGCGCCGAAGCTCGCTCCGTACGTGGGCTCGATCCGCGAGCGCCTCGCGAAGCTTCTGGGCATCGAGTCCGGCGCGGTCGGTTTGAAGGCCACGACGACGGACGGCATGGGATTCACGGGAAGGGGAGAGGGGATCGCAGTCCAGGCAGTGGTCACGGTCACGACCTGAGCGCCATGCAGACCATCCAAGGCTTTCATGCTGTCCGGGAAGCCCTCGAGGCCTCACCTCGCCGCATCCGGAAGATCGTCCTCGCCGAGGGGAAGCTCGATCCGCGCAACAGGGAGATCGCGGACCTCGCGCGGACTCACGGGATCCCCGTCTACCGGGAACCTCGCGAGCGGCTCGGGCGCTTCGGCGGCCACCACCAGGGCGTCGTGGCGGAGCTAACGGGCCTGGAGTTTCGGGACCTCGACGACCTCCTCGCGGAGGCGCCAAAACCGGAGTTCTTCCTCGCGCTCGATCAGATCGAGGACCCGCGGAACCTGGGAGCCGTGCTGCGGACGGCGGATGGAGCCGGGGTCCACGGAGTCGTGGTGCCCGAACGGCGGATGGCACCTCCCTCCGAGGTTGCGGCTTCGACGTCCGCGGGAGCTCTCTTTCACGTCCCGATGGCTCGCGTCACGAACCTGTCGGACGGCCTGGCGCGCCTCAAGGAGCGGGGACTCTGGGTCGTGGGGCTCGCCCCTGAAGCTCCGAAACCCTGGTTCTCATTTGACTTCAAGGCACCCGTGGCTCTGGTCATAGGCTCGGAGGGGCGGGGATTGAGGCCTCGGGTCGCCTCCCACTGCGATGTGCTGGTGAGCCTTCCTCAGCGCGGAAAAGTGGAATCCCTCAACGTATCGGTAGCGGCCGGGATCGTGCTCTACGAGGTGGTACGCCAAAGGATGGCGTTGCCGCAACGGTAGTCGAGCGCTATACTGCACTCTTTCCCGGGGCTCGCGCGAGGACCTTGGTGCCCTTCATTTTGCGCTTGCCAGCCTGAGCTATGTCTGCTAGAATCGCTCGTTTGCAAGCTGGCGTAGCTCAGTTGGTAGAGCAGCTGATTTGTAATCAGCCGGTCGGGGGTTCAAATCCCTTCGCCAGCCCCACGACGGAATCATAAAGACGTGGCTACCCCCGGCTTCGATCAAAACTTCGATCCATCGGCTCGCTGGACGGGTGTCCCGCGTGCCGACGGCTCAGTGCCACGTGGGCCAAATGGGCCACGTCCAAATGGGCCAAGTAAGGATGCACCTCGGGAAAACGGAGTGGTAGCGAAGCGGTCAAACGCAGCAGGCTGTAAACCTGCCGGCCTTGCGCCTTCGGAGGTTCGAATCCTCCCCGCTCCACCAATTTGCGTGTCAGCCCTGAAACGCCGGCAATCATATTCAGAAGTCATGAGCGGGAGTAGCTCAGTTGGTAGAGCATCAGCCTTCCAAGCTGAGGGTCGCGGGTCCGAATCCCGTCTCCCGCTCCATGTGTTGGCTCTCGCATCCGGCCGCGGAGAGCGCCGACGGGTGCCTTCGTCCCCCTATCGCGACGAGCGCCCACGTGGCTCAGTGGTAGAGCACTTCCTTGGTAAGGAAGGGGTCACCGGTTCAATCCCGGTCGTGGGCTCCACTCGGTCGAACGTTCAAACAGCGGGGCCCGGCCCGCCTTCGCGAACGCTTCGGCGGGTCCGCCGTAGCCCGACCCGCCTTCGCAACGCTACGGCGGGTCCGCCGAAGCCCGAAGGGCGGAGGCGGAAGGGCGGAGGCGGAAGGGCCTTGAATTTGGAGAACTAATTTTATGTCGAAAGAGAAATTCGCCCGGACGAAGCCGCACATGAACGTGGGGACGATAGGTCACGTGGACCACGGGAAGACGACGCTGACGGCGGCGATCACCAAGGTGCTGGCGAAGACGGACAAGAACATCAGCTTCCGGAGC
>CAZKNR010000203.1:0-8209 GCA_964553925.1 uncultured Acidobacteriota bacterium
TTACCTTGCCGAAGGAGCCCGGTCGCAGCTCGTTATCGGGCTTCCGAAGGGAAGCTACGTTCCCTCGTTCTCGAAGTCTCCCACCGCCGACAAGATGACTCCGCGCTTTCGGCGGAAGCCGCTCCTGGTCACAGCGATCGCGGTCTTGCTCGCCCTCGTAGCCCTTCTCGTCGCTTTCCGATTCTGGCATCGGGCCGAAGCGCCCCGAACTTCTTCAGAGCCCCGTTCCATCGCTGTCCTCCCCTTCACCGACATGAGCCCTGACGGCGATCACGAATATTTCGGCGACGGCCTCGCCGAGGAGATCACGACCGCGCTTGCCTCGGTCGAAGGACTCGAGGTCGTCCCTCGGACCAGCGCCTTTCGTTTCAAGGGAGAGCGCGTCGACCTGAAGACCATCGCGTTCGAGCTCGGTTCAGAGGCGCTCCTTCAAGGGAGCGTGCGCGTTTCCGACGGGAAGCTCCGAGTCCAAGTTCAGCTCATCCGCGCCGAAGACGGCCGGCAGCTCTGGGCCGAGACCTACGATCGTCCGCTCGAGGAAGCGTTCGAAGTCCAGGAGGAAATCGCCCGCGCGGTCGCGCGCGCCGTCGAGAAGAACCTTTCCCATCCGCGAAGCGAGGACGAGCGCTACGTTCCCGCGACCGGCGCGTACGACGACTTCCTGAGAGGCACGTTCGAGCGGGAGAAGAACACGCCTCTATCTCTCGCTCGCAGCATCCAGCACTTCCAGTCCGCGATCGAGAAGGACCCCGACTTCGCTCCCGCTCATGCGGGGCTCGTGCAATCCTACATTTTGAACCTCCTCTGGGGCTTCGCGCCGCCGTCCGAGACCCGGGAGCCCGCGCGCAAGGCCTCCGAGCGCGCTCTCGCGCTCGGAGGAGACCACCCGGAGGCGCTCGCCGCCGCGGCTTCCTATCGGCTCATGTACGACTGGGACGTGGCCGGCGCCCAAGAACTTCTTTCGCGCGGTGGTGATGGCGAGGAGATCCGTGTGGTTCGAGGAGTCTTATTCGCCGCCGGGGGAAGGCTCGACGAGGCCGCGCGCGAGATGGACCGCGCCGCGAGCCTCGCGCGCCACCGTCCTCTGGTCCACTATTTCGGCTCCGCGATCGCTTTCCAGCGCGGCGAGTACGACTCCGCCCTCTCGCGCGCTCTCTCGATCCTCGAATGGGCTCCCGACCACCCGCTCACCTGGCTTCTCCTCTCGCGCATCGAGGATCGGCTCGGACGCTTCGCGGAGGCGGACGACGCCCTCGCGAGCTTCGAAAGAAGCGTCGAAGCGCCGGCCGTCGCGAGCGCGTACCGCGCCGTTCTCCTCGCCCACCAGGGCCGAACGGAAGAAGCGAGGACCGTTCTCCGGAACCTCGAGGAGGCTCGCACGTCTGGCTACGTTCCACCAGCTCTCCTCGCGCGGGTCCATGCTTCGCTCGGCGAGGTGGAGGCGGCGCTTTCAGCGCTCGAAGCCGCCCGGGTCGAGCACTCCTTCAGCCTCCTCTTTCTCGCCATCGATCCGGACTACGAGCCCCTTCGCCCGGATCCGCGCTTCCGCGCGCTCGTCGAAAGGCTCGGCCTGGTCGTACAATAAGGTCATACTGTCGGCGAATGAACGATAGGACAGGCAAGCGGCAGTTCATGGAGGCGGCGCTTTCGGAGGCCTACCGCGGATGTTCGCGCGGCGACGGAGGGCCGTTCGGAGCGGTCATCGTATCGAAAGGGGAGATCGTCGCCCGCGGCCACAACGAGGTTCTGAAACGGGGCGAGCCCACCCGCCACGCGGAGATGTGCGCGATCTCGAAAGCGGCGCCCCGGTTTCGTTCCCACCTCTTCCTCGGCTCGGAGATCTATTCCACCACCGAGCCCTGCGTGATGTGCTTCGCTGCCATCCACTGGGCCCGGATCCGGCGGGTCTACTTTGGCACCACCGTCCGGGACGTGAACGCTCTCGGTTTCAACGAGCTCACGATTTCGAACCGCCGCCTCAAGGCGCTCGGTCGGAGCCCGGTCGAGATCGTGCCCGGGTTTCTGCGGGAAGAATGTCGGGAGCTCCTCGAGCACTGGCGGCGGCTTCCCGAGAAGAAGACTTATTGATTCGCCCTCTCGCGCCCGTGGTGCTAGAGTGGAAAGCTCACTCGAGGTTACAATGAATCTACGGAATCATCCCTACGCCGATTTTCTCCACGAGGTGGAGAAACCGGCCCGCTACCTGGGCGGCGAGCGCTTCGCCGTGGCCAAAGACTGGAGCGGCCTTACGGCGAAAATGGTGCTCGCCTTTCCCGACGTCTACGACATCGGGATGAGCCACCAGGGTACGAAGATCCTCTACTCGATCGTCAATAAAGCAGACGACCTCTGCCTCGAGAGGACGTTCTGCCCGTGGCACGACATGGAAAAGGAGCTCAAAAAGCGGGGTCTTCCCCTGTTGAGCCTCGAGACCCACCGGCCGCTGTCGGAGTTCGACATCGTCGGGTTCTCGCTCCAGTACGAGCTCACCTTCACCAACATCCTCACGATGCTCGAGCTCGGAGGGATTCCGCTCCGAAGCTCCGAGAGGACGCTCGCGTCACCTCTGGTCATCGCCGGAGGGCCGGTTGCGACCCAGCCCGAGCCGATGGCGCCGTTCATCGACGTCTTCCTCGTGGGCGACGCCGAGGAGCGGCTTCCGCGGCTCATGCGCCACTACGCGGAGCTGAAGCGCGAGACGACGGATCGTACCGAGGTCCTGATCGAGCTCGCGAAAGAGGGGGGCGTCTATTGCCCGGCGCTCTACGAGCGAGAGATCTGCGAGCGGTCGGGCCTGATGTACGTCTCGCGGCCGCGCCACGATGGGGTTCCCGAGAAGGTTCATCGGGCGTTTCTCGACGACATCAACCGCTATCCCTACCCCGACGACTCGCCGGTGCCGGTGGCGGAGGCGATCTTCGATCGCATGGCCATCGAGATCGCGCGCGGCTGCACCGAGGGCTGCCGCTTCTGCCAGGCGGGGATGATCTACCGGCCGGTGCGGGAGCGCGATCCCGAGCAAGTGATCTCGACCCTGGTCTCGGCGATCGAGAAGGGCGGCTACGACGAGGCGTCGCTCACGTCGCTTTCGACCGCGGACTACTCCTGCATCTCGCCCCTGGTGAAGGGGGTGATGGAGAAGCTCCGCCCTGAGAAGATCTCTCTAGGGATCTCGAGCCTGCGCGCCTACGGCCTCGACGAGGATCTCCTCGACGACATCGCCTCGGTGAAAGCGACGGGTCTCACCTTCGCCCCCGAGGCTGGCACCCAGCGCATGCGGGACGTGGTCAACAAGAACATCAGCGAGGACGACATCTTCACCACCTGTCACCGGGTGTTTTCCCGCGGCTGGAACCGGATCAAGCTCTACTTCATGATCGGCCTTCCGAGCGAGGAGGACGGTGACGTTCAGGGAATCGCCGCGATGGGAGGCCAGGCGGTCGAGATCGGCCAGAAGTACCACCGGAAGAAAGTCACGGTGACGGTCTCGGTCTCGACTCATGTGCCGAAGCCCCACACTCCGTTCCAGTGGTGCTCTCAGGACACGATGGAAGAGATCGAGCGCAAGCAGGGGATCCTGAGGCGCGATGTTCGCCGGCTCGGGTTCACGCTGAAGACCCACGACCACCGGGTAAGCCACCTCGAGGGCATCGTCGCCCGTGGCGACTACCGCACGGGGAGTCTCATCGAGCGGGCCTGGCGGAAGGGCGCCCGCTTCGACGGCTGGGACGAGCATCTTCGATGGGACCTGTGGCTCGAGTCGCTCGACGAGTGGGAGAAGGAAGAGGGAGTCTCGCGGGGCACGTATCTCGCGACTCTCCCGGTCGACGGAAAGCTCCCCTGGGATCACATCGACGTCGGGCTCGAGCCGGACTTTCTCGCGAAGGAGTACCGGCGCGCGCTCAAGGGACGATTCTCACCCCCGTGCGGAAAGCCGGTCCACGCGAAGGTCCACCACACGAACCTCGAGGACGCCCGGGCCGACGAGCGCAAGCTCATCTGCTACCACTGCGGGGTGGCGTGCGATATGACGGCGATGCGCGAGGAGCGCCTCGTCTTCCTCGAGAGAATGGGGGCGGAGACGCCGCCGGCGAAGACGGAGCCGACCGTCCGCGAGCGCGCCCACGAGCGCGTCGCCCGGGGGCTCACGCCGCACGATTTCTCGCAGGGCGAACCCGTCCGCTACCGGCTCCGGTACGGAAAGACCGGTCCCATGAGTCTCCGAGGTCACCTCGATTTCATCAAGGTGATCGCGCGGGTCATGCGGCGTGCGCGCCTTCCGCTCTACTACACCGAGGGCTTCTCGCCCCGGCCGCTCGTGAGCTTCGGACCGGCGCTCGGTCTCGGGCTCCAGTCGGTGGCGGAGTATGCCGACGTCGCTCTCACGATCGAGATCGACGGCGCGGAGCTGAAGGAGCGATTCGAAGCGGCTTCCGAGCCGGGCTTGACGCTCTTCGCCGCCCGGAGGCTTTCGGAGAGCGAGCCGTCGCTCGTGAAGAGAATCGACGCCGTCGACTATGTCGTCGCGCTGCCGGAGGGTGACCTTGGCTACCGCGCGCGGCTCGAGGCATTCCAGTCGGCGCCGAGCGTCGGCGTCGAAGTGACTCGCAAAGGAAAGCTCCGGACAGTCGACGCGAAGAGCGTCGTCCTCGAAGCGGATCTCGCGTCGGTGGGAGAGCACGGAGCGCTCTTGTCGATCCTGCCTCGGAGTCTCGCGCTCCTCTTGAGGGTTCGCGAGACGAGCGGTGTCGCCTCTCTCAGACCCTCGGAGTTGGTTACCGCTATCCTCGGCACGGCGCTCCCGCCCCACGCGTTTCTTCGGACCGCCTGCGGCGCTCGAGGGGCCCTCTGTGAACGCGGCCTCGTCGACCCGATCGAGAACGGCGAATTCCCGATTCCTCAGTTGGCTCAGTTGGGAATCGGGGTCGTGCTCGACTCGGTCACCGTCAGCCCGACCACGTAATTCAGCGGATCGATCGTCACTCCCTGTTGCGCGTTCGGGCGCAACCCGAGTGCTTTCACCGTCAGCTCGTCGACCACCACTTCGACCGTTCCGTCGGGGGGCACATCCAGGGTGACGTCGTGGACGTCGAGCGCCGTTTGCACGCTCAGGAGCACGGTGGCGAAGCCCGCGGTGACACACTGGACACCGGCGGGACACCGGCTGTCCTGGACGGCTCCGTTGAAGCGGACGAGAGAAATGGCCTGGGAGGTCACGACTCCCGCGGTCTCTCCAACCCGGAGCGTGAACTGCTGGCCCACGTTGACGAAGAACTCAGCTTGCGGCAGCTGGGGACCGCTCTGCGACGTGCACGCGGTGAGAACGAGGACGGCGAGGAGAGCGGCGAGAGTGCGGATCACGGGGTTCTGTCCTCCACCGTCGATGCTAGTACGAATTGGAAACCCTGGCAAACCGTGGCACAGCCGTTGCATTGTCCCCCGGTATCAGCTCGGAACTCTTCCGATCTGGTGGAAAGCTGTTCCGCTCTGGAACGAACTGGGTTCAGAGTGAAACAGATCGGAGCTGGGGGGATAGCGGTTCATCGGTTATGAAGAGACAAGGATCACGGGAAAACGGGACAGGGAGAGTGTCGGCACCCACGCTTCCTTCTCGTTCCAGTGAATGTGCCGGGGGGTATGCATCTGGGAACGACACCTTGACCCCCCGGCACTCCTTGCACGAGCTGGCCCTGGATTCTTAAGCAGTCTGCAATCATTCCAGGGGTTTGACGAAGGGCGTGCCCTCCGAGAGAACTGAGAGACGGAACGCTCGGGGGGCCCGCCCATTCTTCGTTCAATCGTCAGCCAGTTTGGCTCGAAGCCTCGACGCCAAACCTCCAGCTGCGCCCGAGCCTACCTCAGTCCGCTAAATCGTCCACCGACTCGCCTCCCGATTTGCGCGCCAGCTTCTCATGGAATAGCGTGTCTTCCCGTTGAGGCGTTGAGGAGGCCTTCTCGTGCACGACCTGCTGATCGTCGGCGGCGGTCCGGCGGGGCTCGCGACCGCCATCTTCGCCGCTTCCGAAGGACTGTCGGCAGCCGTCCTGGAACGCCGGCGCTTTCCCATCGACAAGGCGTGCGGAGAAGGGCTCATGCCCGGGGGCGTGCGTCTGCTTTCAGCCATGGGAGTGCGGGTCGAGAAGAGCCACCCCTTCGAGGGGATCCGTTACATCGACGGCCGGAACGTAGCCGAAGCCCGCTTTAGGGACGGCTACGGTCTCGGGGTGCGCCGCACCGAGCTCTCGAGGGCGCTTCTTGCCCGCGCCCGCGAGCTCGGGGTCGAGGTGAGAGAAGAAACGCGGGTCGAGGCGGTCGCTCAATGGAGGGATGGTGCCACCGTTTCTTTCGCCGGCGGGTCGCTCGACGCGAAGTGGGTCGTCGTCGCCGACGGACTCGGAAGTCTGATTCCGGGAGCTCCACGGGGCGGACTTCGACGCTACGGGTTTCGGAGGCATTACCGCATTTCTCCCTGGTCGCCTTTCGTCGAGATCCATTGGGGTGAGGGCGCCGAAGCCTACGTGACACCCGTGAGTGAAGACGAGGTGGGGGTCGCCCTTCTCTGGCACGAGCGAGCTCCTTCCTGGGATGCGATGCTCTCCCGCTTCGAGCCGCTCGCCGCACAGCTTCGCGGTGCATCGGCGGTCTCCTCGATTCAGGGCGCGGGACCGTTTCGCCGGCGGCCGAGCCGCGTGAGCGCGGGGCGAATCGCGCTCGTCGGCGACGCCTCGGGCTACGTCGACGCGATCACCGGGGAGGGAATCGCAATCGGTTTCGAATGCGCCAGGGCGCTCGCGCAATCGCTGAGAGAAGGCGGGCTCGCGTCGTACGAGAGAGCCCATCGCCGCGCCATGAGGCGGTATCAGGGAACCACGGAGATCGTCCTCGCGCTCGCCGCCTTCCCCTGGCTCCGCCGGGGCGTCGTTTCCGCTCTCGCGGGACGGACGGCCCTGTTCGAGCGCCTGCTCGGGCTCGCCCAGCCAAACGTGAGGCCAAACGTGAAGAGAAGTGACGTAGAATACCGCCCCGCATCAGGAGGAATCGATGATCGCTAGAACGTTGGGTATCCTAGTGACGCTTGGGCTCGCGGCTTTCGCCGCATCCGCCGAGCGATCCGACAAAGACGATGAGATCAAGGACGCCGCATCCGCCCAGGTGGGTGAGATGGCGAAGCTCACCCAGGTCATGGTCGACAAGATCTTCAGCTTCGGCGAGCTGGGCTTTCAGGAAGTCGAGACCTCGCGCTATCTCGTGGCCCTTCTGCGAGAGCACGGGTTCGAAGTCGAAGAGGGAATCGCCGGCATCCCCACGGCCTGGATGGCGAGCTGGGGCTCGGGAAAGCCCGTCATCGCCTTCGGAAGCGACATCGACGGCATTCCCAAAGCGTCGCAGAAGCCGGGAGTCGCCTACCACGATCCTCTCGTCGAAGGGGCGCCGGGACACGGTGAGGGGCACAACTCGGGCCAGGCGGTGAACGTCACCGCCGCTATCGTGCTGAAGAGGATCATGGAGCGGGAGGGGATCCAGGGAACGCTCAGGCTCTGGCCGGGAGTCGCCGAGGAGCTCGTCGCCTCGAAAGCGTGGTTCATCCGCGCGGGCTTCTTCAAGGACGTGGACGTCTGCATCTTCACCCACGTGGGAAACGACCTCACGACGAGATGGGGGACGGGGAGCGGAAACGGCCTGATCTCGGTGGAGTACACGTTTCACGGCGAGTCGGCTCATTCCGCGGGAGCTCCCTGGAGAGGCAAGAGCGCCCTCGACGCGGTCGAGCTCATGAACGTGGCCTGGAACTTCCGCCGCGAGCATCTCCGGCTGCAGCAGCGCTCCCACTACGTGATCACGAACGGCGGCGACCAGCCCAACGTGGTCCCGCCCACCGCTTCCGTCTGGTACTACTTCCGGGAGATGAGCTACCCGCGCATCAAGGAGCTCTGGGACCTCGGCAACACCCTCGCGCGATCGGCGGCGGCCATGACCGACACCTCCTGGAGCTCACGCGTGCTGGGCAGCGCCTGGCCCCAGCACATGAACAAGGCGGTGTCGGAGGCGATGTACGAGAACATCAAGACGGTCGGCCTGCCGCTGTGGAGCGAGGCCGACCAGGCCCTGGCCAAGGCCGTCCAGAAGGAGGTCGAGGTGGAGGCGAAGGGGCTCGCCACCGAGCTCGCGAAGCCCCGCGAATCGATCCCGCCGGACGAGAACCGCTTCG
>CAZKNR010000204.1:0-9530 GCA_964553925.1 uncultured Acidobacteriota bacterium
AAGTTCTGGCTCCACGACGGCACGCTCCAGGCGCACGCGCAGAGCGCCACCTCGGTCGCCAACGACCAGTGGCGTTACGTCGTCGGACGCTTTACCGATGGACCGGGCACTGCCGAAGTCTTCGTGGACGGCACGAGCGTCGTTTCGACTTCGACCCCGGGGCTCGGGTCTCTTGCGACCGCCCGCCCTCTGCGAATTGGTGAAGAGGGGGACAGCGACCCCGAGGGCGGCTTCAATTTCGCGGGCACGATCGATGAAGTGCGCCTCTCCAGGACCGCCCGCTCCAACAACTGGATCCGAGCGCAGCACCTCTCCATGAGCGATGCATTCATCTCCTTCGGCGCGCCGAGCCCTTCGGGGGTGATGCGGGTGAAGTCCGGGAGCTACGCCGGAAGCGGGGCGGACGATCGTGCGATCTACGTCGGATTCCAGCCGGACGTGGTGATCGTCGACATGGACGACACCGTGACCGTGGCCCCCGACGAGGCGGTCATCCGGACGTCGACCATGGCTTCTGACTTCTCCAAGGACATGGACGGTCCGAACCTCCCCGCTGCTGACAAGATCCAGTCTTTCACCACTACTGGCTTCACCGTCGGGACCCATGCGACCGTTAACGAGGCGGGCCGCACCTACCACTGGGTCGCGTTCCAGGCGGCGCCGGGGAAGCTGAAACTCGGGAGCTACCCGGGTGACGGGGTCACGGACAGCCGAAGCATCGTTGGCGTCGGCTTCCAGCCGGAGTACGTGATGTTGATGTCGGGCGGAGCCCATCAGGTCGTCCAGCGCTCCTCGGCCATGCCCGGCGACCTCACGCACCAGTTCGACAGCACCGGATTCGCGGACGGAATCGAGGCCCTCGAGGTCGATGGCTTCCGAGTAGGTCTCGATCCCCGGGTCAACGCCGCCAGCACCACCTACTACTACGCCGCCTGGAACGTCTCGCCGGGCGAGGTCGCGGTCGGGGTGTATACCGGCAACGGCGCCACGTTGAGGAACATCACCGGCGTCGGCTTCTTCCCCGAATACGTTCACGTGACGCGGAGCGGCAGCGGCTTTCGAAGCACTCACAAGCCCGCCTCGACCGGCGTCGGCTTTGACCGATCGCTCCTCTTCGAGAGCCGGCTCGGCGAAGCCGATAACATCCAGGCTCTCCAGGCGGACGGCTTTCAGGTCGGGGGCCACAGCCGCGTGAACAGCAGCACCGCTCCGAACGATTACTACTGGGCGGCCTTCGGCCCGCACTCGACCAGAACGAACCTCCGCTCGATCGGCGAAACTGCCACCAACTACGGGACCGGGCCGGGCGCGACTTCGGGAAACGGCACGACGGTGAGCGTCGTCAACGGCTCGAACACCGTCACCGGTATCGGAGGCACGACGTGGCTCACTCCCTCCAATCGCGGGCGAGGCGACACCATCACCATTCCTTGCGGGGATCCCCCGGCCTGTACCGGCGGGTTCCACTACACGATCGGGCAGGTCACGTCGCAGACATCGCTTCAGCTTACCGAAGGCTACCAAGGCCCAACGAACGCCAGCATCAGCTATCTGATCCGCCGTCAGTTCCTGACACCGGCCGCGTGGGAGGACTGCATCGACGGCGGCGGCACTTCCTGCGGCCTCTTTCCTGCCGTAAGCAGCCCCAGCCTCGTCGCCGACGATCGCAACGAGGTCGGGATCGTCTACGAGGATCTGGTCTACACCGGACCGTTGAATGGCATTCTCTTGAGATTCCTCGGTGCGACCACCGACGCGCAGCACACCATCACCCTTACCGCCGACGGCGCCAACCGGCACTACGGAATCTCCGGAAACGGCGTTCGATTCCAGCTTGCGGCTACAAGCTCGAGCGGCGACCTGATCGAAATCATGACCCGCTTCGTGACCGTCGAGTGGATCGAGTTCGCCGGAGACCGAGCCGGAGCGGACGCCATCGAGGTGACCGACGTCGCGGCTCCGGGGAAGGTGATCATTCGCAACAACTTGATCCAGAACGTGGGGGCGGGCATTCAAGTTCAGGACGCCCTCTCGGACGTCGACGTGTACAACAACATCATCTACCGCACCAGCAAGGACGCCATCGATCTCACACAACCGATGGTCGGGGCCCGCGTGCTCAACAACACCATCTATGACGTCACGCAGAGGGGCATCTACGGCAATCCCAGCGGGGCCGTCGGGTGCGCTCCGACCTGCACCTATCCCACGGTTGTTCTCCGGAACAACCTCGTCCACACGACGTCGCTCCCCAACTACAGCGTCCCCGGCTTGAGCTCCGCGAGCAGCCACAACCTCTCCGGCCCCGCGGACGTGACCGCCACCAGCCACAGTCCCGCCGGAGGTGGACAGCCCGCCGTGTCTCTCGCGGCAGTCGCATTCGTCGATCCTTTGCCCGCGTCGAAGGACCTGCACTTACTGGGGGCGAGCTTCGCCATCGACAAAGCGGCGGACCTGAGCGGCGTCTTCGGGCTCGATATCGATTCCGGCGCACGCGTGACGCTCTGGGACATCGGCGCGGACGACGTCGCCGCGACGACACCGACGCGGGTGGAGCTCGTTTCCTTCGAGGCTACGGGCTCGAACGGAGCGGTTGCGCTCGAGTGGGAGACGGCGACAGAGCTCGACAATCTTGGTTTCCATCTCTACCGCGCGTCATCGGAAACGGGTCCCTACGCGCGGATCACCGCTCGCCTCGTTCCCGGCCTCGGCTCGTCTCCGGAGGGCGCGCGGTACCGGTACGTGGATTCCGGCCTCGAGAACGGGACGACGTACTTCTACAAGCTCGAGGACATCGAGACGACGGGAGCGACCGAGCTTCACGGTCCGGTCTCGGCGACACCCTCGTCTGCGACCGAGCCCCCTCCGGCGAACGCGCAATCGAGCCTCATTCTTTATGGAAGGCCGGAAGGAAGCGCACTCCGGATCCTGAGGCAAAGCTCCCATGAAGTCGTCCTCGAGCTCACGACCGAAGGGTTCTACGCCGAGCCCCAGGAAGACGGGAGCGTCCGCCTGGAGATTCCTGGATTCTCGCCCCTGCCAGGGTCGCCCTCGGTTCCGGTCCTGCGTCCCTGGATTGAGGTCCCCTCCGGTCGCAACGTTCGAATCACCTCGGTCGAGACATCCTCGGTCGAATCGTTCACCGGGCTCCGTCCTTCGGGAGCGGAAGCGGTAGAGCTCGTCGCGAGTCCGAGGGGCACGGTGCGCGCCCGCCGAGGGAGCGCCGGACACCACGCCGAGACGCCGAGTCTCGTGCCCGGGGAGCTTGCGCGGCTGATTCAAGTGGGTTTCCAGGGCGAAGTGAAAAAGGCCCAGCTCGAGATCGCCCCTCTCCGGTGGAACGGCGCGAGCCGCGAGCTTCTCCTCGCGCGAAAACTCACGGTGCACCTCGCCTTTCAAGGCCGCGTGGTGGAAGGGCAGGGTCGACGACAACCCGCTCGAGGTGTCGTTGCCCGACTCGTCACGACCGAGAGCGGTCTCCAAGGAGTGCGATACGAGGCTCTCTTTGGAAGCCGGCGACGGAGGGGAATCGAATCGCTTCGCCTTTCGCGTCAGGGAGAAGCCGTTTCGTTTCACGTCGAGCCGGTGGGAAAGGGATTCGGTCCAGGATCCAGACTCTACTTCTGGAGCGAGGGACCGAGCGCCAATCCCTACGGGAATGAGCTCGTCTACGAGCTCGAGCTCGCCTCCGGCGGAAGGGCGATGGCGGCGGGCTCGGCGACTCCATCAGGCGAGCTCGTCGAAGATCATCTCGGGACGGCGAGCTACGAGGAGAACCGATACTACCAGGCGGCGCTCCTCGATGCCGAGGACCTCTGGTTCTGGGACGTCCTGCTCGCGCCGGTCACGAAGAGCTTCTCCTTCCAGCTGAATCACGTCGCCGCCGGGCCCTCGGTAAATGCGCGGCTCACCGTCTGGCTCCAGGGAGTGAGTGACTTCGCTTCCGAGTCCGACCATCACGTCAGGTTTTACGTCAATGGCGCCTTCCAGGGGGAGGCGGACTGGGACGGCAAGAGCGCCGAGAGAGTCGCGCTACAGATTTCCGAGGGAGTCCTTCGGGAGGGAGAGAATCACCTCGAGATCGAGAACGTCGGAGACACCGGAGCCCAGTATTCCATGGTCATGCTCGATCGTTTCGAGGTCGTCTATCCGCGTCTTTCGATCGCGTCCGAAGGCCAAATCGAAGGCCTCTGGACGCGAGGGGGGACGGCGCTCGTCACCGGGCTCGGCCCGGCCCACGTTCTCGACCTGACGGACGCCGATCCCCGGTGGCTCGACGGAGCTCGGAGCTCAGGGGACGGCACCCTCGGATTCCGCGTCGAAGAGGGACGCCGCTACGCCGCAGTATCTCAGCAAGGGGTGGCTCACCCCGTCGTTCGACAGGTCGCTCGACCCCGGCTCGCAATGGAAACGCTTCGAGCCGACTATCTCGTCATTGGCCCGAGCGAGTTTTCCTCGGTTGCGGCTCCGCTCCTCGAGCACCGCAGCCGGCAAGGCCTCACCGTGAAGTTCGCCGCGATCGACGATATCTTCAGCGAGTTCGGATTCGGAGAAGCGAAGCCCGAGGCCATCCGGGATTTCATCGACTACGCCTATCACCACTGGCGCGAGCCGAAGCTTCGTTACGTCCTGCTCCTAGGGGATGCGACCTACGATTTCAAGGACTACTTGCGGACCGGAGTCCGAAATCTGGTGCCGCCGTTGCTGGTGAAAACCTCCTACCTCTGGACGGCCTCCGATCCGACTCTCGCCGCGATCCACGGAGAGGACCTCCTCCCGGACGTGGCCATCGGGCGGCTGCCTGCCGCAGATGTAGAAGAGCTGCGGGTCATGGTGGCGAAGATCCTCGCCTACGAGACCGGAGAGGCGGATCTCGCGGGCCCGCTCCTGCTCGTCACCGACAACTCCGATCGCGCCGGGGACTTCGAGGCCAACGCGGAGGGGATCGCCCGGGGAGTGCTCGCGGGTAGAGACGTACGACATTTCTCGATCGCCAAGCTCGGAGGCGCTATCCGCGGCGAGCTGGTTTCCGCTCTCGATGAAGGCGCATCGCTCCTGAGCTACATCGGCCACGGAGGCATCCACCTCTGGGCCGACGAGAACGTCTTCAACATCGCCGATGTGCCTTCGCTCGCGCCTCAAACCCGGCAGCCGCTTCTCCTCACGATGAACTGCCTGAACGGCTACTTCCACTTCCCCTACTTCGACTCGCTCGCGGAAGCGCTCCTGAAGGCGGAAGGGAAAGGTGCAATCGTCGCCTTCTCACCGAGCGGGCTGAGCCTGGACGGCCCCGCGCACCGTTTCCATCTGGAGCTTCTCGATGCGGTGTTCAACCAGGGACACCGAAGGCTCGGCGATGCCGTGCTCGCCGCCCAGGGCGCTTACGCCGAATCGGGCGCGTTCCCCGAGCTCATTGCCATCTACCATCTTCTGGGAGACCCGGCTCTGAGCCTCCGCTAGGACCCTCACCGAGAGCCGATGGCCGACAGGGCTTCGGGGTCGAGGTCGGCTTCCGCCTTTGGATCCTTCGGCACCATGCCCATCCAGAACGCCGCCTCGAGGAGCAGTCGTTCCGGGGAGCTCAGCTCCGCGCGCTCCGCCATCACCCGATTCAGGAGCGTGGGATCGTCGGTAATGACCCGTCTTTTCCACCACTCTCGCTTGAGTCGCACAAACGGGCTCACCGGGGCGTGTACCAGATCGGCGAGGTGTAGGCGCGCTCCTGCGAGAACATCCGGGTCCCCTCGGGCAGCTTGATCTTATAGAACTTCGCATCGTAGGCCAGCCAGCGCGGCGTCGGGATTTCCAGCACGCGCACGTAGTAGAACGCCCGTTCCGTCGGATTGAACTTCGGATCCTTCCAGTAGCCCTCCAGCACCGGCGCGCCGATCGAGTTGCTGTAGGAGGCGTTCGGCACGTCGACCGTGTTGCCGACGGCCGGAACCTTGCCGGTCTGGGGATCCTTTTGCCGGTTGCCGCTCCACGCCACGTCGTACACCTGTTCGTGGGTCGTGCCGGCCGCGTCGACCCATCCCTTGATCACCTGGATGCGGTCGAGGTTGGCGCCGTCGGCGTCGCGCACCGCGCGGATCAGGAGTGACGGCCCCTTGCCGGCCGGCGCGCTCTTCAGATCGCCACCCATCGGCACGCCGCGACTGTAGCCCTGCTCGGCGAAGTCCGAGCGTTCAAGGTCGTTCGCGGCGAAGTCATAGCCGCCAAACACGCGCACCAGCAGCCGGGTGCCCGTGGAAGCGTAGACCTCCTTGCGCGCCATCGCGTCCCAGAGCGCTTCCCGCGTGTTCTCTCTGGCCCACACGCCCGCGAGGCCCGACGCCGACAGGTCGAGCGCCGTGATCGAGAGCTTGGGATCGACCGGCGACTCGATCAGCACGTCCTTGTAGCGTTCCGGGCTCGGCTCGAGGATATGCGCCTTGCCAAACCAGTTGTCCTCGTCCGTGGTGGCGAGCGCCGTGTGGTTGTCGGTGCTGCCGATCACCCCGAACTTGAAGGGGTTCAAACCGAACTGCTGTTCGTAGGCGAGGCCGCGCTTGAGCGCTTCGCGCGCGTACTCGTACTGCAGCATGTCCTCGGTCTTGGGCGCCGTGCCGTTGAGGTTGCTCTTGTCCAGGAGGTCGAAATCCGCAAATTCATCCGTTCGCGAGAGGAACGGGTGCGCCTCGGCCGTACCCTTGGCCTGGGTGATCTCGACCAGCGGTTCCCAGCGCATGCGGCGCTCGGCGTAGTCGCGGTCGAGCGGTTTGTTCGACTTCAGCGTCTCCGCGGCGAACATCAGCCCGTTGGACAAG
Source organism: uncultured Acidobacteriota bacterium (assembly GCA_964553925.1). Lineage (GTDB taxonomy): Bacteria > Acidobacteriota > Vicinamibacteria > Marinacidobacterales > SMYC01 > DAISKN01. The sequence continues at coordinate 6,807 of CAZKNR010000204.1, forward strand.
TTGCCGTTGTGCGGGATGGCGAGGAGCTTGCCGCCCGTCTTCTTCTCGTACGCATCCATCCATTTCCACAGGTCCTCGGGATCCTCCGAGTCGTACAGCGAAAACGGGACGAACTGCAGCGCGCGCTTCGCATCGTCGCGGAACACCACCACCCGGTGCAGATTGTTGCCGCCATTGGGACCGGAGGTCCATTCGTAACCGAGAAACGCGGTGAAGCGGCCGGGCTCGTTGTACTTTTCGCCGGTGTTGACGATGTACTCCCATGCCGGCTTCTTCATCGCCGGGCTGTCGATCTGGTCCTTGCCTTTGCCCATCATCGCGATCCACTCGAGAAACGCCTTGTAGCCCCCTTCCGGACCCGACTTGACCATGTCGTGCCACTTCTTCGCCAGAGGATTGGAAAGCACCGATGGGTCCGACTTGGTGATGAGCGGCCCAAGCCCGAGATTCTCGGAGTGATCGGCGACGACGAGAAAGTCCAGCGGCCGCCGCAGCCTGGCGCGCAGCCCGGTGGTGCTCGTCACCTCCTCGCCGCGGGCGAAACGGTAGGCGTCCTCCGGGCCGAGTTTCTGTCCGCCCATTCCCGCGTCCGTCGAATAGGACGTGTGCAGGTGCGTGTCGCCGAAGTAGACGCGGTTCGGGAATTTCTGCTCGGGGTAAGGCGAGTAGTTGCGCTTCGGATCGAATTGTTTCGTCCCGATGTCCTGGGCGAATAATCCCCCCGTGGAAACGAATGCAAGCGTGACGGCAATTGCGATTCGGCGTATCGGCATCGCGTGACTCCGGTGTGGTGTTACGCCGGCGAGCACGGCGATGAGGTTTTGCCTGCCCGCCGAAGCTTTAGCGAAGGCGGGTGTGCGCGTGGTTTTTGTGTTCATGTCACCTTTCGGTTGGTTCAGTTCAGCTTCCCGGCGTGTACCCGATCGGCGACGCATACGCGCACTGCTGGATGCTCCGCCGGCACGTCCAGCACGGCAGCGGTACTCGCGACTTTCGTCGTAACGCCTCTTCCGAGTTTATTCGTCATTAGGTTCAGTTGCCAGGGTCGATCCTCTCCACGTCTTCGGGGTCGAGGTCGACTTCCGCCTTTGGATCCTTCGGCACCATGCCCATCCAGAACGCCGCCTCGAGCAGAAGCCGCTCCGGGGAGCTCAGCTCCGCGCGCTCCCCCATCACCCGATTCAGGAGCGCGGGCTCGTCGGTAATGATGCCGTCGACGCCTCGGCCAATCATTCGCGACATGTTGATGGGGTCGTTCACGGTCCAGACGAACACCTGTTTTCCCGCCCGGTGAGCCCTGCGGATGAAGCGCCCCGAGGCCAGGCCGGCGTGCACCGCGAGGAAGTCGGCATCGATCTTGGTCGGGTCACCGGCAGCCTTGGCCAGGAGGAGTCCTACCGTCCAGTGCGGCCGCAGCGCGCGTACCTTGCGAATTCCCTCCTGCTTCAGCGACATCACGACGATATCCGACGCCATGCCCGCCCGCTCGACGATCTCGACCACTCTCTCCTCGAGCTTCTGGTCGTGACCGTAGTACTTGAGCTCGATATCGACCCGCGCCTTTCCCTTGCAGCGATACAGGACCTCCTCGAGTGTCGGGATGCGCTCGCCGGAGAACTCCTTCCCGAACCAGCTCCCGATGTCGATGGCTCGAGCCTCGTCGTAGCTCGCGTCCCAGATCTTGGTCCCGACGCCCGCGAGCTTCATGAAATCGCTGTCGTGCAGCACGACGACCTGTCCGTCCCTGGTTTCCTGAACGTCGATCTCCACCAGATCGGCTCCGTCCTCGATGGCGGCGTCGACCGCTGCGAGCGTGTTCTCGGGGGCGCGGCTCGGCGCCCCGCGATGCCCAATGGCGATCACCTCATGGTCGACCTTGACCCTGCTCAGCAGGTAGTACCCGATGCCCCCGCACAGCGCCGCGGCAATCAACAAAACGCTGAGGACCGTCCCAAAGGAGAGCCGAAATCCGCCGACCTTCTCGAGCGCGTCTTCCGACGCTCCCGGCACTACCGCGGCCTCCGAGCCTCCCAGGCGGTCGTAGAGCCGAACGGTTAAGAGAGCGAACGTCGCGGCCTGGAACAGTGCCGCGAACAGGTTGACTAATCCCCAGACGAGAACCAGTCCGCCCATCACGAACAGCAGGCCTCCGATCGACTCCTGAAACCGGGGAACGAGGTAGGAACCGAGGCCCCGGACCAACAGGATGCCCAGGGCCGACAGCAAGACGGCAAACGTTGCCCAACCCACCAGGATGACGGTAATCGTCGGGCGGTGTCCCCGGGCGCGTTCTTCGCTCGCTCCCAGCGCCTTCACGGCAGGGACGTTCTCGAACAGGTGGAGCGGAAGCGCGTAGACCCATCCCACGAGCCGCGGGATGACCAGGGCGGACATCGCCACCAGAAGTCCTGCGATCAGGATCCCCGCGACCCAGAAGGACATCGGTCGCTCCGTCAGGTAGTAGTTGATGTCGAACTCGGTGAGGAGCAGCCAGTATACGACGCCCGCGGCCAGAAGAAACGGAGCCGCCACGAGCAGCACCCGCGCCACCAGCAAACCCGTGAGGATTGGAATCGACAAGGCATGGCGGGCGCCCGCCCAGAGCGCTCCGCTTACGCTGACACGGCTCCCGCGAATCGCTCCGAAGGCGATGGTCATCAGGCCCGCCTGCTCGAACGCCGCAATGGCGACGGCAGCGGCGGCGGCCACGACGAGAACCACGAT